>CAZXJB010000015.1:18148-30321 GCA_964640965.1 uncultured Actinomycetes bacterium | reverse complement strand
GGCGTCGGCCACGATCGCGCGCGCGAGGTTGGGGTCGGCGAGGAAGTGCTGCCCGAGCGCCTTCCGCGGCGAGATCCCGTGGCGGCGCGCCAGCTCCCGGAGCTCCGCCCGACCGAGCCCGGCGGCCCGAGCCCGGCCGCTCCGCGGCTCACCAGGTGAGGCGGACCTGGCAGACGCCCTGGCTGAGCGGCGCGATGCGTCGGAAGGCCTCGACGCTGAGGTCGATGATGCGGCCGCCGAAGGGTCCCCGATCGTTGATCACCACCGTGACGGTCTTGCCGTTCGCGAGGTTCTCGACGGTGACCACCGTACCGAACGGGAGCCACGGGTGCGCCGCGGTGAGGCCGTCCCCCGGGGCGAAGGTGTAGTAGCTCGCCTCCCCGACCTGGGTGCCGTGGACGGTCGTGTCGCGCCCGAGGACCCGCCGCGTCGGGATCGCCGGGACCACGACCCGACGCCCGAGGAGCGTCCGGCGGACGACCGCGCCGTTCACGATCCGGAGGCGGTAGGTCTCGACCATGAGGCCGTCACGCCCGACCTGGGCGATGCGCACCTCCCCGGGCTCGAGGCGGTCCGAGTAGACCGTGTGCGTCGTGTGGGGGATCGGCACGCGGACCTCTCGCAGGCGCGTCTCGACGCTCGTGTAGCGGACCGTGAGGCCCTGGGTGAGTGGGGTCCCGGGTGATGGTCGGACGCGGTCGTCGGCGTCGGGCCGGATCCCCATGGCCGAGAGGAGCTCCCGGACCGTCGTGGCATCCGTGACGACGTCGCGGTCCTTCCCCAAAACCACCACGTGCACCGCCACCGTCCGGGACGGCCCGGCCGACCGACCCGCGGAGAGCAAGCTCTCCACGGACGGGATCCGCAGCTTCGCCGCGGGCCCGCCCGCCACCTCCATCACCCAGGCCCCCACGTCCGTGGGTGCCGGCGCGACCGCCGTGAGGAGCCCGTCCGAGTCCACCACGACGGTCATCCCGTCGGCGAGGGGCGTCGCCGGCGGGGGCACCACCACACCTCCGATCGGGAGGTCCACCCCCGAGGACTCGAGGAGGCCCTCCACGTCCGTGCTCAGCGTCCGGATCGCCGTCGGATGCCCGTCCACCACGAGCGTGACCTGCTTCTCGAGGGCGAGGTACGCGGTCCCGAGGACCAGCACCGCTCCCGCGAGCGCCGCGTTCCCGATCGCCTTCCGGATCCGGAGCCTCCGGACCCGGGTGGGACGAACCCGCATCCTTCCTCCTGTCGGAAGAAGGCTCCGGGGGGAAGCGGCGGTGGGGCCGAACCGAAGCCTCCGAACACGAAGCGCCCGCACCGTACCAAAGCCTCAACCCTCACTGCAAACTTGAAAGCGAACATCCGTTCGGCCGCTCGTGCGCGCGCCCGCGTTCGCGGATCGGCATCTTCGCGCGCGTTCGGACCCGCCGAGATCCTCAGCGCAGCCGCGGGAACGCGCGCATCGCGTTCGCGGCCGTCGCGGCGCGCACGTCCTCGACGCTCGCGCCGCGAACGCGGGCGAGCTCCTCGATCACGGGGACGACGTTCGCCGGCGCGTTCTCGCGCCCGCGCAGCGGCTGCGGCGGGAGGAACGGGCAGTCGGTCTCGACGAGGAGCAGGTCGCGCGGCACCGCCGCGGCCGCCTCGCGCAGATGCGCGTTCCGCGGGTACGTGAGGTTCCCCGCGAACGAGAGGTGGTACCCGCGCGCGGCGCACTCGCGCGCGATGTCGGCGTCGCCGCTGAAGCAGTGGAGCACGACGCGCTCGGCGGAACCCTCATCCAGGAGTCGAAGGACCTCGCTCCACGCGTCGCGGACGTGGACGACGAGCGGGAGGTCGGCCTCGCGCGCCATCGCGATGTGCAGCCGCAGGTTCGCCTCCTGGTCCTCACGGGGCGAGCGCATCCGGTGGAAGTCGAGGCCGGTCTCCCCCACCGCCACCACCTGTGGGCTGCTGAGGAGCTCCTCGATCGCGCCCCCGGCCGCGTGGTCCATCGCCGAGGCCGTGTGGGGATGCATCCCGGCCGTCGCGAACACGCCGCGGAAGGACTCGGCGAGCTCGAGCGACCGCCGGCTGGTCTCGGGGTCGATGCCGACGCAGATCACGGTGCGGACGCCCGCGGCCCGAGCCTCCTCCAGCAGCGGTTGAGGTTCGCGGTCGCACAGGAAGAGGTGGGCGTGGGTGTCCACCGCGCCCGCGTCCACCGGCGGTTCACGGTTGGCTCCGCTCACCTCGCGGCCCGCCTCGCTGCTCTCAACTTCCGGTCCATGAGGGGAGTCTCACGTGAAACGCGATGGCGGGAACCTTCACTCAGGACTCGAGGCGCGGGAACAGCGCGCCCCCCTTGGTGGTCACCGTCCCCGGCCGCAGCCGGCCCCACGCGACGGCCTCGGGCACGTGCTGGTGCGCGAGAGGCTCGGCGATCCCGAGCTGCTCCCAGAGGCGCTCGGCCGCCCCCGGCATGATCGGCGAGATGAGGATCGCGAGCGCCCGGAGGGTCTCGGCCGCGGCGTACAGGACCGAGGCGAGCTCGGCCCGACGGGCGGGATCCCGCGCGAGCTTCCAGGGCTCGCGCTCGACGAGGTAGCCGTTCGCCCGATCCACGATGCTCCAGACGGCCGCCAGCCCCTCGTGCAGCCGGACCGCGAGCATGTGCTCGTCGTACCGGCGGGCGGCGTCCGCGATCACCTCCGGCAGGTCCCCCTCGGCCCCCCCGAGCTCCGGCTCGGGCACCCGACCCTCGAAGGAGGAGGCGAGCATCGCGAGGACCCGGCTCGCGAGGTTCCCGAGGCCGTTCGCGAGATCCGCGTTGTGGCGGTCCACCATCGACTCCCACGAGAAGTTCCCGTCCTCGCCGAACCGGATCTCGCGCATGAAGTAGTAGCGGTAGGAGTCCGTCCCGAAGTGGTCGATGAGCTCGAACGGGTGGATGCCCGTGAGGTTCGTCTTCGACATCTTCTTCCCGCCGACCGTGAGGAACCCGTGGGCCCAGACCTGCCTCGGGGGCTCGAGGTCGGCGGCCATCAGCATCGCCGGCCAGTAGATCGCGTGGAAGCGGAGGATGTCCTTGCCGATCATGTGGATGTCGGCCGGCCAGAGCGCCGCGAACCGCTCGGGGTCCGACGCGTAGCCCGCGGCGGTGATGTAGTTGGCGAGCGCGTCGAACCAGACGTAGCAGACGTGCGCCGGGTCCCACGGCAGCGGGATG
The DNA here is from genome assembly GCA_964640965.1 of uncultured Actinomycetes bacterium. Lineage (GTDB taxonomy): Bacteria > Actinomycetota > UBA4738 > UBA4738 > HRBIN12 > HRBIN12. Next base: position 27,119 of record CAZXJB010000015.1, on the reverse strand, counting down.
CCCCAGGAGAACGAGGTCCGGCTGATCGAGAAGTCCTGGAGCCCGCCGCGGATCACCGAGAGGACCTCGTTCCGCCGGGTCTCGGGCTCGACCGCCTCGGGGTGCGCGGCGTAGTGCGCGAGGAGCCGGTCCGCGTAGGCGGAGAGGCGGAAGAAGTAGTTCTCCTCGCGCAGGCGCTCGACCGGGCGGTCGTGGATCGGGCAGCGTCCCTCCACGAGGTCGCCCTCGGTGTAGTACGCCTCGCACGCGACGCAGTACCACCCCTCGTACGTGCCGAGGTAGATGTCCTCGCGGCCGTTGTCGTAGACGGTCTGGAGGAGCTCCTTCACCGCGGCCTCGTGGCGGGGCTCGGTGGTGCGGATGTAGTCGTCGTAGGCGATGTCGAGGCGCGCCCAGACCTCACGCCACTTCGGCTCCATCTCGTCGACCCACGCCTTCGGGCTCATGCCGGCGGCCTCGGCGGCGCGCTGGAGCTTGAGCCCGTGCTCGTCGGTCCCGGTGAGGTGGAAGACGCGCTCGCCCCGGAGCCGGTGGTACCGGGCGATGAAGTCCACGGCGACGGCGTCGTAGGCGTGGCCGATGTGCGGCACGTCGTTCGGGTAGTAGATCGGGGTCGTGATGTAGAAGACGTCGCGGCCCATGGCGCGGCCATCGTACCGGACGCCGCTCGCCGCCCGGACGCCACCCACCGGTCGCCGCGGGGACTAGTCTGACGCAGACTAGCGGGCGGGGAGGCAGCCCGCCTCGCGGCCGAGCCGCCGCAGCCCCTCCCGGTCCCCCGGTCCCCAGTCCGTCTGCCACAGGTCGGGCAGGGGCGAGGAGGAGACGTCCGGCGCCCACATGAGCTCGTGCGGCGAGCCGACGTGGTCGAGGCCCATCACGTGGCCGAGCTCGTGCATGAGCACGACGCCGCGGCTGTAGCGCTCGCCGAAGCCCGGCGGGAGATCCTCGCCGGCGTCCATCGCCACCACCCCGCTCACGTAGGTGCGGGCGAGCTCCCCGAACCCGCGGTAGGGGATCGCGAACGCCGCGGCCCGGTGCGTGTCGGCCACGAAGTCGAAGTGCTCGTGCGGGACCCAGTCGATGAGCACCGGGTAGAAGCGCGGCTCGCCGGGCGTCCGACTCTGGAAGGCGCGGCCGATCTGCATGTCCACGGTCCTCGTCGTCGTGCCGAGCTCGATGAACCGGATGCCGGTCGCCTCCGAGACGCGGCGCACCGCCTCCCGGACGTCGGCGAGCGCCCCCGACGGCGCGTTCGTGAGGTTCACCTCGTAGGTGATCGGCTGGCAGGGGTTCCATCGGTAGGGGCCGTCGGGCGACCGACCGAGGAAGGCGAACTCGCCGCGCGGGCGCTCCAGGGCCCGGCGCGCGCCCTCGAGCACCGCCGGGACGCCGAGCTGCGCGAGCCCGACCGCGACGACGAGCCCGAGGGCCACCGCGATCGGCCACCGACGGGGGCGACGCGGCGGGCGGGGCTGGTCCGGCCTCGGCGGCACGAACCCGGGCGGCCCCGCGGGCGGGGGCGGCGCCGGAAGCGGGGGACGGTCGCTCGGGGACCCGCTCACGGACCCATGGTAGGCCCGCCCCCGCGGACGAGCGCGTCGCCGGCCCCGTCGGCGCGGAGACCGTCGCCGAGCCAGCGCCCACTAGGCTGACTCAGGCCCACCGCACGCCTGGCCGTTCCGGCCGAGGATCCGCAGCCCCTGGAGATCGCCCGGTCCCCACTCCGCCTGCGATGGGTCTGCGACCTTCGAGGTGAGGTCGGGGGACCACATGAGCTCACCGGGGTCGCTCACGTGCGCGAGCCCCATGATGTGACCGAGCTCGTGCATGAGGACCACCCCCAGGCTGTCTCGCCAGCTGAAGCCACGTCGGTCCTGCCAGTCCACCCCCGCGTCCAGCGCGACGACCCCGCTCGCGTACGTGCCGGCGCGGGGGCCGGATCCGGGGAAGGACAGCGCGAACGCCAGGGCCCGGCGCGAGTCCGCGAGGACGCGGAAGCGTTCCTGCGCCACCCAGCCGATGAGCACCGGGTAGAAGCGCGACTCCCCCGGCGCCCCGCTCCGGCCGGCGCTCCTGAGCTGCATGCCCACGGTCCGCGTCGTCGTGCCGACCTCGACGAAGGGGATCCCGGTCACCTCGGAGACCCGACGCGTGGCCTCTCGGATCTCCGTCAGCGCCCCGGGTGGCGCGTTCGTCAGGTTGACCTCGTAGCTGATCGTCCCGCAGGGGTCCCAGCGGTACGGTCCGTCCGCGGTGTAGCGGAGGAAGCGGTACTGGCCGCCCTCCGGGCGCGTCGGCGTGGCCGATGGGAGGAGCCGGCTGAGGGGCAGCGGCTCGACGGCCGCCCGCACCGTCAGAGCGACGAGCGTGACGACCCCCGCAGCTGCCATCGCCCAGACGAGCCACGGCCCCCGCCGTCTCGGCGGCGGTCCGAGATCCGGTCTGGGCGGGATCCGTACCTTCCCCGCCGGGGACGCCGGGGTCTCCGCGGAGCGATGCCTGAGGTCCATCCGTGCCCTGGTCCGCCTCACCCGCCACGCACGAGCGCATCGTAGATCTCGCTCGCGGTCACGCCGTGCCGGCGGGCGACCTCCGTCGCGGCGGCGCGCTTGCGCATCCCCGTCGCGACGAGCGCGCGGGCCTCGGCGACGAGCTCCACGATCGGCGGACGCTCGGGCTCGGTCGCGCCCTCGAGCACGAGGACGATCTCGCCCTTCGGCTCGTGGTCGGCGAGGGTCGCGAGCACCTCGGAGGCGCGCCCGCGCACGACCTCCTCGTGGAGCTTCGTGAGCTCGCGAGCGAGCGCCGCGCGCCGGTCGCCGAGCTCGACCAGCACGTCCCGCAGCAGCGTCGCCACGCGCCCGGGCGACTCGAAGAGCACGACCGTGCGGGGGTCGTGGCGGAGGGCCCGCAGCCGCGCGCGGCGCTCGCTCGCCCGGCGCGGCAGGAACCCCTCGAAGACGAAGCGGTCGGTGGGCAGGCCCGAGACCGCGAGCGCCGCGATCACCGCCGAGGGCCCGGGCACCACCCGCACGGGGATCCCCTCCTCGACGCAGGCCCGGACGAGCGGGTACCCCGGATCCGAGATCGTCGGCATCCCGGCGTCGGCGACGAGCGCCACGTCCTTGCCCTCCCGAAGGGCCGCGAGCACGCGCTCGGTGCGCTCGCGCTCGTTCCCCTCGAACAGGGACAGGAGCGGGACGCGGATGCCGAAGGCCTGCAGGAGCCTCCCCGTCCGCCGGGTGTCCTCGGCCGCGACGAGGTCGACGCTCCGCAGGGTCTCCCGCGCCCGGTCGGTCATGTCGCCGAGGTTCCCGATCGGCGTGCCGACCACGTACAGCCTGCCGCTCACGCTCCGATGCTCCCACGCGGGCGCGGGGCCCGGAACGGTCGAAGGACCTCCCCCGGGGGTATCGTGCCGCATCATGGGAGGGGACCGCCGGGACCACTCGCAAACGCCACTGCCGCGCACGCTCGGCGTGCGCGAGGGCTCCCGCGTGCTCGTGGTCGGGGCCCCGGCCGGTTCCGCGCTGGGGAAGGGATCGTGAGCCGGGTCGCCTCGCTCCCCGCGCCGGCCTCCCCCCTCGAGCGGTTCCGCCGTCTCGTGAACCGGCCGGTCGTGGCGCTCCTCGCCGTCGGGATCATCGCCGGGCTCGCCCGCTCCCCGCACCTCGGCTACCCGCAGCGGCGGATCTTCGACGAGTACTACTACTCGAAGTCCGCGTGCATCTTCCTCGGCTACCCGAACGAGCGCTGCGACATCAACAGCGGCGACGAGCGCTACTGGCGCCGCGAGCGCGGCGACACCGGCGCGTGGGTCCATCCGCCGCTCGGCAAGTGGGCCATCGCCCTCGGCGAGCTCGCCTTCGGCGTGGACCCCTTCGGCTGGCGCGTGCCCGCCGCGGTCGCGGGGACCCTTTCCGTCGTCCTCCTCGCCGGCATCGCGCAGCTCCTGCTCGGCAGGCCGATCTGGACGTTCGTCGCCGGCCTGCTGCTCGCCACCGAGAGCATGCACGTCGTGCAGTCGCGCGTGGCGATGCTCGACATCTTCGTCACGACCTGGATGGTCGCCGGGTTCCTGCTCCTGCTGCTCGACCGCCGCTGGATCCTGCGCCGCGCGCCCCCGCCCCCGGATCCCGACGGCGCGCCGCCGGCGTTCCCGGAGCCGGTGCTGCGGCCGTGGCGGCTCGCGGCCGGGGTCGCGTTCGGGGCCGCGGTCGCCTCGAAGTGGTCGGGCCTCACGGGGATCGCCGTCGCCGTGCTGCTCACGCTCGCGTGGGAGCACCTGCGGCGCAAGGAGCTCGGGATGCGCCGGCCGCTCTGGCGGACGCTGCAGGCCGAGGGCTTCGGCATCGTGGTCGCGCTGCTGCTCGTGCCGGCCGTCGTCTACGTGGCCTCCTACGCGGCGTGGTTCGCGGAGCACGGCTGGAGCCTGAAGCGGTGGCTGGAGCTCCAGGGCGCGATCGCGAGCTACCACGCGAACCTCAAGGTGACGGACGCGAGCGGCGAGCCCATCCACCCCTACCTGTCCTCGGCGTGGACCTGGCCGTTCCTCACGCGCCCCGTGCTGTACTTCGCGCAGTACCCCACCGAGGGGCTCCGCAAGGTCATCTATGCCAACGGCAACCCGGCCATCTTCTGGGGCTCGCTGCTCGCGGTGCCCCTCGCCGCCTACCGGTGGTGGCGCGACCGGGACCGGTGCGCGGGGTTCGCGGTGGCGTGCGTGCTCGGCCTGTACGCGCCGTGGCTGCTCGTGCCCCGACCCCAGTTCCTGTTCTACGCGACGCCGATCACGCCGTTCCTCGTGCTCACCATCGTGGCCGTGCTGCGGTGGCTCTCGGAGCTGCGCGTCGCCGGCTCGCGCTCGCGCCCGTACCTGCCGCTCGTGGTCGGGTTCGTCGCGCTCTCGGTCGGGCTGTTCGTCTGGTTCTGGCCGGTGCTCACCGGCGCGGCGCTCTCGGACGAGGCCTTCCGCCTCCGGGCCTGGTTCCCCGGCTGGACGTGACCCTCGGTCGGGGCCGCCCCGCCCCGCGGGCCGGCCGGGGCCGACCCGACCGGTAGGATGCGCCGGACATGGACCGCGAGGACGTGTTCATCGCGATGCCGGACGGCGTGCGCCTCGCGGCGACCCTGTACCTGCCCGGGACCGGCGGCCCCTGGCCCGTGCTCCTGGAGGCGCTCCCCTACCGGAAGGACGACCTGACCGCCCACTACGCGAGCGAGTACGAGCGCTTCGCGGACGAGTTCGGGTACGCCGTCTGCCGCCTGGACATCCGCGGCACCGGGTCGTCGGAGGGCATCCCCCCGGGCGAGTACCCACCGCAGGAGCTCGACGACCTCGAGGTCGTGATCGCGCACCTCGCGTCGCAGGAGTGGTCGAGCGGCGCGGTCGGGATGTACGGGACGTCGTGGGGCGGGTTCAACTCCCTCGCCGTCGCGATGCGCCGGCCGCCGGCCCTGCGGGCGATCTGCTCGATCTTCGCCTCCGACGATCGGTACGCCGACGACGTCCACTACTTCGGCGGCGCGCTGAAGCAGCTCGATCTCGTGGACTGGCCGCTGTACATGTTCCTCGAGAACCTCCTGCCGCCGGTGCCGTCGGTCTACGGCGAGGGCTGGCGCGACCAGTGGGAGCTCCGGATGCGCGAGGTCGAGCCGTGGATCCTGCGGGATCTGGCGGAGCAGACCTACTCCGCGTACTGGAAGCAGAGCTCGCTGCGGGAGGACTACGCCGCGGTGGAGGCCGCGACGATGCTCGTCTGCGGCTGGGCCGACGGGTACAAGAACATCTCGCTGCGGGCGATGGCCGCGATGCGCTGCCCGCGGCGCCTCATCTTCGGACCGTGGTCGCACGCCTCGACGGAGACCTGCCTGCCCGGCCCGAACGCCGACCTCGTGCCGGAGATGGCGCGGTGGTGGGACCGGTGGCTGAAGGGGATCGACAACGGCGTCGACCGCGAGCCGCCGATCGTGCTGTTCATGCGGCGCCCGACGCGGCCGGCGCCGGACCTGCCGGAGATGCGGGGCGAGTGGCGCTCCGAGCCCGGCTGGCCGCTCGAGCGCTCCGCCGAGCTGCCGATGCCGATGGCGAACGCGCGCACGCCCGGGCGGCTGGAGGGCCCGACGGACGAGCTCGAGGTCCGCGGCGACGTGGGGTGGACGGCCTGGATCAGCTGCGCCGGCGGCCTGCCGTGGGGCCAGCCGATGGACCAGCGCCCCGACGAGGCCCACTCGCTCGTCTACGAGTGGGGACCGCTCGAGCACGAGCTGGAGGTGCTCGGGTACCCGCGCGTGGAGGTGACCCTCCGCTCCTCGGCGCCGGTCGCCTCCCTCTCGGCCAAGCTCTGCGACGTCTTCCCCGACGGGACCTCCGCCCTGGTCACGCGCGGGCTGCTGAACCTCACGCACCGGGACTCGCGCGAGCACCCCTCCCCGCTCGAGCCGGGCCGGCCGTATCGGATCGCCCTCGAGCTCGAGGTCGCCGGCTACATCTTCGAGCCCGGGCACCGGATCCGGCTCGACCTCGCCGGGACCGACTGGCCGAACGCGTGGCCCCCGCCCGAGCCCGTGACCCTCGCGATCGAGCGGTCGGGCTCCGCGCTCATCCTGCCGACGCTCCAGGGGCCGCCCCCGATCGCCGAGCGCCCGACCCTGCCGCCGCCCACGCGCCAGGCGCGCCCGCTCGAGTCCTCGCGGGGGACGGAGATGCCGGAGGTCATCTGGCGCATCGAGCACGATGTGATCGCGCGCGAGACCCGCGCCGTCACCGCCTACGGGGGCGTGGGCAAGGGCGACGGGCGCGTGCCGCCGACCGAGGAACGGTACGAGGGCGAGGTGGGAGTCTCGACCGTGGACCCCGGCCGGGCGTGGGTGCGCGCGCGAGCCGTGAACGTCCTGCGCTTCCCGGAGGCGACCGTCGGCGGCGAGACGCGCTGGACGATCCGCAGCGACCGCGAGGCCTACGACGTGGACGTCGAGGCCTCGCTCACCGAGGGCGGTCGACCCATCTGGTCGCGCCGGTGGCGGCGTCGGATCCCGCGCAACCTCCAGTAGGCCGGGGGACCCGGTCCTGCCGGGCTCCCGCCCCGCCGCGCGACGACGGCCGCCGCGTGACTACGAGCCCGGCTCGGCGCCCGCGCCCGCCGGCTGCTGCGCCTCCCGCTCCCGGCTCTCGGCCGTGAGCGGGGTGATGACCACCGGGTCGGTCCCGAACAGGTCCTTCGTGGCCATCCGGACCGAGACGTCCTGCCGTCCCGCCGCGAAGACGATCTCCTCACGCTCGGCGACCGCGGGATCGACGTACATCGGCGCGAGCAGCAGCATCGACAGCGGCGGCAGCGCCCCGAGCTCGTAGTCGGGGAACTGGCGCTCGAGCTCGCGCTCGGTCGCGAGGCGCACCTGCGGGTCCCCCGTGGCCTGGGCCACGAGCTCCATGTCCAGGCGCCGCGAGGCGGGGATCACCATGAGCGCCGGCCCGTAGTTGGCGATGACCACGACGGTCTTCACGACCGCGTCGGGCGAGATGCGCATCGCGTGGGCCTCGCCCTCCGCGGTCGGCGCCTTCGGGTGCGGGATCACGGTGAACACCGACCCCCGGCCCTGGAGGTAGTCAAGCACGTATCCCATCGGCTCCCTCCCGTCCTCGGGCCGAAGTGTAGCCCGACCGGGCGACGTCCGGGCATCGTCCGAAGGTCGGAACCCTGGAGCGGTGCCTCGGCGCCGGGCGCGGCTACACGAGCCCGGGCAGGCGCCCCCGGAGCGCGAGGTACCCGAGTCCCGCGCCCACGTCGAGGAGGACGTGCGCCGCGACGAGCGGCCAGGCGCGCCGGGTCCGGGCGAAGAGCGCCCCGAAGAGGGCGCCCATCGCGAGGTTCCCGAGGAACCCCCCGAACCCCTGGTACAGGTGATAGGCGCCCCGCAGGAGCGCGCTCGCGCCGACGGCTGCGGCCGGGGTCGCGCGCAGCTGCTGCAGCCGCGTGACGAGGTAGGCGACGGCCACGGTCTCCTCGACGAGCCCGGCCTCGAGCGCCCGCAGGACGAGGACCGGCACGGTCCACCAGCGGCCGGTCGGCGGCACCGGCACCACGAACCGGTTCACGCCGAGCGCCACGGCGCCCAGGTACACGCCGATCCCCGCGGCGCCCACGACGGCGGCGAGGAGCGCCCCCGCGGCGAGGTCCCGCCGGGGGCGGTCCGGCGCGAGACCGATCCCCGCCCCGCCCTCGCCGCTGCGCCGCACGAGGTACCAGACGAGCCACGCCGGCGCGGTGCCGAAGACGACGCCGGCGAGCTGCCTGGCGAGCATCGGGCTCTGGCTCACCGAGGCGACGACGACGCCCGCGATCGGAGCCTCGAAGAGGCTGATCAGGGCGTCGACCGCGCTCGCGAGGAGGGAGAGCGACAGGACGACGAGGACCTCCTCGGCGAGGGTGCGCCGCGGCAGGGCCGCGGGCGGCACCGGCGGCGACCGATCCACGCGCACGGAGGACAGCCTACGGAGGCGGCGGCGTGGCCGCTCGCGCCATACTGGCGCCGTGGCCGAGGACTTCTCCGATCTCGCCGGGCCGGGGCCCGGGGCGGCGGGCGACCTCGCCTCGCTCGTGGCCGCAGAGCTGGGCGAGCCGCCGGGGCGGCTCGGGCTCGAGGTCGAGCGCGGGGACCTCGCCTGGCTCGTGCGCGGGGGCGTGCGCGTGTGCTCGATCGACCCCGCCGCCGTCGCGGCCGCCGAGCCCGGCCGGCGCTCGGCGTTCGTCCGCGCGCTCGCCGATCTCGTGCGCCGTTACGACGCGCTGCGGGCCACGATCGACGGGCTCGAGGTCGGCCGCACGTACCGCGTCGACTACAAGCACGAGGGCCTGCGGCGCACGTTCCGCGTGAAGGCCGTCCTGCGGGAGATCGGCCCGTGGGTCCCGGCCCGGGGCGTCGAGGGCGGCGGGTTCACGCTCACGCTCCAGACCCGGCCCCGGTT
>CAZXJB010000015.1:0-18118 GCA_964640965.1 uncultured Actinomycetes bacterium | reverse complement strand
GGAACGCCGACCACGTTCCACGTCGCGACCGACGTCCTCACGCGGATCGTGCCGGCCTGAGCGACGCCGTAGACTTCGGCACCGTTGCGCGAGCGGAGGAGGGGTCGGTGGCCAAGGACGTGGCGGACCTCGTGATCGTCGGTGCGGGGACGGTCGGCGGCTGGGCCTCGTGGTTCGCCCGCCGCGCCGGCGCCCGGCGCGTGGTCGTGCTCGAGCGCGGCCTCGTCGGCGAGGGCGCCTCGAGCCGCGCCTCCGGCGTGGTGCGCTCGCAGGCCGGGACCCCCGCCACGGTGGAGCTCGGACGCTTCTCGATCGACTTCTACCGGAGCCAGCGGGAGATCCTCGGCACCGACTCGGGCTTCCGGGAGCTCGGCTACCTCATCCTCGCGACGACCGCCCGCGACGAGCGGGAAGGGCGCGAGCGCGTTGCGATGCAACGCTCGGTGGGGCTCGACGTGCGGTGGCTCTCGGCCGAGGAGGCGTGCGCGCTGAACCCCGCGCTCGCCCCCGAGGGGCACCGGGGCGGCTCCTACGCCGCGATCGACGGGTGCATCGACCCGCCGAGGAACGTCCGCGCCTACTCGCTCGCGATGCAGCGGGCGCGCGTGGACCTGCGCGAGCGCACGCCGTTCCTCGGCCTGCGCCGGACCCGCCGCGGACGGCTGACGGGGGTGCTCACGCCGGCCCGCACGATCGCGACCGAGCGCGTGATCCTCACCGGCGGGCCCTCCCTGCGGGAGGTCGGTCGCCTCGCCGGCCTGCGGATCCCCGTCGGCGCGGCCCGCCACCAGGTGGTCGTGAGCGAGCCGCATCCCGCCTTCGACGTCGAGCGCCTGCCGATGGTCTTCGACATCTCCCGCGGGCTGTACTGGCGCCTGGAGGAGGGGGGGCTGCTCTGGGGCATGTCCAACCCGCGCGAGACGCCCGGGCCGGCGCGCGAGATCGACTGGGGGTACCTGCGGGCGATGCGGCGGCGGCTCGCCCGCCTCGTCCCCGTCACGCGGGAGCTCGGGATCCGCAAGGTCTGGGCGGCGACGATCGAGTACTCGCCCGACCACCTGCCGATCATCGGCCCCGCGATCACGCCGGCGGGCGAGCGGCTCGAGGGCGTCACCGTCGCGACCGCCGTCGGCCACGGGATGATGTGGGGGCCGGCCGTGGCGAGGATCGCGGCCGACCTCGCGCTCGGCGGACGCACCCGCGTGACGGACGTCTCGGGGTTCGGGCTCGATCGGTTCGACGCGCACGGGCGCTCGCGCGCGCACGACCCCGTCGCGCTGCCGTTCCCGGTCGCCGTCGAGGACTGAGCGCCTCGCCTCGGACCCGTCAGAAGGCCAGGACCGGGCAGGTCAGCGTGCGGGTGACCCCCTCCACCGCCTGGATCGGCATCACGATGGTCTTCGCGAGGTCGTCGAGGTCCTTCGCCTCACCCCGCGCGATCACGTCGTAGGGTCCGGTCACCGGATCGACGGCGACGACGCCCTGGATGTTGCTCAGCTCGCGGGTGACCTGGCTCGCCCTGCCGACCTCGGTCTGGATGAGGATGTACGCGCTGACCACGGCAACCCCCTCGCTCGTGCGGACGACCCCATCCTATGCCAAGCCTCCTCGGACCTGCCGGGCGGCCCGCGCCGCTAGACTGCGGCCGTGCAACGGATCGTCATCATCGGGGCCGGCAGCGTCGAGTTCACCCGGAACATCGTCGCCGACCTCTGCTCCTACGCCGAGCTCCACGGGGAGCTCGAGATCGCCCTCCACGACATCGACCCGGAGCGCCTCGCCTACGCCGAGCGCGCGGCCGCCTCGATCGTGCGGCGGACCGGCGCCCGCTACCCGGTGACGGCGCACCCGGACCGGCGGGCGGCGCTCGAGGGGGCGGCGTATGCGATCAACGAGATCCAGGTCGGCGGGTTCGCCGCCACCCTCACCGACTTCGACGTCCCGCGCCGCTACGGCGTGCGGCAGACGATCGCCGACACGCTCGGGATCGGCGGGATCATGCGAGGGCTCCGCACGATCCCGGTGTGCGTGGGGATCGGCCGGGACATGCACGAGCTGTGCCCCGACGCGCTCCTGCTCAACTACACGAACCCCATGGCGATGGTCCCCTGGGGCGTGTACGCGGGCTCGCCGTTCACGAACGTCGTCGGCGTGTGCCACTCCGTCCGCGACACGCACCGGTTCCTCGCCCGCACCGTCGGCGTCCCCGAGGAGGACGTCGCCTTCCGCACCGCCGGCTTCAACCACCAGGCCTTCGTCCTCACGTTCCGGCGCCGCTCGACCGGCGAGGACCTGTACCCGCGTCTGCGCGAGATCGTCGAGGCCGACCCCGAAGGGCTCGGCCGTCGCGTGCGCGTCGAGATCTTCCGCCGCTTCGGCTACTTCCCCACCGAGTCCTCCGAGCACTCGAGCGAGTACGTGCCCTGGTTCCTCCACCTCGACGAGGAGGTCGAGCGCTTCCGGTGCGAGATCGACGAGTACATCCGGCGCAGCGAGGAGAACCTGGCCGAGTGGGAGCGAACGAAGCGGCTCCTCGACGCCGGCGAGGAGCTCGAGATCCAGCCGACCTCCGAGCTCGCGAGCGAGATCATCCACTCGCTCGAGACCGGCACCGTCCGCGAGGTCTACACGAACGTCCGCAACGGCGGCCTGATCGAGGGCCTGCCGGAGGACGCCTGCGTCGAGGTCCCCACGCTCGTGGACAAGAACGGGGTGCAGCCCACGCGGATCGGCCCGCTCCCGCCGCAGTGCCTCGCGCTGAACCGCACCTTCCTGAACGTCGTGGAGCTCACCGTGCGCGCCGCGCTCGAGGAGCGCCGCGACCTCGTCTACCAGGCCGCCCTCCTGGACCCCAACACCGCGGCCACGCTCTCCACCGAGCGCATCGTCGCGATGGTGGACGAGCTCATCGAGGCCCACGGCGAGCTCATCCCCGAGGGCATCCGCCGCGGCTGAACCGGCCCGGTCGGGCACCCAACGCGCCCGGCGGGGGCGGCGCGCCGCCACCCGGGCGGGCCCCTACGGCACGAGGCCGGGCTCGGGCTGGGCGGCCGGACCGACCTCGGGCGCGACGGGGATCGGACGCGCGAGCGCCGGCGTCGAGAGCGCCACCCACGCCGCCGCCGCCCCGCACACCGCGAGGGCGGAGGCCCCGAGGTACAGCGCGAGGGGCCCGGCGTGCTCGTACACGAACCCGCCGAACCCCGCGCCGATGATCGGGCCGATCCCGAACCCGACCATCGCGGTGATCGCGTTGCCCGTCGCGTACAGGTGCTGCGGCAGCAGCCGCCCGACCACGACGATGCCGGTCGTGAACAGCAGACCGAAGGCGAGCCCCTCGAAGACCGCGAGCATCGAGACGATCCGGGGATCGGAGATCGATCCCCAGAGCAGGAAGCCGAAGGCGTAGACGAGGCACCCGAGCACGAACACGCGCCGCAGCCCCCACGCCGCCTGCAGGCGGGCGGAGACGCGCATGACCGGGACCTCGACGAGCCCGCCGAGCGCGAGCCCGAACCCCACGAGCATCGGCCCGCCGCCCTCGTCGGAGATCCTCAGCGCGATGAAGTTCCAGGCCGCGTTGAACCCGGTCCACACGAGGAGCGTCGCGACGAGCAGGCCCCAGAACCGCGGCGCCTCGCGGAACACGGCGCCGACCGTGCCGAGGCGGCCGTGCCGCTCGCCGCGGACGGGGCGGTCGCCGCGGAGCGTGAACGTCCACGCGACGACCCCGAGCGAGGCGAGCGCGTAGATCGGCATCGCCCACCGGATGCCGCGGGCGTCGAGGAGCGCCCCGAAGGCGAGGCACGCCGCCGCGTACGACAGGCTCTCCCAGGCCCGGATCCGCCCGTAGTCCGTCATGCGCTCCTCCCCGAGGTGGGCGAGGGCGATCGCGTCGAGGTTCGGGCCGCCGGCGACCTGCATCGCGGCGAGCGCGAACGCCACGGCCGCCAGCGTCGTCGCGCCCTCGACCAGGTTCATGAGCCCGGCCGCGGCTGCGACCCCGAGCGTCCCCAGCCGCAGCGCGTTCACCCGCCCGATCGTCGCGTCCCCCACGTGCCCCCACACCGGGTTGGCGAGGAGCCGCGCGGCGGCCATGACCGCGATGACGAGGCCGATCTCGTCCGGCCGCAGGCCGCGGCCGCGCAGGTAGAGCGAGACGAACGGGAAGAAGGCCGCGACGGCCACGCCGAACGCGACGAACAGCCCGTGGATCGCGGCGGGCTCGCGGATCCTGGCCATGGCTCACACGACCGTGACGAGCAGGCCGGTCTCGCGGATCGCCCGGAGCTCCTCCGGGTCGGCCTCGGCGTCGGTCACGAGCTCGTCCACCGCCGAGAGTGGGCAGATCCGGGCGAACGCGACCTTGCCGAGCTTGGATCCGTCGGCGACGACGACGACCCGCCGCGCGCGCTCGATGAGCGCGCGGTCGGTGTGGGCCTCGATCTCGTGATGCGTGGTGAGGCCGGCCTCGGCCGTGATGCCGTCGGCCCCGATGAACGCGAGGTCCAGGTGCACCTCCGCCAGGGTCTGGTCGGCGAGCGGGCCGACGAGCTCGTAGGACTCCGGGCGTGCGGTGCCGCCGGTCACGACGAGCTTGATGTTCGGCCGGATCGCGAGCTCGCTCGCGATGTTCAGCGCGTTCGTGACGACCGTGAGCGGGCGGTCGACGAGCTCGCGCGCGACCTCGGTCGTCGTGGTCCCGCCGGTGAGGCCGATGACGGCGCCGTCGTGGACGCGGCGGGCGGCCTCCCTGCCGATCCGGCGCTTCTGCTCCTGCCGCCGCGCCGACTTGTACCGCAGCGGCAGCTCGTAGGAGACCATCTGCGCGACCGCGCCCCCGTGGGTCCGGGTGAGCAGGCGCTGCGCCTCCAGGTGCTCCAGGTCCCGGCGCACCGTCGCGGCCGAGACCCCGAGGCGCGCGCTGAGCTCGGTCACAGCGACCGAGCCCCGGGCCGAGAGCTCCTCGAGGATCGTCCCGAGCCGCTCGGCCTGCCGCATGCACCAAGTATAGGTTGCCTTGCGGGCCTGCGTGATTGTGTCCTATAGTCGGCTCAAGTGAGCGAAATCGAGCGTGAGATCGCCAGCCAGCCCGCGTGCTGGCGACGGGCGGCCGAGCTTGGCGGGGAGGTGGGGGCATCGCTGCCAGCCCCGGGTGCTCGCGTCGCCGTCCTCGGGTGCGGGACCTCGTTCCACATGGCCAAGGCCGTCGCGGCCCTGCGCGAGGGGGCGGGGCAGGGCGAGACCGACGCCTTCGCCGCCTCGGAGGCGCCGACGCGGCGGCCCTACGAGGCGGTCGTGGCCATCTCGCGCAGCGGGACCACGACGGAGGTGGTCCGCGCGCTCGGCGCGATGCGAGGGGCCCGACGCATCGCGTTCGTCGGCGTCGAGGGCTCCCCCGTCGCGCGCGAGGCCGACGTCGCGATCCCCCTCGCCTTCGCCGACGAGCGCTCGGTCGTGCAGACGCGGTTCGCGACGAGCGTGCTCGCGCTCGCGCGGGCCTGGCTCGGGGAGGACCTCGAGCCCATCGCGGCCGCGGCCGAGCAGGCGATCGCCGCGCCGCTGCCGATCCAGCCAGGGGAGCACGAGCACTTCGTATCCCTGGGTGCGGGATGGACGATCGGGCTCGCCGACGAGGCGGCGCTGAAGCTGCGCGAGGCCGCCCGAGCCTGGACCGAGTCCTACCCGGCGATGGAGCTGCGTCACGGGCCGATCAGCGTGCTCGGGCCCGGGAGCGTGGTGTGGGCGCTCGGGCCCGTCGACGGCGGCGTGCTCGACGACGCGCGGGGGACGGGGGCGACGGTCGTGGGCGGCGAGCTCGACCCCATGGTGGAGCTGGTGCGCATCCAGCGAGCGGCGGTCGCGCTCGCGCGGGCGCGGGGCCTCGACCCGGATCGGCCGAGGAACCTGACGCGATCGGTGGTGCTGTCGTGAGGTGCGAACGGAGGGGGTAGGGATGAGACGGACATGGATCGTGGCGTCGTTCGCGCTCGCGCTCCTCGTGGCCGCCTGCACCGGCGGGGGCGGCGGGACGACGGGGCCCACCGGGGGGACGACCGGCGGGACGACGGCCGGCGAGATCCACCTCGTGATGTGGATGGGCTACACGCCGCCGCCGCCGGTCGAGGACTCCTCCGAGTACCTCTCGATCGAGCGGATGGTGAAGGAGTTCGAGGCCGCCCATCCGAACATCACGATCGAGCTCCAGTACGTGAACAGCGACAACGCGCTCCAGAAGGCGACGGTCGCGTTGCAGGGGAACAAGCAGCCGGACATCTCGTACCAGTACGGCACGAACATGCCGCAGCTCGCGACCTCCCCGAAGCTCGTCGACCTCACCGACCTGGTGAGCGATCCCGCCTACGACTGGGAGGACTTCTACGAGGGGGAGCGGGCCGTCGCGACGGTGAACGGGCGCGTGTACGGCGTGCCCGCGCTCGTGGACAACCTGGCCGTCGTCTACAACCGGGACCTGTTCGCGGAG
Source organism: uncultured Actinomycetes bacterium (assembly GCA_964640965.1). Classification (GTDB taxonomy): domain Bacteria; phylum Actinomycetota; class UBA4738; order UBA4738; family HRBIN12; genus HRBIN12. The sequence goes on along the minus strand of CAZXJB010000015.1, from coordinate 11,634 downwards.
GCCGGGCTCCCGGAGCCGACGAACGACTGGACCTGGGACGACCTGCGGACCGCGGCGAAGGCGATCACCGACCCGCAGGAGAAGATCTTCGGGCTCGTGTTCCCCGCCGACGCGAGCGAGACGATGGTCTGGCAGTACATCGCGATGCTCTGGGCCGCCGGCGGCGACATCCTGAACGAGGACCGAACCGAGGCGATCTTCAACCAGGAGCCGGGGGTCCGCGCGCTCCAGACCCTCGTGGACCTCGCGAACGACGGCTCCCTGTACCTCGACTACCAGCCGGACTCCGGCAAGTACGGGCAGCTGTTCAACGCCGGCAAGATCGGGATGGTCATCACGGGGCCCTGGGACCTCGGCGGGTTCCCCGACGTGAACTACGGGGTCGTGTTCATGCCGTCGTTCGAGCCCGGCGGGAGCCACGAGACGATCGCGGGGCCCGACAACTGGGTCATCTTCGACAACGGGCCCGAGCGCGTGCAGGCCGCGTGGGAGTTCGTGAAGTTCATGACCTCGCCCGAGCAGGTCCTGCGCGACTCGCTCGACACGAGCCACATGCCGACGCGGGCCTCGGTCGCGGCGATGCCGGAGTTCCAGGAGTTCTTCGACAAGTACCCCGGCACCGAGGTCTTCGTCGAGAACCTCCAGAACGTGCTGAAGGCGCGGCCGCAGATCCCGCAGTACCCGCGGATCTCGGCCGCCCTCGGCCAGGCGCTCGTGAGCGCGATCACGGGGAAGGCCACGCCGCAGGAGGCGCTCGACCAGGCCGCCGAGCAGGCGAACGGCTTCCTCGCGGTCCCGGCCTGAGCGAGGAGGAGGACGGACCGGGGACGTGAACGCCCGGCGGATCCTGGCGTCGGAGCACGTCGCGGGCTGGGCGTTCGCGTTCCCGGCCGTCGCCCTCATCGTCCTGTTCGGCGTCGTGCCGATCGTCTGGTCGGCGTTGATGTCGTTCCAGCGGAACAACCTGCTCGCGCCGGCCGAGTGGATCGGCCTCGCGAACTACCGAGCGCTCCTCAAGGACCCGCTGTTCAAGACCTCCATCGTCCACGCCGTCGTGTACACGGCGATCTTCGTGCCGGTCTCGGTGGGCGGCGCGCTGCTCGCCGCGATCGCGCTGAACCGCCGGATCCCGGGCATCCGCCTGTACCGCACGGCGGTCGTCGTCCCGGTCGTCGTCTCGACCATCGCGACGGCGATCATGTTCCTGTGGCTGTTCGACCCCTACTTCGGGCTCGCGAACTGGCTGCTCGAGCGGATCGGGCTCGGCCCCTTCGGCTTCTTCGCGAGCGCCGACGGCGCCCTGTACTCGATCATCGCCGTCACGGTCTGGGGTTGGATCGGCTTCGACGTGATCATCTACCTCGCGGCGCTCCAGGGGATCCCGCAGGAGCTCGTCGAGGCGGCGACGATCGACGGGGCCGGCCACTTCGGGGTCTTCCGGAACATCACGCTGCCGCTGCTCGGCCCGGCGACGCTGTTCCTCGTGGTCTTCTCCTCGATCAACGCGATCCAGCTGTTCGACGAGGTGTACTTCCTCACGAAGGGCGGCCCGGGGACGGCCACGTACGTGCCCGTGTACTACCTGTTCACCCTGGCCTTCCAACAGGGGATCGCCGGCTACGCGGCCGCGATCGCCTACGTGCTCCTCGTCGTCATCCTGATCCTGACCGTGGTCCAGCTCTGGGTCGGCAAGCGGATGGTCTACTACGCGTCATGAGCCGGACGGTCGAGCGCACGGAACCGGTCGAGCGGATCCTCGAGCCGCTGCCCGACGGGGGTGCCCGCGGGCGGCGGTTCCTGTTCAGCCCGTGGCACCTCGTGCTCCTGCCGCTCGCGGCCGCCATGCTGCTGCCGCTCGTGTGGACGGTCATCGCCTCGTTCGAGACCTTCGCCGAGACCCAGCACTTCCCGCCGATCCTGCGGCCGAAGACGCTCCGCTGGCAGAACTACCAGGAGGTGCTGCAGCTCTCGCCCTTCCCCCGCTGGTTCCTGAACACCCTGATCGTGACGGTGCTCGTGGTCGTCGCGAACCTGCTCACGTGCAGCCTCGCCGGGTACGCCTTCGCCCGCCTGCGCTTCTTCGGCCGCGACGCGGTGTTCCTCCTCGTGCTCGCGACCCTCATGATCCCGTTCCAGGTCGTCATGATCCCGACCTTCCTCATCGTGCGGAGGCTCGGCCTCATCGACACCCTCTGGGCGCTCGTGGTGCCGAACCTCACCGGCGCCTTCGGGGTCTTCCTGCTCCGCCAGTTCTTCAAGACGCTGCCGATCGAGCTCGAGGAGGCCGCGCGGATCGACGGCGCCTCGCGCCTCGGGATCCTCTTCAAGATCGTGCTGCCGCTCTCGGGGCCCGTGCTCGCGACGCTCGCCGTCATCACCTTCATGTGGACCTGGAACGACTTCCTGTGGCCCCTCGTCACGATCTACTCGGAGAAGAACATGACGCTGCAGCTCGGGCTGCTCACGTTCCAGGGGGCGCACAAGACCAACACGAACCTGCTGATGGCCGCCAACGTCATGAGCATGCTCCCCGTGCTCGGGCTGTTCTTCATCGCCCAGCGGTACTTCATCCGCGGCATCGCGACGACGGGGCTGAAGGGCTGAGCCGTGGCCGAGGTCGTCTTCGACGCGGTCTCGAAGGTGTTCCCCGGCGGCACGGTGGCGCTCTCCGAGCTCTCGCTCGAGGTCGCCGACGGCGAGTTCATGATCCTCGTCGGCCCGTCCGGCTGCGGCAAGACCACCGCCCTGCGCTGCGTGGCCGGGCTGGAGCGGCCCACCGCCGGCCGGATCCTCATCGGGGGCCGGGTCGTGAACGACGTCTCGCCGCGGGACCGGGACATCGCGATGGTCTTCCAGAACTACGCCCTCTACCCGCACATGAACGTGTACAAGAACCTCGCCTTCGGCCTGAAGCAGCGCAGGATGCCGAAGGCGGAGATCGACCGCCGCGTCCGCGAGGTCAGCCGGATGCTCGGGCTCGAGGAGCTGCTGCGGCGCCGGCCGGCGCAGCTCTCCGGCGGGCAGCGTCAGCGCGTCGCGATGGGGCGGGCGCTCGTGCGCGAGCCGAAGGCCTTCCTGCTCGACGAGCCGCTGTCGAACCTCGACGCGAAGCTCCGCGTCCAGATGCGGGCCGAGCTGAAGCGCGTGCACGCGCGCCTGGGGATCACCACGATCTACGTCACCCACGATCAGGTGGAGGCCATGACGCTCGGGGACCGGATCGCGGTGATGTCGGCGGGCAGGCTGCAGCAGCTCGGGCCACCGCAGGAGGTCTACGACCGGCCGGCCAACCTCTTCGTGGCCGGCTTCATCGGGAGCCCGCCGATGAACCTGCTCCGTGGACGAGCGGTCGCGGGGCGGATCACGGCCGGCGACCTCGAGCTCGAGCGCCCGGGGATCCCCGACGGCGAGGTGGCCGTCGGCATGCGCCCGGAGATCTTCACGCCGGCGCCCGACGGCCTGCCCTGCCTCGAGCTGCTCGTCGACGTCGTCGAGCCGCTCGGGGACGAGATCATCGTGCACGGGACGACGCAGGGGAGCCCGGTCGAGACCGGCGCCGAGGAGGAGGAGATCCCGAGCGTCCTCGAGGGCGCGCGCGCTCCGATCACGGCTCGGTTCGACCCGAGCGTGCGCGTCGCGCCGGGGCAGCCGCTCCGCCTGGGCGTGCGCCCCGAGCGCGTGCATCTGTTCGATCTTCGCTCGGGCTCGCGGATCGGCTGACCCTCATCCCGCGAGGCCCGGCACGATGCGCAGCGCGTTCTCCGCGTAGACCTGCCAGAGGATCTCCTCCGGCAGGTCCAGCCCCGAGATCAGCCACCGGCCCATCAGCGGCACCTCCTCGGTCGAGTGCGCGAAGCACTCGTCCGCGGTCTCGAGGAACCGGAACGAGATCGCGTACCGCTCCCGCGCCGGCGGGAACTCGTCGATGCCGAACAGGACCCGGTCGGGGTGGGCGCAGATGACCTCGCGGACGGCGCGCGGCTGGCGTCCGAGCTCGGCGACGCGGGCGGCGATGTCCACGTGGTAGTTGGGGTACGCCTCGAGCATCCGCCCGACGAAGCGAGGATCCTCGGCGTACCCCCCGAAGTGCAGGCCGACGAAGGTGGTCTCGGGGTGGGCCGCGACGAGGGCCTCGAGGGCGGCGATCAGGCGCTCGAAGCGGGGGAAGGCGGGGTCGGCGAAGGACCACTCGGGGTGGGCGAGGAGCTGCTCGAGCCGCTCGTTCCGCTCGTCCACCGGGTCGAAGAAGGCCACCGGATCGCCGGTGTGGATGAACACCGGCACCCCGAGCTCGGCGGCGGCCTCCCACAGCGGCGCGAGCCGCGGGTCGTCGGGCAGGAGGAGCTCGCCCCGCTCGTCGCGGAGGTGCAGGCCGAGGTCCTTCCACACCTTCAGCCCCTTCGCGCCGGCGCGCACGCTCTCCCGGAGCGAGGCCGTCGCCGCGCGCCCCACGTCCCCCGAGGCGATCGCCGCCTGCCAGTCGACGTGGCAGAAGGTGGCGAACCGCCCGGGGTGGGCGCGGTCGTAGCGGTCGAGGTTGGCCTCGAGCTCATCGCCGAAGCGGCCGTCGAGGTTCACGATCGCCCGCAGGTTGCACGCCTCCATCAGCTCGAGCAGCGCGCCGACGTCGGGCACCGTCCAGGCGCCCGGCCGGCCGACCCACGCCGAGAGCCACCGGCCGAGGTGGTTGTGCGCGTCGACCGCGGGGAACCGCGCCCGCTCGACGTGGTGGGCCGGCGCGACCGCCTTCGGCACGGGGCGCCAGTCCGCGAGGCGCAGGTCCCGCAGCTCGGCGAGGCGCCGCGCGTCCATCAGCGCCGCCGTCACGGTCTCCGGAACCGGGGGAGCCAGCGGGCCTCCGCTTCAAGCATCCGGTCCACCATCTCGTGGATCTCGGGCAACGTGAGCACGGCGCCCGTGAGCGGGTCGAGCGCCACCGCCGCGTGGACGAGGTCGCGGTCGCCCGTGAGCGCCGCCTCGACGGCGAGCCGTTGCACGTTGATCTGGACCTGGTTGAGGGCGGCGCACGCCGGGGGCAGCGAGCCGTAGCGGGTGGGGCGCACGCCGTTGGCGTCGACGACGCAGGGCACCTCGACGCACGCGTCGGGGGGCAGGTTCTCGATCGCGCCGCCGTTGCGCACGTTCCCGTAGACGACGCGCGGGGTCCCGGTGACCAGGCTGTCGATGATCGGGGCGGCGAACTCGCCGCCGTGGCGGAGCCCCTCGCGCCGCGCCTCCTCGACGATCTGCTCGTTCGTCGTCGAGGCGTCGGAGCTCCGGCAGACCTCCAGGTAGTCCCAGCGGCGATCGAGGTACCGGGCGGTGAGCTCGGGCGTGCGCCGGAACCACGCCCAGTACTCGCTCGCGTGGTGGCTCGACTCGGTGTGGAAGTAGCCGGTGAGGAGCATGAGCTCGGTGCGCACCCGCTCGATGCTCTCGTAGGGGTCGTCCGAGCGCGGCAGCAGCGGGATGGTCCGGTCCACGTGCCGGGCCTTCATCACCTCGCGGATCCTCGGGATCAGGTCCTCCTCGCCCCGCCGGAAGGTCGTGAACCACGCGGTGTGGTTCAGGCCGGCGCACACGAACGTGACCTCCTCGTAGGGGACCCCGAGCTCCCGGGCGAGCTGCTGCGAGGTGCCCTGGACGCTGTGGCACAGGCCCACGATCCGGACGCCCAGCCGGTCGATCGCCCAGCAGTTGATCGACATCGGGTTCGCGTAGTTCAGCAGCCACGCGTCGGGGCAGATCTCGAGCATCGCCTCCGCCACCTCGCGGAGCGCCTCCACGGTGCGCAGCCCGCGGAACACGCCACCGGGCCCGAGGGTGTCCCCGACCGTCTGATCGACCCCGTAGCCCCGGGGGATCTCCACGTCGAGCGCGTAGGCCTCGACCCCGCCGACCTGGAAGACGGTCAGCACGACGTCGGCCCCCCGCAGCGCCGAGCGGAGGTCCGGGGCCACCTCGACCCGCGCCGGCAGGCGCGCGTCCTCGATGAGCCGGCGGACGAACCCCTCGGTGCGCTCGGCCGCCGCGCGGTCGATGTCGTAGAGCACGAGCGTGCTCGACGTGAGGGCCGGGAAGGCGAGGATGTCCCGCGAGAGCTCGAGCGGGAACACCCACCCTCCCGCCCCGACGATGACGATCCTGGGGCCGTCCACGGTCCCTCCCTCCGGGCGCTCGGGTCTCGCTCCGCATCCTACCCGGCCGGCTGCCGTCGTGCGCGTTCCTGCTCGGATGGACGCTGAGTCTCTCAGATCTGCGCATCACGCCCGCCGATGCTAGGATCGGGCCGTGCCCGGGCGGAGCCTCCCCTACCCCGACCTCGACACCCCCTGCCTGCTGATCCATCTCGACGTGCTCGAGCGCAACATCGCCGAGATGCAGCGGGTGGCCGACGCGGCCGGGGTGCGCCTGCGCCCGCACACGAAGACCCACAAGTGCCCCGAGATCGCCCGGATGCAGCTCGAGGCCGGCGCGGGCGGCATCACCGTGGCCAAGCTCGGCGAGGCCGAGGTCATGGTGGAGGCCGGGATCGAGGACGTGCTCGTCGCCTACCCCATCGTCGGCGAGGCCAAGCTCGCACGCCTGCGGGCGCTCGCCGAGCGCGCGCGGGTCCGGGTCACGACCGACTCGGTCGAGGTCGCCGAGGGGCTCGGCCGGATCGGGCGCGACCTCGGGCGCGACCTCCCGGTCCTCGTCGAGGTCGACACCGGCATGGGCCGGGTGGGCCGCCCCGCCGGCGAGCCCACGGCGGAGCTCGTCAGAGAGCTCGCGCGCGTGCGGGGGATCCGGGTGCTCGGGCTGCTCACGCACGCCGGCCACGCGTACCGCGCCGCGAGCGCCGAGGAGCTGCGGGCGATCGCCGAGCGCGAGGGCCGGGACCTGGTGGAGACGGCCGAGCGGTGCGCGGCGCTCGGCGTGGAGCTCGAGGAGATCAGCGTCGGCTCCACCCCCACCGCCCGCGTCGTCGCCGGGGTCGCCGGGGTCACCGAGATCCGCCCCGGCACCTACGTCTTCAACGACGTCCAGCAGATGCGCCTCGGCGTCGCGACGGAGGCCACGTGCGCGGCGCGGGTCCTCACGACGGTGGTCGCGCACCCCACGGCCGACCGCTTCGTGCTCGACGCCGGCACGAAGGCCTTCGCGGCCGACGGGACCGACGGGCCGCCCTTCCCCGGCCGGGGGGTGGTGGTCGGCCGCCCCGACCTCGTGCTCACGTTCATGAGCGAGGAGCACACCGTGGGACGCCCGACCGCCGAGGGGGACGTCGCGATCGGGGACCGGCTCGAGGTCATCCCGCTGCACGTGTGCTCGACGGCGAACCTGTTCGACGAGGCGATCGGGGTCCGCGACGGCCGCCCCGAGCGGACATTCGCGATCGCCGGGCGTGGGAGGATGCGCTGATGCGAGGCCTGCGGGGCAAGGGCGTGCTCGTCGCCGGCGCGAGCCGCGGCATCGGCTACGCCGCGGCCGAGCGCTTCCTCGAGGAGGGCTGCCGCGTGTACCTGTGCGCGCGCGGCGAGGCCGGGGTGCGGGAGGCCATCGAGCGGCTGCGACCGCTCGGCGAGGTCGACGGGGAGGCCTGCGACGTCGCCGACCCCGAGGCCGTCGAGCGGATGGTCGAGGCGGCCGAGCGCTTCCTCGGCGGCATCGACGTGCTCGCGAACAACGCCGGCGTGGCCTGGCAGGAGCCGTTCCTCGAGATGACGCTCGAGCACTGGGACGAGGTGCTCGACATCAACCTGCGGGGCATGTTCCTCGTCGCGCGGGCCGTCGCGCGCCGGATGGTGGCGCGCGGCCGCGGCGGCGCGATCGTGAACATGTCCTCGACGAACGCGTTCGAGGGCGAGGCGGGCTACGCCCACTACAACGCGTCCAAGGGGGCGATCAACCAGCTCACGCGCACGATGGCGGTCGAGCTCGCCCCCCACGGCATCCGCGTGAACGCGCTCTGCCCCGGCAAGATCCGGACGCCGCTGCAGGCCGAGGCCGAGGACCCGGGGTACACCGCCCGCTACGAGCGCGAGCGGATCCCCCTCGGCCGCTCGGGCACGCCCGAGGAGGTCGCGGCCGCCTACGCGTTCCTCGCCTCCGAGGAGGCGTCGTTCATCACCGGGGAGATGCTCGTCGTCGACGGCGGGCAGCTCGCGATGTGAGGAGGCGACCATGGAGGATGCACCGCTCGCGCGCCTGCGGACGCTCCCCCTCGCCGAGGGGACGGTCGGGCTCTGCTGGCTCGGGCAGTCGGGGTTCGTCCTGCGCGGCGGCGGCGCGCGGCCGGCGACGGCCCTGCTCGACCCGTTCCTCGCGCCGTACCCGGGGCGGCGGTACGAGAGCGGGCTCGCCGCCGCCCGAGCGGAGGGCGTCGACGTGGTCCTCTGCAGCCACGAGCACCTCGACCACTTCGACGCCGAGAGCGCCCCGGCGATCGCCGCGGCCTCGCCCGGCGCGGTCTTCGTCGTGCCGACCCCGATCGTCGACATGGTGACCGAGGTCGGCATCGCCCCCGAGCGGGTCCTCGGGATGCAGCCCGGCGAGACCGTCGAGCTCGCCGGCCTGCGGATCCGCGCGGTCCCGGCCCGCCACGGCGTCACGATGGAGGACGCCTACGGGTTCGGGGAGTCCCTCTCCGGAGGGCTCGTGCGCTTCCTCGGCTACGTGGTCGAGGCGTCCGGGGTCCGCGTCTACCACGCCGGCGACACGATCCACTACGAGGGGATGGAGGACGCCCTGCGCGAGCTCGGGATCGACGTCGCGATGCTGCCGATCAACGGGCGCGACCCCGCGCGCGAGGCGCGCGGCATCGTCGGCAACCTCACCGAGCGCGAGGCGGCGTGGCTCGCCGCCGAGATCGGCGCCGGGGTCGTCGTGCCGATGCACCACGACCTGTTCGCCCACAACCTCGGCGAGCCCGGCGACCTCGTGGCGTGGGCCGCTCGCGAGGGCCGGGACGTCCCGGTGCTCGTCCCCGTCCGGGACCGACCCTTCGCGTGGACGGCCGCGGGGCGCCGGGGGGAGGCCGGATGAGGCAGCTCGTGTACCTCGGGCCCCGACGGATGGAGCTGCAGGAGGCTCCGGAGCCCGAGCCCGGGCCGGGCGAGGTCGTGTTCGCGACCGAGGCCGCGGCGATCTGCGGCTCGGACCTGCACGGCTTCCGCGAGGCGAGCTCCCGGCGCGTGCCCCCGCTCGTCATGGGGCACGAAGCCGTCGGTCGCATCGTCGCCGTCGGCGAGGGCGTCGACCCCTCCCTCGTCGGCGTGCGCGTGGTGCTCCGGCCGCTGCTCGCCTGCGGGACGTGCGAGCCCTGCCTGGAGCGCCGACCGAACCTGTGCCGGGCCGGCCGCCTGGTCGGGCGCGACCTCACCGGCGCCTTCGCCGAGCGCTTCGTCGTGCCCGAGCGCGCCGCGGTCCCGATCCCCGAGCACGTGCCCGCCGAGCTCGCCACGCTCACCGAGCCGCTCGCGAACGCGGTGCACGTGACCGGGCGCTCGGTCCGCGAGGGGGACGACGTCCTCGTGATCGGCGCCGGACCCATCGGCGCCCTCATGGCGCGGGCCGCGGTCGATCGCGGGGCGCGGCGCGTGCTCGCGACCGACCCGGTCCCGGCGCGGCTCGAGCTCGTCCGCGCGCAAGGGGCGACCCCCGTATCCGACGCCGACCCGGCGGAGGCGGTGCTCGCGGCCACCGAGGGCCGGGGCGTCGACCTCGTCATCGACGCCGCCGGCTTCGACGCCACGTGGGCCCTCGGCCCCCGCGTGGTGCGGCCGGGCGGGCGGATCGAGGTGGTCGGCCTCGGCTCCCCCACCGCGACCGTGGACGCCTATGCGGTCATCGGCAAGGAGATCACGATCGCGGGGTCCTTCGCCTGGACCGAGGAGGACTTCGACCGGGCGCTCGTCCTCGTGGCGGCCGGCGCGATCGACGCGACGGGGTGGTTCACCACCGTCCCGCTCGCCGAGGGGCAGCGCGCCTTCGAGGAGCTCGTCGATGGGACCGAGCGCTTCAAGGTGGTGCTCGTCCCGTGAGGCTCGTCAGCTTCGACGGCGGGTTCGGCCGGATCGAGGGGGACCTCGTCGTGCCGATGGGGCCGGATCTCGTCGCCTACCTGGAGACGGGCGAGGCGCGGGAGGGCGAGCCCATCCCGCTCGACCGCGTGCGCCTGCGCGCCCCGGTCCCCCGACCCGGCAAGGTGATCGGCGTCGGCCTCAACTACCGCGACCACGCGGCCGAGTCGGGCCAGCCGATCCCCGAGACGCCGATCCTGTTCGCGAAGTTCGCGAACAGCGTGATCGGCCCGGGCGAGCCCATCCGCGTCCCGCCCCAGACGACCCAGGCGGACTACGAGGCCGAGCTCGGCGTGGTGATCGGCCGCCGCGCCCGGCGCGTCCCGGCGTCCCGGGCGCTCGAGCACGTCGCGGGGTACACGTGCGTGAACGACGTCTCCGCCCGGGACCTGCAGTTCCTCTCCTCGCAGTGGACGGCGGGCAAGGCGATCGACACGTTCCTGCCCTGCGGCCCCTGGCTCGTCACGCCCGAGGAGATCCCCGATCCGCAGGACCTCGCCATCTCGCTCAGGCTGAACGGCGAGGCGATGCAGGCCTCGCGCACCTCCCAGATGGTCTTCGGCGTGGCCGAGCTCATCGCGTGGATCAGCCGCACGACGACGCTCGAGCCGGGGGACCTCATCGCGACGGGCACGCCGCCCGGGGTCGGGTTCGCGCGGACCCCGCCGGTGTGGCTCGCCGACGGCGACGTCGTGACGGTCGAGATCGAGCGCATCGGCGCCCTCACGAACCCGGTCCGGGCCGAGGCGCCGCGGCCATGAGCGGACGGCGGACGCTCCGGCCGAGCGCCTACCGGCGGCTCGTCGGCGTCGGCGGCATCGGCACCGGCATCTTCCTCGCCCTGGAGGGCGAGCACACCTTGGGCCGCAACGAGAGCCGCGCCGCCCGCCTGCTCGACGCGCGCGACGCCTGCAAGCTCCACATCGTCGCGCACCACGTCGCCGTGCTCTGCGGCGCGAGCCCCTCGGGCGAGCCCTTCCACGTGGTCCCCGTCGGCGCCGTCGGCGCGGACGAGGCCGGCCGGCGGCTCCTCGCCGAGATGGCAGCGGTCGGCATCGACGTGGCCCGCGTGCGCGGGGTCCCCGACCGGCCGACCCTCTTCAGCGTCTGCTTCCTCTACCCCGACGGCAGCGGCGGGAACCTCACGACGGTGGACTCGGCCGCCGCGACCCTCACCGAGGCCGACGTCGAGGGCGCCGCCGACCTGCTGGATCCTCGGACGATCGCGGTCGCGATGCCCGAGGTCGACCTCGCGCCGCGGCGACGTCTCCTCGAGCTCGCCACCGAGGCGGGCGCCTTCCGAGCGGCCTCCTTCACCTCCGGCGAGCTCGAGGCGGCGCGCGAGCTCTTCGGCCTGCTCGACCTCCTCGCGCTGAACGAGGACGAGGCCGGGACGCTCGCCGGGCGCGAGCTCGACCCGGCCGACCCCGAGCCCTTCCTCACGGCCCTCGCGCGGGCCGTCGCCCCCGCGGGGCCGGTCCCGCGCCTGGTCGTCACGGCCGGCCCCGTTGCGCGCGGCCTGCTGCGCCTGGCGCACCCGGTTATTCCATTCATCACCGAGACCATCTGG
>CAZXJB010000014.1:0-30677 GCA_964640965.1 uncultured Actinomycetes bacterium | reverse complement strand
CGAGTTCAAGTTCCACGTCTGGGGCCGGGTCTGCGGGAACAGCTCCGTCCTGGGGGAGGACTCGCCGAAGGTCGAGGCGGAGAAGCTGTGATCCGACCGGGCGCCCTCCTGCTCGTCTTGCTCCTCGTCGCCTGCACCCGTGGCGGGCTCGTGGTGGAGCAGGACGGGGAGGGCGCCCTTCTCACCATGCCTGGCGCCTCCCGGGGCGTCTGGATCGGTGAGGAGAACCCGCACACGGGGGTCGGCGCGACCTGGTCGTTCGGAGACGTCAGGCTGTGCCTGACCGCCCCCGGGCTCCGGCCCGTCGTCCGCTCGCTCGAGCCGGCATCGGTCGTGGGGCAGGTGCGGGTCGCGCCGATCATGGTCCGCAACGCCCTGCGGCCGCCCCCGCGCGGATCGGAGCCGCCCGAGGGCTACCTGGAGCGGTACCGCCGGCGGCACATCATCGGGGCCACGCGGCGGATCCCGCCCGGGCTGCACGAGCCGAGCGGGTGGGTGGTCACCACGGGATGCAAGGATCCCTGGCGGCCCATCAGCGAGATCGTCGTCACCATCACGAAGGCGGGGCCCGAGGGCGGGGGGATCGACGGCATCGTCGTGACCTACGGCTGGGAGGGCCGGCTGCACCGGTACACGATCCCGGTGAGCTTCGGGATCTGCGGGACGGGCCGGTTCGAGCTCGCCCTGGGCGAACCGTGCGGACCGGGATGACGCGGGCGCGGCCGGCCCGGCAGCCCCGGGGCGCGCATCCGGCCTGTCGGGCTGATCACCGGGATGCGAGCGCGAGCTCGCGGGCGCGCGCGAGCACCGCGTCGAGCATCTCCGGCGTGAGCTTGCCGGTGAACGTGTTCTGCTGGCTCGGGTGGTAGCAGCCGAGCAGGACGTAGGGGCCCACCCGCGCCTCGGCCCCGTGGGCGAAGCGGGGCCGCGGCCGCATCCGGTGGCCGAGCCCATCGAGCGCCCGGAGAGCCCCGTCCCACGCGTAGCCGCCGAGCGCGACGATCACCCGGAGGCGGGGGAGGGCCGCGATCTCACGGACGAGGAAGGGCAGGCACCGGTCCCGCTCCTCCGGGCTCGGGCGGTTCCGCGGCGGCGCGCAGCGGTTCACCGCGGCGACGTACGCGCCCCGCAGCTCGAGCCCGTCGTCCCGGGAGACCGACGTCGGCTGGTTCGCGAGCCGGGCCCGGTGCAGGGCCGCGTAGAGGAAGTCGCCCGAGCGGTCGCCCGTGAAGATGCGCCCCGTCCGGTTCCCGCCGTGCGCCGCCGGCGCGAGCCCCAGCACGACGATCCGCGCGCCCGGGTCGCCGAAGCCCGGCACCGGACGGCCCCAGTACGTCTGACCGGCGAACCGCGCGGTCTTCACGCGCGCGACGCGCTCGCGCCAGGCGACCAGGCGCGGGCAGGCGCGGCAGGCGACGATCTCGGCGGCGATCCGCGCGAGCTCGGCCCGGGCGGCCTCGAGCTCCTCGCCCTCGGGCCCGGCCTTCCCGCTCCCCGCCATGGCTCAGACCCGGAGCGACCGGAACCGCTCCTCGGCCGCCTCGAAGGCGTCGAGGGGCGCCATGAGGTCCGCGATCGTGCCGATGAGGGCCTCGAAGCCCTCGGGCATCTCGGCCCGCAGGCGCAGCTCCTCGCTCATCGTCCGGCACGTCGCGATCGCCGCGTCGGCCGCCCGCCACTCGCGCTCGAGCGCGGGCACCCGCCACCCCGGCATCGCGAGGTCGGCCTCGCGCAGGGCCTCCTCGAACTCGAGCAGGGTCTCGGCGAGCGGCCGCCCGGGCAGGCGGGTGGTCGGCACCGACTCCGTGAGCGCGGCCTTGCCCCGCTCGAGCGCGGCCACCGCCTCCCGGAAGGCCCCGTAGGCCTCCTCGAGCTCGGCGGGCAGCCGCTTGCGCCGCAGCATCACCGGGAGCCTCGGAAGGCGGCGAGCTCCGCGAGCGCGGTCTCGACGTCGTTCGAGGCGATGGCGTCGACCCCCCAGGAAAGGAACGCGCGGACGGACGGCCCGTCGTCGACGGTCCACGTCCCGACCCGCACCCCGGCCGCGTGCGCCTCCTCGACGAAGCCGGGACCCGCCGCCCGCAGGGCGCTCGCCGCGGGCAGCACGAGGTCGTGGCCGGCGCCCCGGGCGAGCGCGAGCGCGTCACGCGGATCCAGGTGGTCGGTCGAGAGGAACCCCGTCGCCACCTCCGGCGCGAGCACCCGCGCGGTCTCGATCGAGCGAGGGTCGAAGGAGATCACCAGGACCGGGCCCTCGAAGCCCGAGCGCTCGACCTCGGCGAGGGCGCTCGCCACGACGGCCCGCCCCTCCGGGTCGTAGGCGGGCTCACCGGGGATGTTCTTGATCTCGATCGCGACGCCGGCCCGCCCCGAGAGGACAGCGAGGGCCTGCACGAGCGTGGGCACCCGCGCGGGGACCTCGGGCGTGCCGGCCCGGAGCCGGGCGATCTCCGCGGCGGTGAGCTCGTGCACGAGCCCCCGCCCGTCGGTCGTGCGCGAGACCTCCGCGTCGTGCATCACGACCGGGACGCCGTCCGCGGTCAGGCGGACGTCGAGCTCGACGACGGGGGCGCCGAGCGCGACGGCGGCCTCGAACGCGGGCAGCGTGTTCTCCGGGTACCGCGCGGAGGCGCCGCGGTGGGCCACCACCAGCGGGAAGGCGTCCTCGGGCAGGCCGGTTCGCACGGGCGCAGTGTAGCGAGGGACTCCGCCACGACCGTCGCCGCTGGCGGCCGAGCGCGAGCTCCGAGAACCCCCCGGGCTCGGGCTCAGGTTCCCCCATCCGGGGGATGGCGCTCGAACATCTGTTCGAGTACCCTTTGAACCCTCCCTCTCCCCCGGGCAACCGGTCCGTCACCGGACGTCGTCCTCGGAGGTCCGTGCATGTCGCCAACCGAGCCCTCGTCCGCGCTCGAGCGGATCGCCGCTGGCCACGCGGCGGTCGGCCGAGAGCAGCTGCGGCTGCTCCGCGAGATCGCCGAGGCCGATCGCCCCGGCGTGCGCTGGAGCGCGGAGGGCGCCCGGGACCTCGCGCACGCGATCTCGATGCGCCTCGGGATCCCCGGCTGGAAGGCCCAGCGCTGGGTCGTCGCGGCCCGGGCGCTCAGGGACCTCCCGCGGCTCGCCGAGGCCCTCGAGACGGGTCGGCTCGCCCTCGACGAGGTGGTCGAGCTCGCCCGCTTCGCCACCCCCGAGCAGGAGGCCCGGCTGATCGGCTGGGCCCAGCGCGTCTCGGTCGGCGCGATCCGCCACCGGGGAGACCTGCTCGAGCGCCGGAAGCTCACCGCCGAGCGCGAACGCCACCGCGCCCGACGCGCGGAGTGGTGGTTCCAGCACGAGGAGCGGACCTTCGGGCTCTTCGCCTACCTGCCGGCGGCCGAGGAGCGGTGGTCGCGCGGGCGATCGAGGCCGTCGCGGCGGGGATCCCGAGGCTCCCCGAGGAGGAGGACGAGCGCTTCGCCGACGCCAGGCGGGCCGATGCCCTGGTGGAGCTCTGCCGGAGCGCCCTCGCCGGCCTCCCCGAGGCCGAGCCCTCGACCGTCGTCGTGCACGCGCCGCTCGCCAGCCTCCAGCGGCTGGAGCCGGGCGCGGAGCTCGAGGACGGCCCGCCGATCCACCCGGAGACCGCCGCCCGCCTGGCCTGCGAGGCCAGGATCCAGCTCGTGGTGGAGGACGACCGCGGGGATGCGGTCCTCGTGAGCTCGGCCCGGCGCCACCCACCGGTCTGGATGGCTCGTCAGCTCCGCCACCGGGACCGGGGCTGCGTCTTCCCTGGGTGCGGCACGAGGGTCTTCACCGTGGCCCACCACGTCCGCCCGTGGAGCCGTGGGGGCCCGACCACGCTGGAGAACCTGGCCCTGCTCTGCTCCTTCCACCACCGGCTGGTGCACGAGGAGGGCTGGCGGCTGCGCCGGGTCGACGGGGCGTTCCTCTGGCGGCGCCCCGACGGGACCCCCTACCGGACCGGTCCCCCGCCCCCGAGCGAGACCGACCCTTGAGGACGGAGCGTCCGCGTGCAAGCGCGGAGCGCGGGACGACGATCCCGATGCGCGGATGCGCCGGACCGACCGTGCGCTCAGACCGAGCTCGACGGGCAGAGGTGGCTCACCGGGCACACCTCGCATCGCGGGTTGCGGGCGGTGCAGACCGCGCGCCCGTGGTCGATGAGCACGTACGTGAACGGGAACCACCGCTCGCGCGGGATCAGGCGCATGAGGTCCTGCTCGATCCGGTCGGGGTCGGACTCGGAGGAGAACCCCAGCCGGTTGGCCAGGCGCTTGACGTGGGTGTCGACGGCGATCCCCTCGACCTTGCCGAAGGCGTTGCCGAGCACGATGTTCGCCGTCTTCCGCGCCACGCCCCGGAGCGTGAGCAGGTCCTCCATCGTGTCGGGCACCTTCCCTCCGTAGACCTCGACGATCCTGCGGCAGGCCTCCCGGATCGAAGTGGCCTTCTGGTTGAAGAACCCGGTCGGCCGGATGTCCGCCTTCAGCTCCTCCTCCGGCACCCGCAGGTAGTCCTCGGGCTTCCGGTACTTGCGGAAGAGGCTCGCGGTGACCTCGTTCACCTTCTCGTCGGTGCACTGCGCCGACAGGATGGTGGCCACGAGCATCTCGAGCGGGTTCGAGAAGCGGAGCGCGACCTTGGCGTCGGGGTAGGCCTCGGAGAGCAGCCGGATGATCTCCGGCGCCCGTTCCTCGATCGGGCTCGAGCGCGTGAGCCGGCCGCGGCCACCGCGCGTCGACCGGGGAGGCTCGGGCTTCTTCGCCGTGGGCTTCTTCGTGGTCACCTTCTTCGCCGCGGCCTTCGTCCTCGCGGCCTTCGTCCTCGCGGTCTCCGTCCCGGGCACGGCGCTCCTCCTCACGCCGTCGACGGGCCGAGCTCGAGCGCCAGCTCGAACCCCTCGCCCGCCGGCACCGTCCTGAAGCGCCCATCACGGTACACGTGGACGGCTGAGCGGCCCAGCACCGACCACGCCGAGCCGTCCCCCGCCATCGCCGTCTCCTCGTCGATCGCGACGAGCGTCTCCCCCGGGCGCAGCGAGGCCGTGATGCACGCCTGCGCGCCCGGGTACCAGCGCTCGACCGTGTCCCAGTGGGGCGCGAACAGCACGCCGTCCGCGCGCTCGAGCACCCAGCGATCGACCGGCTCGGACCAGGGCTCGAACTCCCCCGCCCCGAGGAACGCGAGCGCCCGGCTCACCGCAGCGCCTCCGGGCGCAGCTCGCCGTCCAGGCGCGCCCCGAGCTCCTCGGCGACCGCGAGCACGGCGTCCAGGTCGTCGGCCTCCGTCCGGAAGTTCACGATGCAGACCCGGAGCACGTACCGGCCGTCGAGGACCGCGTTCGAGATGAACACGCGCCCGTCCAGCTGGATCTCGGCGACGAGCCGCTCGTTCAGCCGGTTCAGGTACGCCTCGCGCTCGGGGCCCGCCGGCAGGTCCGGGGGCGCGTAGCGGAAGCAGCAGATCGACAGGCCGACGGGGCAGGCGAGCTCGAAGGCCGGGTGCTCCCGCACGCGCGCGCCGAGGTACCGCGCGAGGGCGGCGTCGTGCGAGATCCGCCGCGCGTAGGCCGCGCGCCCGTGCGCGAGGAGCGAGACCCAGACCTTCAGCGCCCAGAACCCCCGCGAGAACTGCGGCCCCCACCGGCCGAGGTCGACCCCGGCGCCCGTGCGCTCGCGGTCCTGACGCACGTACGCGGGGTCCGCATCGAACGAGGCCGGCAGGAGCGCGGCGTCGCGCAGCAGGACGCACCCGCCGGTGAGCGGGGTGGACAGCCACTTGTGGGGGTCGAACGCGATCGAGTCGGCCCGCTCGATCCCGGCGAGCAGCGGCCGCAGGTCCTCGGCGAGCATCGCCGGTCCCCCGTAGGCGGCGTCGACGTGGAACCACAGGCCCTCGCGCTCGCACACCTCGGCGATCGCCCCCAGCGGATCGACCGCCCCGGTCGAGACCGTCCCCGCGGTCCCCACCACCGCGAACGGGCGCACCCCGGCCTCGCGGTCCCGGGCGATCGCGGCCTCGAGCTCCTCCACGCGCATGCGGAAGCCCTCGTCCACGCCGACGCGCCGGACGTTCGCCCAGCCGATCCCGAGCATGTCCGCGGCGCGGTCGCTCACCACGTGGGTCTCGGTCGAGAGGTACAGGCCGAGCTGCGGCCCCGCCGCCACGCCGAGGTTCCGCACGTCCCACCCCGCCCGGTGGTCCCGGGCGGCCTTCAGCGCCACGAAGGTCGCCATCGCGCCGCCCGAGGTGACGAGCCCGCCCGAGCCCTCGGGCAGGTCGAAGACCTCCCGCGCGAAGAAGCGCGTGAGCGCGAGCTCGATCTCGGTCGCCGAGGGCGAGAGCTGCCACCCGCCGAGGTTCATGTTCAGCCCGGCCGCGAGCAGGTCCCCGGCCGCGCCCGGCACCGTCCCCGCGCCCGAGATGTAGGCGAGGAACCGCGGGTGCCCCGGGTAGGTGGACCAGGACAGGGCGATCTCGCGCAGGTAGGCGAGGAGCTCCGCCTCGGGCATCGGCTCCTCCGGGATGGGCACGGCGACGGCCTCCCGCACCTCCTCGGCCGACCATCGCCCGCGCACGGGGAGCTCGCGGAGCCGCGCGAGCAGGTCCGTCCAGATCCCGACCACGCCCTCGGCGAACGCCTCCGCGCGCGCCGCGCTCCAGTCGAGGTCCGGCACCGGCTCCGGCGGTCGATCCATCCGGCTCACCCGCCCCTGCCCGCCCCGAGACGGAACGCCTCGACCGACATCTGGCGCCACCAGACCTCCTCGCCCACCGCCCGGAAGATCGCTTCGACCTGGCTCTCGTGCGCGAGGATCGCGCGGACCTTCAGCTCGAGCAGGTCTTCGGGCAGCTCGAACCACACCGCAAGCTCCTCGCGTGGGGTGACCGGGGGCGTGCCGGGCAGGAACACGTCGAAGGGCGCCCAGACCGGCAGGAACTCCGCCGCCCACTCCGGGGTCGTCGTGGCGTACAGGACCCGGGCGCCGGGGCGGCCGACCTCCTCCAGGGCGCGGGTCGCCCACGCGCTCACGGTCTTGTGGGCCTCGTGGCCCGTCATCCCGTCCGGCCCGAACGTGAGGATCGTGTCGGGCTCGATCTCGGCGACGAGCGACCGCACCGACGCGTAGCCCTCCTCCGGCAGGGCCGTCGCCATGTCGATGTCCGGGAGGTCCAGCCAGTGGTGCTCGCGGACCCCGAGGATCCCGAGCGAGCGCTCGAGCTCGGCCGTGCGGATCTCGCCCATGCGGGCCGACGGCCAGCGCTCCTCGTCGGTGGACCCTCCCTCACCGCGGGTGGCCGTGACGCACACGACCCGCGACCCGTCCCGCACGGCGCGCGCCATGAGGCCGGCCGACAGGTAGGTCTCGTCGTCGGGGTGCGCCCAGACGCCGAGGATCGTCCCCAGCTCGTCCATCCCCCACCTCCTCGGGTCGCCCTCGGGGGCCGCCGTCGCCCCGCGTGTCGCCCCGGGCGATCGGCCGGGGACACCCGCGAGCATACGCCGGGGCGGGCTCGGAGGGGGAGAGGGGCGGCGCCTACGGGGATCCGGCGGAGACCTCCGGGGACCCGCTGGAGATCGCGCGGATGCGCTCGAGCAGGCTCGGCGGCACCTCGTCGCAGCCGCACTTCTCCCGGAGGAGCTCCTTCAAGCGACGCTGGAACTCGGAGTGGCTCGCGCAGGGTCCGCAGCCGGACAGGTGCGCGTGGACCTCGGCGTGCAGCGCCGGGTCGAGCTCCCCGTCCAGGTACAGCTCGATCTGCTCGAGCACCGCCCGACAGTCATCGCGCAACGAGCCCACGCTCCTGCACCTTCTCCCACAACGCCTTCTGCAACGCTTTCCTTCCCCGGTGGAGCCGCGACATCACCGTGCCGATCGGCACCCCCAGGATCTCGGCGATCTCCCGGTAGGAGAACCCCTCGACGTCGGCGAGGAGCACGGCCATCCGGAACCCCTCGGGGAGCGCCTCGAGCGCGCGCTGCACGTCCTCGTCGGGGAGCCGGTCCAGCACCTCGGTCTCGGCCGACGCCTCCACCCCGGAGGCGCCGAGGCGGTCGTACAGGTACCAGTCCGGGATCTCCTCGTCCTGCACGGTGACCGGCTCACGCTGCTTCTTCCGGTAGGCGTTGATGAACGTGTTCATCAGGATGCGGTACATCCACGCCCGCAGGTTCGTGCCCTCCTCGAACCGATCGAACCCGCGGAACGCCCGCAGGTAGACCTCCTGCACGAGATCCTCGGCGTCGGAGGGGTTGCGCGTGAGCCGGAGCGCCGCCGAGTACAGGCTCGGCAGGAGCGGCACCGCGTCCCGCTCGAAGCGCGCGCGCAGGTTCGGGTCGTCGCCGACCCGCGTGCCCTCGACCGCTGGGCCGCCTGCGTCCCGCGCTCGCCGCGCCACCTCGCAGCCAGCCTACCCGGTGACCGCTCCTGTCACATGTTCCGGCCAGGTGCGAAGATGGGGATGTGGCGAGGAGGGACGAGGATCGTCGCCGGTTCGGCCTGGACCCCGCAGGGGGCCCGGCTCGCATGCGCCCGTCGCCGTGGGCGTGGATCATCGGGTTCCTCGCGGTGCTCATGCTCGTCAACTACCTCGCGGCGCCGCGGCCGACCGGGATCCCCTACTCGGAGTTCCTCGCGAAGGTCGAGGCCGGCCGGATCACCGACACGCTGCGGATCTCGGACACGTCGGTCACGGGCACGTACCGGGAGGACGGGCGCGAGGTCCACTTCACGACCACGATCCCGCCGATCCTGCAGGGGACCACGAAGCTCACCGACCTGCTCGACGAACGGGGGATCGACTACACCGGCGTGACCCCCAACGCCTGGCAGAGCATCCTCTTCGGCTGGGTCGTGCCGCTGCTGCTGTTCGGCGTGCTCTGGTTCTTCCTCATCCGGCGGATGAGCGGCGCCGGCGCCTCGGCCGCCCTGAACCTCGGGCGCAACCGCGTGAAGATCTACGACCGCAAGGAGATGAAGACGACCTTCGCCGACGTCGCCGGCGTCGACGAGGCGAAGGAGGAGCTCCGCGAGATCGTCGACTTCCTGAAGAACCCGAAGAAGTACCAGCGGCTGGGCGGTCGCATCCCCAAGGGCGTGCTGCTGCTCGGCCCGCCGGGGTGCGGCAAGACGCTCCTCGCCCGGGCCGTGGCCGGCGAGGCGAACGTGCCGTTCTTCTTCATGTCGGGCTCGGAGTTCGTCGAGATGTTCGTGGGCCTCGGCGCGGCCCGGGTCCGCGAGCTCTTCCAGCAGGCCAAGGAGAAGGCCCCGGCCCTCGTCTTCCTCGACGAGATCGACACCATCGGCAAGGGACGCGTCGGCGCGCTCGGGGCGGGCTTCGGCGCCCACGACGAGCGCGAGCAGACCCTGAACCAGCTCCTCGTCGAGATGGACGGGTTCGACTCGAGCAAGGGCGTCATCATCATGGCCGCGACGAACCGGCCGGACGTGCTCGACCCCGCCCTCGTGCGGCCGGGCCGCTTCGACCGGCAGGTGGTCGTGGACCGCCCCGACCTGAAGGGCCGGGAGGACATCCTGCGCGTGCACACCCGGGGCGTGGCGCTCGACCCCAGCGTGGACCTCCGGGTGCTCGCGGCTCGCACGCCGGGGTTCACCGGCGCCGACCTCGCGAACATCGTGAACGAGGCCGCGCTGCTCGCCGCCCGCAAGGAGAAGGACGCGGTGACGATGGAGGAGCTCGAGGAGGCGATCGATCGAGCCGCCGCCGGGCTCGAGCGCAAGAGCCGCGTGATGTCCGAGAAGGAGCGCGAGATCGTCGCGAAGCACGAGATGGGTCACGCCCTGGTCGCGCTCACCGCCCCGACGGCCGACCCCGTGCACCGCGTGTCGATCATCCCCCGTGGGGCGGCCGCGCTCGGCATGACGATGCAGCGCCCGCTCGAGGACCGGTACCTCCTCACCGAGCCCGAGCTGAAGGACCGGCTCGCCGTGCTCCTCGGCGGCCGCACGGCCGAGGAGATCTGCTTCGACCAGATCTCGACGGGTGCCCAGAACGACCTGCAGCGCGCCACCGAGATCGCGCGGGCGATGGTGACCGAGTACGGGATGAGCCCAGACATCGGGCCCCTGTCCTTCGGGCCCGACGGCCTGCGCGGCGGTGGCCTCTGGTACCCGGGGGCCGCGCCGGAGCTCTCCGACGCGCTCGCCGAGCGCATCGACGCCGAGGTCGCGCGCCTGGTGAACGAGGCGCACGAGCGGGCGCGGGTGGTCCTCCTCGAGCACCGGGACTTCCTGGACCGCATGGCCGAGCTCCTCATGGTGACCGAGGTGATCGACGGCAAGGACCTGAAGGCGTACTTCGAGGGAACCCTGCCGATCCCCGACGTCGAGGAGCTGCGCCGCCAGCGGGGCAACGGCCGTCGGACCTCGACCAGCGAGACCTCCGTCCGGGGAACCGCGCCGGAGCCCCGGCCCACCGCCGTCCCCGCGGCCACACCCTCCGACGATCCCCCCGTCCCGCCGCCACCGCCCGGGGCGCTGCCCGGACGCTGATCAGGGCTCGGGGGGCGACACGAGCAGGTCGAACCGGCCGCGGAAGCGCTCGAGGAACCGGTAGAAGTTCCGCTTCGACAGGCGCTCGCGCTCGGCCGGGTCCGTGTGCGCCCACAGCCGGTGCTCGTGCCGACGGACCGGCACGGGGACCACGAGCGCGCGGAGCCCCGCGTCCCGGATCCGGAACGACAGCTCGATGTCGGCCGTGCGGTAGAAGCGGAAGTGCTCGTCGAAGCCGCCGACCCCCCGCAGCGTCTCGCGGCGCAGGGCCATGAGGTAGCCGAGGATCGCGTCGACCTCGGGGCCGGGTGAGTCCTCGAACCCGTGGAGGTCCCGCGTGGTCACCCCGAAGGGGCCGCACGCCCCGACGCTCGGATCGGCGAGGGCCGCCTCGAGCGGCCCGACCACATCCCCGGTGGGCTCGACCGAGCCGTCGAGCACGAGCGCGATGCGACCGCGGCTCCGCCGCAGCGCGGCGTTCATCGCCGCGGCCCACCCCGTCCCCGGCTCGAGCGGCAGGACCTCGACGCCCTCGCCGTAGGCGGCGGGGTCGGTCTCGGTGAGGTCGGCCACGACGGCCTGCAGCGCCCGGCCGGGGTGGTGGGCCCGGAAGGCCGCGAGCGCCCGGATCGCGTCCTCGGGCCAACCGGGCACGACGAGGTGGACGCTCGCATCGAAGCTCGGCGGCTCCTCGAGGGCGCTCGGGACGTCGCGGGCGCGGAGGCGGGCGGGCCCCGAACCGGCCGGTCGGGCGGGCGCGGCCCCCTCGAGCGGCTCGAGGACGGGGCCCTGGGGCGTGTCGATGACCCGGAACCCGAGCGCCGCGATCCGCTCGCGGAGGGCGTCGGCTCGAGCGAAGTCCCGCGCGGCCCGCGCCCGCGCCCGCTCCTCGGCCAGGGCTCGCGCCTCCGCCTGCGCCCGGTCCGGGTCCCCGGTCATCCCCGGTGCCTCCGGATGAAGGCGAGCACGAGCTCGTCCGCCACCTCCGGCTGCTCGGAGTGGTACACGTGCCCCGCCCCCTCGATGATCGCGAGCTCCGCGCCGGGGATCCGCTCCGCGAGCACGTGGGCGTTCGCGACGTCGATCAGCTGGTCCTCCGACCCGTGCAGGACGAGCGTCGGCACCTGCAGCTGCGGGAGGCGATCGTAGGCGTCCCAGGCCCGGACCGCCTCGCGCTGCCGCCGCTGGCCCTGCGGGTGCTGCGGCTGGGCCCGAGCGACCCGCAGGTCCTCCTCGACGTGCTCGGGGCGGGCCTCGGCGAAGGTCGGCGCGTACAGCTGGAGCCACGGCCGGTCGATCGGGGCGCGGCCCCGGCCCCGGATGGCGTGGGCCTCCCCGGCGTGGGTGGCGGCGAGCACGAGCGAGCGGACGCGCTCGGGCTGCGTGAGCGCGAGCTCGAGGGCCACCATCCCCCCGAAGGACTGCCCGTACAGATGGGCGCGTCGGATCGCGAGCGCGTCCATCACGGCGAGGCAGTCCTCCACGAAGTCGGTCATCTCAAGGGGGCGGTCCGGGGCCTGCGACCGCCCGTTGCCCCGGTGGTCGTAGGCCACGACGAAGCACTCGGTCGCGAGGCGCGGGATGTTCCGCCGCCAGCCGGGGATGTCGCCGCCCATGCCCTCGAGCAGCACGAGGGGCTCGCGCGCGGGGTCCCCGGAGGTCTCGACGTGCAGCCGCGCTCCGTCGGGCCGTTCGACGGAGCGCACGCGCGCCTGGATCAGGTCGGCTCCTTCGAGGCCACGCGCAGCCTCCCGGCGAGCCCCTCCAGGGTCTTCAGCGCGATCCGTGGGTGCTCGGTGACCAGCCCTCGGAAGACCCAACCCGTGATCCCCACGAGCTTCACGTCCGTGAGGGCCGTGACGGTCGCGGTCCGCGGTCCGCCGTCGAGGAGCGCGATCTCGCCGAAGTAGTCCCCCGGCCCGAGCGTCGCCTTCCGCCGGCCCCCCACCGTCACCTCGCACCGGCCGTCGAGGATCACGAAGAGCCCGACGCCCGGCTCGCCCTCGTGGGCGATGACGGTGCCCTCGCGATGGACGACCTCCTTCGCCGACCGGGCGATGAGCGCCAGCTCCCGCTTCGAGCACCCCGAGAAGAGCGGGACGTTGGCGAGCTTCGCGATCACGTCTGCCTGCGCCACCTCGGACCTCCTCCGGCCGCGCCCGTGCGGCCCGCCCGCCGCGCGCCGGCCCCGACGCGGGCAGGGGCATCCTATCGCGCGGTCCCGGACCCCGTGAGAGGATGGGCCCCATGAGCCCGTCCCGTCGGTTCGCCGTCATCGTGGTCCTCCTGCTCCTCGGGTGGGCGCTCGTCCTCCTGGCGGACGCGGTGGACGCCTGGTGGCCGCTCTTCGTCGCCGCGCTCCCCTACGCGGCCGTCCCGTGGGTCATCGTCCGGGGGGAGCGGGGCGAGCAGGCGGAGGAGGCGGAGCGGGCGGAGCCCTGAGCCCCGATGGAGGAGGGACGCATCGAGCGCGCGGGCGAGCGGGACCTGCTCGGTCGAGCCGCCGACGGGCTCACCGCGTACCGCGCGGTCGTCGCGGTTGCCCTCGTGCCGGCGCTCGGCGCACGGCGGGTCGCCCTCGCCGCCGCGCTCCTCGGCACCGGGTGGATCTCGGACTTCCTCGACGGGCGGGCCGCTCGGGCCTCGGCGGGGCCGACCCGCCTCGGCCGCTCTGATCTCTGGATCGACACGCTCGTCGGGGCGGGGGCCGTGCTCGGCTCCGTGGCCGCCGGCTGGGTGCCGCCGGTGATCGGGGTCGGGCTCGTCGCCGTGCTCGTCGCGGGCTTCGCCCTCACCCGCAACGAGGCCCTGTCGATGCTGCTGCAGGCCACGGGCTACGCCATGGTGCTCTGGCGCACGTGGGCCGACGGTCACATGCTCGCGCTCGCCTGGCTCCTCGCGATCATCGCCGTGATCGGCGTCGTGAACCGGCGGATCTTCTGGGAGCGCTCGGTGCCGACCTTCTTGGGGGGCCTCGCCGCGCTCGTCCGCAGGCCCGGCGAACGGGGATGATGAGCCAGGAACGGAGCGGGCCCCGTCGCCGGGGCCCGGTCTTCGTCGCGGGGACGGGATTTGAACCCGTGACCTCTGGGTTATGAGCCCAGCGAGCTACCGGACTGCTCCACCCCGCACGCCGATGATAGCAAGCCCTCTGGGGGCCGGCCCAGCCGGGCGCCTCAGGCGGTCGGGCTCGGGGTGGGCGAGGCCCCGGTGAGCTGCGCCGCGAGCTCGTTCGCCCGGTCCACAGCCTGCCGCGCGGCCTCGATCTCGCGCTGGTAGGTGGCGAGATCGCCGGCGCGCAGGGCCGCGTCGGCCGCCTCGAAGTGCCCGGCGGCCTCCTCCAGCAGCGCGCGGATCTGCTGCCCCACCGAGCCGGTCGGCGGCTGCCCCCCACCGGGCGGCGGCACGACCTCGCCCGACAGGGAGTCCTGCAGCGCCTGCGCGAGGGTCGTGCCGATCCCCACCCGGCCGCCGTTCACGACCACGACGCGCTTCAGCTCGGGGATCGCGTTCGTCTGGGCGGAGCGCACGTACACCGGCTGCACGTACAGCAGCCCGTCGTCGATGGGGATGACGAGGAAGTCCCCGAAGAGCACCTGCGAGCCGCCGCGCGAGAGCAGGGTCCGCTCGGAGGAGAACCGCAGGTCCTGGTTGATGCGCGCGAAGACCTGCTCCGGCCCCTCGACGTTCTGCCCGGTGGGGAACTGGTAGGCGAGGATCTTCCCGTAGTCCTCGCCGGGATCGGAGCTCACCGCGAGCCAGGCCACCATGTTCTGGCGGCCCTGCGGGGTGAACGGCTGGATCAGCACGAACCGCTCGCGGGCATCACCCGGGAGCCGCATCAGCAGGTAGTAGGGGCGCATCGGCACCGGCCCGGTCGCGGAGGTGCCCTGTTCGGTGCCCTGGGTCGGGTCCACCGGCACCGCCCAGAAGTCCTGCTTGCCGTAGAAGACCTCGGGGTCCGTCACGTGGTACGTGGCGTACTGGTAGGCCTGGATCTGGAACAGGTTCTCCGGGTACCGGAAGTGCTCGACGAGCTCGGGCGGCGCCTCGGAGACCGGCGTGAACATGCCGGGGAACGCCCGCTGCCACACCCGGATGATCGGATCCGTCGGGTCGGCGACGTAGGAGGTCATCGAGCCGTCGAAGGCGTCGACGACCACCTTCACCGAGTTGCGGATGTAGTTCACCTCACCGACGAGGGGCGGGGCGCCGGACTGCGGCCGCGCCACGACGTCCTCGAGCCTGACCGGCTGCGAGTAGGGGTAGCGGTCGGTCATCGTGTAGGCGTCCCAGATCCACACGAGGCGGCCGTCGACGATCGCGGCGTAGGGATCGCCGTCGAAGCGCAGGAACGGCGCCGCCCTGGGGACCCGCTCGTAGATGCTCCGGTAGATCATGATGCGACTGTCGTCCTGCATCAGCCCCGAGATCAGCAGGTTCACGTCCCGGAAGCGCCACGCGAAGAGCGCCCGCTCGAGCAACCCGCCGATCGGGATCCCGCCGGTGCCCGTGTAGCGATAGGTGACCTGCTCCTGGTCGTTCTGCGGGGTCCCCTGGTAGTCGAGCTCGTCGGTCCCCGTGCGCACGACGACGAAGGGGACGTCGCTGACCTCCCCGTAGTAGATCCGCTGCCCGTCGCCCTCGAGCGGCGGCTCGCCGGTCGGCGGGATGTCGCGCAGGGTGAACTGCGGTGCCCCCTCCGCCGTCGCGGCGCTCACGACGGAGGCCACCGCTCCGAAGCCGTGCGTGTAGAACAGGTGCCGGTTCTGCCAGGTGTTGCCGCCGGCCGGGATCTGCGCCTGGCTGATCTCGCGCGCCGAGATCATCACCAGGCGCCTGGCCCCGCCGATCGGGTAGCGATCCACGTCGACGTCGCCGAACGCGTAGTACTGACGGATCCGCTGCAGGCCCTCGTAGTCCTCCTTCAGGACCTCGGGCCGCCACAGCCGGATGTTCGAGATCGTGCCGGCGTTCTCCGCGATCTGCGCCGCCGTGACCTGCGAGGAGGCCGAGCGCTGCTGGGTGGTGATCCGGTCGAGGCCGAAGGCGGCCCGCGTCGCCTCGATGTTGCGGGCGATGTAGGGGCGCTCCCGCTGCAGCTCCTGCGGGTCCACGCGGAACCGCTGGACGAACGCCGGGTAGATCGCCCCCGCCACCACCGAGACGAGCGCGAGCAGCCCCACCGCGATCACGGGGAGCGCCCAGCCGCGCATCCGGATGTTCACGAAGAAGAGCACGGCGCAGGCGAGCGCGATGAAGATCAGGATCCGCAGCGCCGGCAGCTGGGCCTTCACGTCCGTGTAGGAGGCGCCGGCCACCACACCGCGCGGAGACGTGAGCAGGTCGAAGGTCCCGAGGTGGTAGCCCCAGGCCTTCACGACGAGGAGGAGCCCGAGCAGGACGGAGAGGTGGGCCTTGACCTGGGGCGTCACCTTCTCGACCGCCCCGGTCGCCTGGGGACGGATGCCGCCCCACAGGTAGTGACCGAGGGCGGTGAGGACCGTGATCCCCACGAGCGCCGAGAAGAGCCAGCCCTGCACGAACTCGAGCCACGGCAGGCTGAAGACGTAGAACGCGGCGTCGCGACCGAGGATCGGGTCGCGGACCCCGAAGGAGATGCCGGACGAGGAGCGCCACAGCAGGAAGATCTCCCACCGTCCCGTCACGCCGAGCCCGACGAAGAGCGCGATGAGGGCCGAGAAGGCGGGCAGCAGCACGCGCAGGTAGGGCTCGGCCGCCATCCGGTACCGCTCGAGGATCTCCTGCTCGAGGGTCATCGGACGGTAGCGCGGGCGCAGGCGCCGAACGATGAGCAGGTTCGCGTACAGCCCGAGGAAGAACAGCCCGCCGAAGGCCACCGCGAGCAGCCCCCGCGCGCCGAGGATCCCCCAGAACACCCGCGACAGCCCGACCTCGCGGAACCAGAGGATCTCGACGAAGAAGCCGGACAGCGCCGTGAGCACGAGCGCGATCGCGACGAGGCCGCCGACCACCACGTACGGCCAGCGACGCCCCGCACCGACCGGGATGCGCGCCACCACCGTTGCCTCTGCTCCTCTCGCGGGCCCGGGTCTCGAGGTCGGCCCCGGAACGGACGGCCAGCCTATCACCCGCCCTCGGGCGTCCCGCCTCCCTGCAGGTAGGCGAGCGCGTCGTCGAGGCTCCCCACCGGGACGAGCTCCATGCCGTGGTCGCCCGCGGCCTCGGCCTCCCCGAGGTTGTCCTGGGGCAACAGGAACACCTCGGCCCCGGCGTGCGCCGCGGCGGCGATCTTCTCGGCGACGCCGCCGATCGGGTACACGGTGCCGTCGGGGCCGATCGCCCCCGTCCCCGCGATCGTCCGGCCGCCGGTGAGGTCCCCCGGCGTGAGGAGGTCGTACAGGCCGAGCGCCCACATGAGCCCGGCGGAGGGGCCGCCGATCGACCCGCTCGAGATCCGGACCTCGATGGGGAAGCTGTTGAGGAGCGAGACGCCGACGAGGGGGTCCTCGCTCCCGCCGCAGGGCTCGCGCACCAGCCGGAGGGTCTGCGGCTCGCCGTCCACCGTCACGTCGAAGCGCAGCCGCTCGCCCGAGGGCGCCGCCGCGATCAGCCGCCTCGCGCGCCGGACCGTGTCGACCTCCCGCCCGTCGATCCGCAGGATGCGGTCGCCCGGGTAGAGCACCCCGTCGGCCGCGCATCCGGAGACGACGCTCTCCACGAGCACGCCGCGGCCGTGCTCGCGCGGGTAGCCGGTCAGGTGCCGCAGCACGGCGGCCACCGCGTCGAGCTTGCTCTGGTCCATCTCGCTGATCGCCCTCCGCCGTCCGACCTCGGCGGGCTCCCCCGACGGGTAGATCCGCTCGCGCTCCACCACGGTCCGGTCGGGGTCGAGCCACGCTCCGATGAGACCGAACCCGGTGAGCTGGTTGAAGACGACCGAGGTGAGCACGAACCGTCCCTCCGATGGGTAGCGGGGGGCGCCCTCGACCCGGATCAGCGGCTCCACGTCGCGGGCGGGGCCGGGTCCGACCGCGTAGTACGGGAGGAACACGGAGCCGCCGAGGATGAGCGCGCCGACGGCGGCCGCCGCCGCCGCGAACCATCGGAGCCTCCGCACGGTCCCATGCTACGGGGACCCGTCCGAGGAGAGGGTAGGCTCGGGACCGTGCGCTACCTGGTCGTGCTGCTCGCCTCGCTCGGCGTGGGCGCCGTGGTCTACATCGTCTCGCTCCGCGCGGCCGAGCAGGAGCCGGCGGCGGTCGGGTTCGAGCCGCCCGAGGCGCCCGCGCCGCCCGACGCGGCCGGCGAGGGCCCGCCGCCCGGCTACACCTACCTCCAGGTCGAGGTCACGCGCGGGCCGTCGATCGGGCAGCGGATCCAGGGGTTGCTCGGCTCGCTCGCGCTCGTCGCGATCGCCGCGGTCGCGATGGCGCTGTCCCTCTACGCGCTCGGCGCGCTCATCGGCCGGATGATCCGCTCCTACATCACGCCCTGATCAGCCCATCCGCACCACGCGGGCGCGCTGTCCCTCGTCGGGCCGGCGCCGACGCGTGAGCTGGAACGAGCTCCGGTACTCGTCGAGGTGCTCGAGCATCGCGCCGGCGCCGAGGATCACGTCGTGCAGCGGGTGGTCCGTCCGGTGCACCGGGACCTCGCACTCCTGCGACAGCAGCAGGTCGAGCCCTCGCAGCAGCCCGCCGCCGCCCGTGAGGTACATCCCGGTCTCGAGCACGTCGTGCGTGAGCTCGGGGGGCGCCTCGGCGAGCATCCGCCGAGAGGCCTCCACGATCCTGCCGACCGGCTCCGCCATCGCCTGCCGGATCTCGTCATCGGAGAGCCGAACCTCGCACGGCGCACCCGAGTCGAGCTCGCGACCGGTCACGATCCCCGCGCGCGGTCCCCCGCCCGGGAACGCGGAGCCGAGCGCGATCTTCAGCTCCTCCGCCGCCTTCTCGCCGATCATCACGCCGTACCGCGACCGCACGTGCTCCCGGATCGCGGCATCGAGGTCGAACCCGCCGACCGGCACCGAGCGCCCGGCCACGACCCCACCCATGGAGACCACCGCGAGCTCGGTCGTCCCGCCGCCGATGTCGACGATGAGGTTGCCCTGTGGCTCGTGGATCGGCAGGCCGGCCCCGATCGCGGCGGCGAGCGGCTCCTCGACGAGCACGACACCCTTCGCCCCCGCGAACCGGACCGCCTCCTCGACGGCCCGACGCTCGATCTCGGTGGCCTCCGACGGGATGCAGGCGAGGACCCGGGGACGTGGGAACCGCGGGATCCCGACGCGGCGCAGGACCTCCTCGATCATCCGCTGGGTGACCTCGAACTCCGTCATCACCCCGTGCCGGAGCGGCCGGACGGCGACCACGCCCCCCGAAGGGCCGCCGATCATGCGCCAGGCCTGCTCGCCGAGGGCCTCGACCTTGCCGGTCGTCGTGTCGATGGCGACGACCGTCGGCTCCTCGAAGACGACCCCGCGTCCCTGGCGGTAGACGAGGGTGTTCGCCGTCCCGAGGTCGATGGCGAGATCCCGCCCCACTCAGGCCCCCATGACCCAGTGCGACTCGCCCTCGGCGAGGTGCTCCTTCTTCCAGATCGGCACGTCGGCCTTGAGCCGCTCGATCCCGTGGCGGCACGCCTCGAAGGCCTCCGCCCGGTGCGCCGCCGAGCAGGCCACGATGACCGAGATCTCGCCGACGGCGAGCTCGCCGGAGCGGTGCCAGAGGACGACGCGCCGCAGCGGCCACGAGGCGAAGAGCTCCTCGCCCAGCTCGCGCAGGCGCGCGAGGGCGAGCTCCTCCCACGACTCGTAGGTGAGGCCGGTGACCCGCCCCGCCTCCGAGTGGTCGCGCACGGTGCCGAGGAACACGCAGGTGCCGCCCGCCGCGTCGTCGGCGACGGCCGCGATCGCCTCGGCGGGATCCAGGGGATCGGTGGTCACGCGGACGGACAGCTCCTCGCGCACGACCACCATCGTAGCCGCGGCGGCCGCCGGAGGGTCGCGCGCGCGGAAGGGGTACGCTGGATGTCGAGAGCCGATGGAGCCGCCGATGGAGCCGCAGGGACCGCAGGAGCGCCGGGAGCCGAGCCCGTTCGAGGTGCCGCTCGGCGACATCTGGAACGACGTGCCGCTGTTCCGGGAGATCCAGCGCGTGCTCCTGTCCTCGAGCGGCCCGGTGAACTGGGAGCTCGCGCGGCAGGTCGGGATCGCCGCGGCGTCCTGGGGCCGCGAGGACCCCCGCCCCACCGAGGAGGACCGTCGCTCGTTCGAGGAGGCGGTGCGGGTGGCCGAGTTGCACGTCGCCGACCACACGGGCCTCGAGCCGCCCCACGACGTGCCGGTCGTGAAGCCGGTTCGCCGCGCCGAGTGGATCACGGAGAACCTGGAGGGCCTGCGACGGTTGCTCGAGCCGGCCGCCGCCAAGCTCGCGGAGGCCGTCGCGCGGGCGCAGCGCGCGCAGCTGCCCGAGGGCCTCCCCGAGGGCGCCACCCAGCTGCTCCGGCAGCTCTCCCCCCTCCTGCTCGGGGCGCAGGTGGGCACGGTGCTCGGCACCCTCGCCCAGCAGGTGCTCGGGCAGTACGACGTGGCGGTCCCCCGCCCCGGGGGCGCCGGGACGCTCCTGTTCGTCGTGCCGAACATCGCGGCCTTCGAGAAGGACTGGTCGCTCGACCGCGCCGAGTTCCGGACCTGGGTCGCCCTCCACGAGGTCACGCACCGGTTCGAGTTCGCGCGCCCCTGGGCGCTGCCCCACTTCCGGGAGCTCCTCGAGGACTTCCTCGCGACGCTCGAGCTCGACCTGGAGGGCCTGGCCCGGCGCCTCGAGGCGCTCGACCCCACCGACCCCGAGGCGATGCGCGAGCTCCTCGGCGGGGAGGAGGCCCTGTTCGGCACCGTGCTCGACCCCGAGCAGCGGTTGAAGCTCGGACGGATCCAGGCGTTCATGGCCGCAGCGGAGGGCTACGGCGACCACGTGACGCACGCGATCGGTCGGGGGCTGCTCGGCACCTACCCTCGGATCGAGGAGGCGATGCGCCGCTACCGCGAGACCGAGCACGCGGACCCGGTGTTCGAGCGGCTCCTCGGCATCGAGATGAAGCGCGAGCAGTACCGGGCGGGCCGCGCCTTCTGCGACGCGGTCGCCGGGATCGCCGGGGAGGCCGTCCTCGCGCGCATGTGGGACTCGCCCGCCTCGCTCCCCTCGCTCCCCGAGATCGAGGAGCCGCGCCTGTGGCTCGCCCGGGCGACGTGAGTCGGGCGGACCCGACGCGACCGCACCGGCCGAGCCGGCCGCTATAGTTCCGGGCCGATGGCCACGGGAGAGCTGGTCTTCGCGAACGCGGTCGACCGCCGCCTCTTCGACGCGCAGGGCGAGCGCGCCCCCGCCGCCATCTACCTCTCCGGGGCGCCGGGACGAGCGCTCCCGTTCGTGCTGTACCGGGCCTGGAAGGTCCCGACGGGCGTCGTGAGCGAGGAGATCCGGATCATCGACCCGGCCGGCCGCACGGTCTACCGCTTCGGCCCGCAGCCGCGGCGCATGCTCGGCTCGATGGACCTGACCGAGGAGACCGACGTCGTCGAGGACGCCGTGCTGCAGACCACCGGCATCCACCTCGTCTCGTTCATCCTCGACGAGCAGATCCTCGGCGAGATCGAGGTGCCGGTCTACGTGCAGCAGGCGCCGACGAAGCTGCCCAAGCGGATCGAGGACGGGCTGAAGCGGTCCGACGTGATCTGGGTGGGACCCGAGCGCGACGGCCGCCGACGCATGATCCCGGCCTGGTTCGCGTTCAAGAACGGGCGCATCCTGCTCCTCTCCCAGCGCGAGCCGGGCCCGCAGGAACAGACGGTCCCCGACCTCAGCGGCGCGAGGGAGCTCGTCGTGATCACGCGCCGCAAGGCCGAGGGCGGGCACACCGCGTTGGCCGAGTTCCCGGCCGCGGTGCGCCTGCTCGAGGGGGCGGAGTGGGAGGAGGCCGCGAAGGTCCTCGCCGACCGGCGCCGCAGCCGCGTCGGGCCACCCGAGGAGTCGATCGCCCGCTGGCGCGGGACCTGCGACATCGCCGAGCTCACGCCGGTCGTCCCGGCCTGAGCCGGCTCAGCCGATCGAGCGCCCGAGCACGACCGCGAGCGCCCGCAGATCGTCGCCGAGCGCCCGGAGGTCCGCCGGGCGCAGCGCCTGCGGTCCGTCGCACAGCGCCTCCTCGGGTCTCGGGTGCACGTCCACCATCACCCCGTCGGCGCCGGCTGCGATGGCCGCGCGCGCCATCGGCGGCACGAGATCGCGGTGGCCCGTCGCGTGCGAGGGATCGACGATCACCGGCAGGTGGCTCTCCCGCTGCGCGACGGCCATCCCCGAGAGGTCGAGGGTGTTGCGGGTCGCGGTCTCGAAGGTGCGGATGCCGCGCTCGCACAGGATGATCTCCGAGTTGCCGCGCTGGGCGATGTACTCGGCGGCCATGAGCCACTCCTCGATCGTGGCCGCGAACCCGCGCTTCAGCATCACCGGCTTGGCCGCCGCCCCGACCGCCTTCAGCAGCTCGAAGTTCTGCATGTTCCGGGTCCCGATCTGCAGCGCATCGGCCCACTCGGCGACGAGGTCCACGTCGCGGGGGTCCACGACCTCGGTCACGACCGGCAGGCCGGTCTCCGCCCGGCAATCGGCGAGGATCTCGAGGCCGCGCTTGCCGAGCCCCTGGAACGAGTACGGCGACGTCCGGGGCTTGAACGCCCCCCCGCGCAGGATCGTCGCCCCCGCCTCCTTCGCGGCGCGGCAGGCCTCGTGGGCCTGCTCCTCGCTCTCCACCGCGCACGGTCCGGCGATGATCGTGAAGCTGCCGCGGCCGACGTCCGCGGAGCCGACCCGCACCGTCGTCGGCTCCGGGTGGAGCGAGCTCGCGACCATCTTGTAGGGCTTGCC
Organism: uncultured Actinomycetes bacterium; assembly: GCA_964640965.1. GTDB lineage: Bacteria > Actinomycetota > UBA4738 > UBA4738 > HRBIN12 > HRBIN12. The sequence goes on along the minus strand of CAZXJB010000014.1, from coordinate 8,251 downwards.
CACCTGGATGAGGCGGTCGACCCCCGGGAGGTTGTCGAGGTCGAGCGCGCGGAACAGCGCGGAGTCCCCGACGAGCCCGATGATCGTGTGGACCGTGCCCTTCGAGACGAAGGCCTCGCCGCCGACCTCGCGCACCTTCTCGCAGACGCGCTCGACGTCCGCCTCCGTCGCGTCCGTCCTCATCACCACGACCATCGCTCGTCCTCCGCGCTCGGCGGGTCGGTCCCGGAGATGCCGAACCCCGGGTCCTCGACCCGGGGTCCCCTTGCCTTCGGCGGCTCAGGCGACTACGCCGGGTCGTCCCCGCCGTAGAAGAAGAACCAGCCCTGGAAGAACCGCCGCATCGAGGCACATCCTGCCAGGACGGCGGGTCGGTGGCAACCGCCCGGCGGGCCCCACGCCCGGATCGGCGGGGCCCTTCCACCCGGGACCTTCCGCCCGGGATAGGATGCCGGCGATGTCGGTCACGGTCGTCGATCACCCCCTCGCCGAGCACCTGCTCACCTCCCTGCGGGACCGCACCACGCCCCCGCCGGTGTTCCGGACCCTCGCGAAGCGGCTCGCGCTCGCGCTCGCGCTCGAGGCGATCCGGGACCTGCCGACGACCCAGGTGACGGTCGAGACGCCCCTCGAGCGCACCACCGGCCGGATGCTCGGCGACCTCGTCGCCGTGCCGATCCTGCGCGCCGGCCTCGGGATGCTCGAGGCCGTGACCGAGCTCTTCCCCGAGGTCGCGGTGGGCTACATCGGCCTGGAGCGCGACGAGGCCTCGCTGCAGCCGCAGTCGTACTACCGCAAGCTGCCCCCGGTCGACGACCGCCACGTGCTGGTGCTCGACCCGATGCTCGCGACCGGCGGCTCGGGCTCGGCGGCCTGCGACGCGGTGAAGGAGGCCGGCTCCCCGGCGACCCTGCGGTTCGTCTGCGTGGTCGCCGCTCCCGAGGGCATCGGCCGGCTGCAGACCGACCACCCGGACGTCCCGATCTTCACCGCGGCCCTGGACCGCGAGCTGAACGAGCACGGCTACATCCTCCCCGGCCTCGGCGACTTCGGGGATCGCCTGTTCGGGACCGAGTGAGCCGGAGGGGCCCGGTCGAGCCGCCGGACGGGGTTCCGCAGGCCCGAACCCCGGTCGGCACACCTTACGTATGATGCGTCGGGAGCGCCCCGGAGCGCTCCCGTGGGAGCGCTCGGACGCTCGGAGGAGAAGGGGGGAAGGGATGAGGAAGACCGCACGGCTGCTCTCCCTCGTCGCGGTCCTCGCCCTCGTCGCCGCGGCCTGCGGCGGTGAGGAGGGCGGCGCGACCGGACCGACCGGCGAGACCGGCGGCGCGAAGCCCGGCGAGGGCATCACGATCGGCCTCGTCTACGACATCGGCGGCCGCGGCGACCTGTCGTTCAACGACTCGGCGGCGGCGGGCCTGGACCGCGCCACCCAGGAGTTCGGGATCACCCCGAAGGAGCTCGAGCCGAACCAGGGCGGCACGAACCGCGCCGAGCTGCTCAGCCTCCTCGCGGAGGAGGGCGCGAACCTCATCATCGGCGTCGGCTTCCTGTTCGCCGAGTCGGTCTGTGCCGCGGGGAACCAGTACCCCGACGTGCACTTCGCCGACGTGGACGGGTTCATCAACAAGGACACCGCCAACTGCCCGGGCGCGCACGACCTCACGCCCGAGGACAACGTGGCCTCGCTCCTGTTCGCCGAGGAGCAGGGCTCCTTCCTCGTCGGCGCCGCGGCGGCCCTGAAGTCCGAGACCGGGCACGTGGGCTTCATCGGCGGGGTCGACATCGACCTGATCCACAAGTTCCAGGCGGGGTTCGAGGCCGGGGCCAAGCACATCAACCCCGACATCCAGATCGACGTGAAGTACATCTCCCAGCCGCCGGACTTCAGCGGGTTCAACGACCCCGCGAAGGCCAAGGAGATCGCGACGAGCATGTTCCAGTCCGGCGCCGACGTCGTGTACCACGCCGCCGGCGGCTCGGGGCTCGGCCTGTTCCAGGCGGCCAAGGAGTACGAGGACGCGACCGGCACCCACGTCTGGGGCATCGGCGTGGACTCGGACCAGTACCTGACCGTCCCGGAGGAGCTCCAGCCCTACGTCCTCACCTCGATGCTGAAGCGGGTCGACGTGTCCGTCTACGAGACCATCAAGGCCGAGGTCGAGGGCAACTTCCAGGGCGGCTACATCACGTTCGACCTGGCCCGCGACGGCGTCGGGTACTCGACCTCGGGGGGCTTCATCGACGACATCACCTCGCAGCTCGAGGACCTGAAGCAGCAGATCGTCGACGGCACCATCACGGTCCCGACGAGCTGACCGTGGCTCGCGCGCGCGGGGGCCCGAGGGCGGTAGCATCCTCGGGCCCCCGTCGCCGTCCGGGGCGAGGAGATCGATGAGCCAGAGCACCGCCGCCGTCGAGCTCGCCGGGATCACGAAGACCTTCCCCGGCGTCGTCGCGAACGACGACATCCACCTGGCGGTGCGCCCCGGGGAGATCCACGCCATCGTGGGCGAGAACGGGGCCGGCAAGTCGACGCTGATGAAGATCCTCTACGGGATGCTCCGTCCCGACCGAGGCAGGGTCGCGATCCACGGCCGCGAGGTGCACTTCCGCTCGCCGAAGGACGCCATCGCCGCGGGGATCGGCATGGTCCACCAGCACTTCATGCTCGCCGACAACCTCACGGTCCTCGAGAACGTCGTCCTGGGCTCGGAGCCGGCGCGCGCCGGCGTGCTCGCGTTCGAGGAGGCCCGCAGGCGGATCCGTGAGCTCTCCGAGACCTACGGCCTGCCGCTCGACCCCGACCGGCGCGTGGAGGACCTCACGGTCGGCGAGCGCCAGCGCGTCGAGATCATCAAGGTGCTGTTCCGCGGCGCGCGCACGCTCATCCTCGATGAGCCGACGGCCGTGCTCGTCCCGCAGGAGGTCGAGGAGCTCTTCCGCAACCTGCGCGACCTCGCCACCCGCGGCGTCACGATCATCTTCATCTCGCACAAGCTCGACGAGGTCCTCGAGATCGCCGACACGATCACCGTGATCCGCGCCGGCCGGACCGTGGCTACGGTGGAGCCGGAGGAGGTCGACGTGCACCGCCTGGCCGAGCTCATGGTGGGAGCCGAGCTTCCCACGCCGGAGACGCGCGAGGTCACGGTCACCGAGCACGTCGCGCTCGCGGTGCGCGGGCTCGGCGTCCGGGTCGAGGAGCGCTGGGCGCTCCGGGACGTCTCCTTCGAGATCCGCCGCGGCGAGGTCGTCGGCATCGCCGGCGTCGAGGGCAACGGCCAGCGCGAGCTGGTCGAGGCCCTCATGGGCCTGCGCCGCCCCGACGCGGGGACGATCGAGCTCGAGGGGGAGGACGTCACGACCTGGTCGACCCGACGCCTGCGCGAGGCCGGCATCGGGTACATCCCCGAGGACCGGCACGTGTGGGGGCTCCTGCTCCCCTCGCCGCTGTGGGAGAACGCGATGCTCGGTCACCAGACGCAGCCCCCGTTCGCGAGAGGTGCCTTCGTGGACCGCGCGGGCGCCCGCTCGCGCACGGTGGAGATCGTCCGCGCCTACCACGTGATGACGCCGGGCCCGGACACGCCCGCGCTCGCGCTCTCGGGGGGCAACCAGCAGAAGTTCATCGTCGGGCGCGAGATGGCCGCGTCGCCGCGGGTGCTCATCGCCGCGCAGCCGACCCGGGGCATCGACGTGGGGGCACAGGCCGCGGTGTGGGAGCAGATCCGCGCGGCCCGAGCGGCGGGGCTCGCGCTCCTGCTGATCTCGGCCGATCTCGAGGAGCTCATCGGCCTGTCGGACACCCTCCACGTGATCCTCCGCGGCCGGTTCGTGGCGCGCCTGGACCCCTCGACGGTCACCCCCGAGGAGCTCGGCTCGTACATGACCGGCGCCCGGGAGGCGGGCGGATGAAGCGCTGGCGGATCCGGCTGCTGTGGCTGCTCGTGCCCCTCTCGGCGATCGCGCTCGCCTTCCTCGTCTCCTCGATCGCCCTCGTCGCGATCGGCGCGAGCCCGCCCGCAGCGTTCCGCTCGATGCTGCGGTACGGGATCCGGCCGACCTCGCTCGTGTCGATGGTGAACCGCGCCGTCCCGCTCTACGTCGCCGGTCTCGCGGTCGCGATCGGCTTCAAGATGAACCTGTTCAACATCGGCGTCGAGGGCCAGTACCGCATCGCCGCGCTGCTGTCGGCCTCGGTCGGCGCGGCGGTCGCGCTCCCGCCGGTGCTGCACATCGCGCTCATCATCCTCGTCGCCATGGTCGTCGGCGCGGCCTGGGCCGGCGTCGCCGGCGTGCTCAAGGTCAAGCGCGGCGTCCACGAGGTCGTCGCGACGATCATGCTGAACTTCATCGCGACCGGGCTCGGGGCGTACCTGCTCGCGAACTACCTGCGGAAGCCGAGGGTCGGCTCGGAGCTGCTCATCGCCACGCGGCCCATCCCGCCCTCGGGGCAGCTGCCGCCGCTCCTCGTCACCGGCGGCGAGGACCTCCGCTCGTTCGTCGTGATCGCGGCGGTCCTGGGGGTGCTCGTCTACGCGCTGGTGTGGCGGACGCGGTTCGGCTACGACCTGCGCGCGAGCGGCATCAACCCGACCGCCGCCCAGGCCTCCGGCGTCGATCCCAACCGGATGATCGTGACGACGATGCTGATCTCCGGCGCGATCGCCGGGCTCATCGGGATGAGCGACCTGTTCGGCTACTTCCACGCGTACACGCTGGACTTCCCGACGGGGCTCGGCTTCGACGGGATCGCGGTCGCGCTCGTCGGCCTCAACCACCCGGCGGGGATCGCGATCGCGGCGATGCTGTTCGGCTGGGTCGACCGTGCGGCGCAGATCCTGGACCTCGAGGGGGTCCCCAAGGAGGTCATCGTCATCACGAAGGGCGTGATCATCCTCTCCGTCGTCGTCGCCTACGAGGTCGTCCGGCGCCTCGTGCAGGTGGCCGAGGTGAAGGTGGCCGCGGAGGAGACCCGACGCCTGGAGCGCGAGAAGGAGCCGGTGGTCGCATGAGCTGGGCGGGGCCGAGCGAGATCGAGCGCGGACGCCGGATCGACCCGCGGCGGCTGCTGCTGCTCTCCGGCGCCCTGCTCGTCGGGATGTCCGTGGTGCGGGTCGTGACCGGTGCGAACGACCTCACCTCGAGCGGGACGTTCGGGGCGGCCCTCCGCCTCGCCGTCCCGATCCTGCTCGCCGGGCTCGGCGGTCTGTACGCGGAGCGCACCGGCGTCGTCAACATCGGGCTCGAGGGCATGATGATCCTCGGGACCTGGTTCGGCGCGTGGGGCGGGGTCCACTACGGGCCGTGGTGGGGCGTCATCCTCGGCGTCGCGGGCGGCGCGCTCGGGGCGCTCATCCACGCCGTGGCGAGCGTGACCTTCGGGGTGAACCAGATCGTCTCCGGCGTCGCGATCAACATCATCGCCGCCGGCGTCGCGCGGTTCCTCTCGGTCATCGCCTTCACCGGCCATGGGGGCGGCGCCACGCAGTCCCCCCAGGTCTCGGCCACCCTGCCGCGCTTCACGATGCCGTTCCTCGCCGGCGGCGGCCTCTTCGGCCTCGACACGCCGGACCTGTTCGGCTGGCTCGAGCGTCGGCACTGGTTCCTGATCGGCGATCTCGCGGGCCTCCTCGGCGGCCTCATGCGCAACCTCTCGGTCCTGACGGTCCTCACGATCCTCCTCGTCCCGGTCACGTTCCTGTTCCTGTGGCGGACCCGGCTCGGGCTGCGGATGCGCTCGGCCGGGGAGAACCCGTGGGCGGCCGAGTCCCTCGGCGTGCGCGTGTACACCATGAAGTACCTCGGGGTCGTGATCTCGGGGGCGCTCGCGGGACTGGCCGGCGCCTTCCTCGTCCTCGAGGCCGCGGGGATCTACCGCGAGGGGCAGACCGGCGGGCGCGGGTTCATCGGGCTCGCCGCGATGATCTTCGGGAACTGGCGGCCGACCGGGGTCGCCGCGGCGGCGAGCCTGTTCGGCTACGCGGACGCGCTGAACCTGCGCTCGAACGCGGCCATCCACGCGCTGCTGCTGTTCATCGGCGCCGCGCTCCTCGTGCTCGGGGTCTGGTACGCGTGGCGGCGGCGCATCGTCGGCGCGGGGATCGCCCTGGCCGTCGGGGCGCTCATGCTCGTCTGGTACGCCGTCACGGAGACCGTCGCCCGCGAGTTCATCTTCATCACGCCGTACGTCGCCACGCTGCTCGTGCTCACGGTGGCGTCGCAGCGCCTGCGCCCGCCGGCCGCCGACGGCCTGCCGTACCGCCGCGGGCAGCAGACCTCCTGAGGACCCGATGGGCGCGACGGCAGAGCCCGACCGCCTCGCCGAGGTCCGCCAGCGCTTCGCGGCCTCCGCCTTCCACCGCTCGTTCTTCGGCATGACGCTCGAGCGCGTGGCCGAGGGCGAGGTGGACGTCGCCCTCGAGGTCGAGGATCGGCACCGGAACCTGCTCGGCATCGTGCACGGCGGGGTGATCGCGACGCTCGCGGACACGGCGACCGGGCTCGCGTACCGGACCGTGCTCGAGCCCGGGACGCAGCACGTGACCACGCAGCTCTCCGTCACCTACCTCGCGGCGGGACGCGGCGGACGCATCCTCGCCCGCGGGAAGGTGGTCAAGCGCGGACGGCGGACCGGCTACGCCGAGGCCGACGTCGTGGACGAGCGGGACCGGCTCCTCGCGCGGGCGAGCGCGCTCTTCGCGATCCTGGAGGGGGATCAGTAGTCGACGTCCATCTCGGCGATCGCCTTCGGCAGCTCCGCGAGCGCGCCCTGGAGCTGCATGAGCAGCATCATCGACCCGTTGATCTTCAGCCGGCCGCTCATGAACGCCGAGACCGGGTTGATCTCGCTGCGGGCCATCTGCGCCGCCGTCTCGTAGTCCTGGGTGATCACCGCATCGGGGTGCTCGGCCTCGCCGAGCCCCATGTCCACCCGGCCGTCCTCGATGCGGAGCCAGTAGCTGCGGTCGCCCTCGGGCGTGCCGGTGATGACCTGCTGGATCGTCGCTCGGGCCCCGGCGGCCCGCTCGCGGAAGGCCTCGCTCGCGTTCAGCCGCTCCTCGAGCTCCGCCACCCACTCGTCGGACAGGAACCGGACGGGCACGTCGCCTCCTCGTGGCCTGGGATGCGGGCAGTCTACCCGGAGGCAGCCTCCTGCCGCGGCTCGGCCTCGGGAGCCCCGAACAGCTCGGGGTCGGTGAGGTGCAGCACGTCGTTCAGGAACCGCACCCGCCGTCGGTCCCCCTCGACGAGGACCGAGTTCAGCGAGGTGTTCTCCGGCAGGAAGAACATCTCGTGGTCGATGCCGAGGATCGGCCCGACGTAGGCGTTGATCACCCCGCCGTGGGCGACGACGAGCACATCGCCGTCGGGGTGGGCGGCGAGGAGGTTCTCGATCGCCGCGCCCACGCGAGCGCGGAACTCCGGCAGGCGCTCGCCCCCGGGGGCCCGGTGCCAGATCGCCTCCTGGTTGCGCAGCCGCTCCACGACCTCCTCGTCGGTGGCGAGGATCTCCTCGAACGTGAGGCGCTCCCACTCGCCGAGGTGGGCCTCGGCGAGATCCTCGACCACCGCGACCTCGATCCCGGCCGCCTCGGCGTAGGGCGCCACGGTCTCCAGGGCCCGGCGGAGCGGCGAGCACGCAACGGCCGCCGGCTGCGGCTCCAGCCGGAGCAGGCGTCGGGCGAGCAGCCGCGCCTGCTCGAGCCCCTCGGGCGCGAGCGGTGGGTCGAACGTCGGGCCGCGGGGGGTCTCGCGGAAGGTCCGCGTCCCGTAGTCCGCCCGACCGTGCCGGATGAGGTACAGGATCCGACGCCCGGCCGTCATGGCGGCGATGATAGCCCCGTCCTCAGCGGCCGCCGCGACCGCGCGTCCGGCGAAGCTCGATCCGCCAGCAGCCCTCGTGCCAGTGACGACGTGCGTCGACGTCCTCGTGCGGCACGACGACGAGGTGCCAGCTCCCCGGCCGGATCTCGTGGTCGCATCCGGGGCAGCGGTACGTCCGCTCGCCCGAGACCCGGCGCACGTCCGCCTCGGGCACGAGCGCCCACAGCGGCGCCTCGGAGGTCGGCCGTCGCGGGGGCGGCGCGGGCTCCTCGAGCCGGCGGCGGTGGCGGCGCGGCACGCTCAGGCCCCCTCCGGACGGCCGCGCACCATCAGGCTCCCTGGGCGACCCGCCGCACCCACGGGCCGGCGTGCTCGGCGAGCCGCGCGCCGCCCTCCCGGGGGTCCTCCCGCCGGCCCG
>CAZXJB010000013.1:2635-31128 GCA_964640965.1 uncultured Actinomycetes bacterium | reverse complement strand
GGCGCCGGCTCGACCTCCACCGCGGGCGCCGGGGCGGGCTTCGGCTCGGCCTTGGGCGGCGCCTCGGCCTTGGGCTTCGGCCGCGGCTTCGGGACGGTCTCCTCGACGACCTCCCGGAGCTTGGCCTCGGGCACGGGCTTGCCGCCCGAGGCCCGCAGGCGCGGCACCGCCTGCTCGGGCACCGAGGAGGAGGCCGTCAAGCCGTCCACCCCCATCTCCTTCAGCGCCGCGAGCAGCTCCTTGCTCGTGACGCCGAGCTCCTTCGCGAGCTCGTGCACCCTCACGCGTCCAGCTCCCTCTCGATCTCCCGCCCTAGCCTAGCGGCTTCCTCCGGCCCCAGGCCGGTCCGAAGCGCCCGCGCGAGCGCGCCCCGCGCGAGCGCGCGCCGAGCACACGCCTCCTCCCGGTGCACGTACGCGCCCCGACCCGGTGCCCGGCCCGTGGGATCCACCCGGACCTCCCCCGAGGGCGAGCGCACGATGCGCAGCAGCTCGCGCTTGCCCGCGGGCGTTCGGCACGCCACGCAGGTGCGCTTCGGCTCCCTGCGGGCGCGCACGGCTCACGCCTCCGCGGCTTCCCCCGGGGCGTCGGCCTCGAGCGCGACCGGCTCGGGCTCCGAGGGTGCGGGGGCGGCGGGCCCATCCGCGGCCTCGGGCGTGGCCGGGGCGGGCTCGCCCTCGGACCTGCCGGTCGGCGCCGGTCGGGGACCGCCCTCCGGCTGGGACTCGGCGCGGATGTCGATCCGGCAGCCCGTGAGCCGGGCCGCGAGCCGCGCGTTCTGCCCCTCCTTCCCGATCGCCAGCGAGAGCTGGTAGTCGGGCACGATGACGATCGCCGTCTGCGTGGCCGGGTCGATCCGGACCTCCTTGACCTTGGCCGGCTGGAGGGCGTTCGCGACGAAGCTCGCGAGGTCGGGGCTCCACGGCACGACGTCGATCTTCTCGCCGCGGACCTCCATCACCACGTTGCGCACGCGCGAGCCCTTCGGCCCGACGCACGCGCCGACCGGGTCCACGGCCGGCTCCCGCGAGGCCACCGCGATCTTCGAGCGGTGACCCGGCTCGCGCGCCACGGCCTTGATCTCGACGATGCCCTCGGCGATCTCGGGCACCTCGAGCTCGAACAGCTTCTTCAGCAGCCCGGGGTGCGTGCGCGAGACCACGATCTGCGGCCCCTTCGTGCCCTTGCGGACCTCGGTGATGAAGACCTTCAGCCGCTCGCCGTGCCGGTAGATCTCCGAGGGGATCTGCTCCGAGGCCGGCAGGAGCGCCTCCACCTTGCCGAGGTCGAGCAGGACGTACCGCCGGTCCTGCTGCTGCACGATGCCGGTGACGACGTCGCCCTCCCGGCCGGCGAACTCCTCGTAGGTCATCTCGCGCTCCGCCTCGCGGAGCTTCTGCATGATCACCTGCTTGGCGGTCTGCGCCCCGATCCGGCCCTTGAACTCGTCGGTGACCTCGACCTCCTCCTCCGAGATCACGCGCTCCTCGACGGTCACCTCGCCCGTCTCGGGGTCCTCGCGCTCGATCCGCTCGAGCTTCTGCAGCCACACCCGCAGGTCGCCCGAGGTCGGGTCGATCGCCGCGCGGACCCCGACGGTCTCCTCGTCCTCGTCGGGGTGGTGCTGTCGCCACCACGACTTGTACGCGGAGGCCATGGCCTCCTCGAGGCCCGCGAGGATGGTCTCGAACGCGATGCCCTTCTCCCGCTCGAGCTCGCGGAGGGCCGCCATCATCTCCTGGTTCATCGTCCGCTCCTCGCCTGGTCCCACTCGAAGACGGTGCGCGCCGAGCGGATCTCGGCGTAGGGGACGCGCAGCTCTCCGCCCTCGGCGGCGATCACGATCGCCTCCGCGTCGGCCGAGACCAGCGCGCCCTGGTGGACCGTCCGTCCGTTCACCGGCGCCACCGTCTTCACCTTCACGCGCTCGCCCACGCACCACGCGAACTGCCGCGGGGTGCGCAGCGCGCGCTCCACGCCCGGGGAGCTCACCTCGAGGGCGTACCCGGCGGGACCGAAGTCCTCGAGGTCCAGACGCCGCGACAGGCGCTCGGAGACCTCGGCGATCGTGTCGAGGTCCACCCCGCCCTCGCGGTCGACCGTCACCCGCAGGACGGCGCGCCGGCCCTCGCCGTGGAACGAGACGTCCCACAGCTCGAGCCCGGCGGCCTCCACCACCGGCCTCACCAGCTCCTCGAGCTCCATGCTCCGCCCTCGAAAAAGAAAGTGGGCGCGAGCCCACTCCCCGTGCAACCGCTCCGTTGACATCCCGAAGTATACCGGAGGCGAGCCGCACCGGCCCGAACCCCCGGCCGCGGGATCCGGCGCGTCAGAGCGCTCGACGGCGGCCGCCCGGCGTGCCCCAGGCGTCCCGGCCGTTCATCCGGCGAGCCATCCGCGCATCGTCCCAGCCCCGGTGCATGCGCACGCCGAGCCATGCGCACACGGCCTCGGCCTCCTCGGGGCTCTCGACGACGTCGCGGACCCAGTCCCCCTCGACGTCGACCAGCAGGAGGTCCCACGTCCGACGGCCGACGTGCTGCAGGACCGCCTCGACCTCCGGGTGGAGCTTCACGAACCTGTCGATGTGCGAGCGGATGCGCATGTCGCCCCCTACGGCGCCCGGGCGAGCAGGTCCACGGCCGCCTCGGCGGCCCCGGCGAGCGGCGCCCGCGAGCGCTCCTTCGTCGTGCGGAGCTTGAGGTCGACCTCGCCCGCCTCCAGCCCCCGACGGCCGACCACGACCTGCAGCGGGAACCCGATGAGGTCGGCGTCGGTGAACTTCACCCCGGCCGCGACGTCCCGGTCGTCGAGCAGGACCTCGACCCCGCGCGCCGCGAGCTCGCCGTGGATGCGCTCGGACTCGGCGACGACGCGCTCGTCGTCCCGGTTGGCCGCGATCACGACGACCTCGAACGGCGCGAGCGCCCGGGGCCAGGTCAGGCCCTCCTCGTCGTGGTACTGCTCGGCCGCGGCGGCCATGATCCGGGAGATGCCGATCCCGTAGCAGCCCATCTGGAAGGGCTTCGCGATCCCGTCCTCGTCGATGAAGGTGGCCTTGAGCGGCTCGGAGTACTTCGTGTGGAGCTGGTAGATGTGCCCGACCACGATCGAGCGGCCGATCCGGAGCGCGCCGCCGCAGACCGGGCACCGGTCCCCCTCGCGGATCTGGACGAGGTCCTCGTACCGGTCGACGCGGAAGTCGCGCGGCGTGTTCGCGCCGCGGACGTGCCGGTCGGGCTCGTTCGCGCCGGTCACCCAGTCGAACCCGGCCCGCACCGAGTGGTCGGCGAGCACGAGCGCGTCCTCCGGCATCGCCTGGGGCCCGACGTAGCCCTTCACGAAGCCGCGCTCGGCGAAGTCGGCGTCCTCGAAGGGCCGGACCGGCGTCGGGAAGAACAGCCGCTCGAGCTTGGCCACCGCGACCTCCCGATCGCCGGGCACGAGCACGGCGACCGTCCGACCGCCCGCGTCGAACAGCATGCACTTCAACGTGCGGCTCGCCTCGATCCCGAGCAGGGCGGTGAGCCCCTCGATCGTGGGCGTCCCGGGCGTCTCCAGCACCTCGAGCGGCGCGAGCTCGCCCGGGGTGGCGGGCTCCGGCGGCATCGGTCGGGCGGCCTCGACGTCGGCGAGGTAGTCCCCGTGCTCGCACTCGACGAACAGGTCCTCCCCCACGTCGGCCCGGGCCATGAACTCGTGGTTCACCCCGCCGCCGATCTGGCCGGGGTCCGCCTCGACGATCACGTACCGGAGGCAGCAGCGATCGAAGATCCGCCGGTACGCCTCGTACATGATCCGGTACGAGCGGACCATGCCCTCCTCGTCCCGGTCGAAGGAGTACGCGTCCTTCATGAGGAACTCGCGGCCGCGGAGCAAGCCGAAGCGCGGCCGGAACTCGTCCCGGTACTTCCACTCGACCTGGTACAGGTTCACCGGCAGATCCCGGTAGGAGGGCTGCTCCCCCGCGACGAGCGGCGTCACCACCTCCTCCTCGGTGGGCCCGAGGATCATCTCGCGCCCGTGCCGATCCACGAGCTTGAACAGCAGGTCGCCGTAGAGCTCGAAGCGGCCGGTGGTCTTCCAGGGCTCGGCCGGGAGGAGGATCGGCATGCGCACCTCCTGGGCGCCGGCGGCGTCCATCTCCTCCCGGACGATCGTCTCGATCTTGCGCATCGTGCGCAGGCCGAGCGGGAGCGTCGTGTAGACGCCGGCGGCCACCTGCCGGATGAAGGCCGCCCGGAGCAGCAGCCGGTGGCTCGCGATGTCGGCCTCGGCGGGGTCCTCGCGGAGCGTCGGCGCGAACAGCTGGCTGAAGCGCATCGGGCCGCAAGGATACCGAGCCGCACGGGAACGATGCGCCGCCCGGTCAGCGCGCCCGGCGCGGCGGTACCCTCGAGCGACCGGCGCCGCGACGTCGGGCGAGGAGGAGCGGTGAGGGTTCGTCCGGATCGTTCGACCTTCGAGGCCCTCGCGGCCTCCTGGCCGCTCGTGCCCGTCTGGACCGAGCTCCTCGCGGACGTCTCCACGCCGGTCGGCACCTTCCCGGCGCTCGCCGGAGACGGGCCGGGGATCCTCCTCGAGAGCGTCGAGCGCTCCGAGCGCTGGGGGCGCTACTCGTTCGTGGCGGGCGACCCGGCCGCCGTCGTCGTCGTCGACGGGGATGGCCTCGCCGTGCGCGACCTCGCGCGGCCGCTCCCCGCCCCGGAGCGGATCCCTGGCGAGGCCCGCGCGGCCCTCCGACGCCTCGCCGAGGCCCTGGCGGCCCCGCGGCTCGACGGCCTGCCCGCGCTCACCGGCGGGCTCGTCGGGTACCTCTCCTACGAGGCCGGGGGCCTGCTCGATGGGCACCCGGCCCCGGCGGGCGAGCCGCCAGCGCCGCCGATCGGGCTCCTCGTCGTCGACCGCGCGGTGGTGTTCGACCACTGGCGGCAGCGGCTCCTGCTCGTCGCCCACGTCCCGGCCGGCGGCTACGACGAGGGGGTACGCGCGCTCGAGGACCTCGCGGAGCGCCTCGCGACCCCGACGGCCCCCGCCCCGGAGCCGCTCGGCGCCCCGGAGCCTCCCTCCGAGATCCCCGTCGAGGCCAACATGCCCGACGAGCGCTTCCGCGAGATCGTCCGCACGCTCAAGGAGCACATCGCCGCGGGGGACATCTACCAGGGCGTGCCCTCCCGGCGGGTCACGTTCCCCGCCCCCCGCGGCGGCTTCCCGATCTACCGCCGCCTGCGCGTCGCGAACCCGGCCCCGTACATGTTCTTCGTGCGGATGCTCGGCCTCGAGCTCGCTGGCTCCTCCCCGGAGCCGCTCGTGCGGGTCGAGGGGCGCACCGTGACCACCCGCCCCATCGCGGGGACCCGCCCGCGGGGCACGACCGAGCTCCGGGACCGCTTGTACGAGCACGAGCTCCTGGCCGACCCGAAGGAGCGGGCGGAGCACGCGATGCTCGTGGACCTCGCCCGCAACGACCTCGGCCGGGTCTGCGCCCCGGGGACGGTCCGACCCACCGAGCTCATGGTCGTCGAGCGGTTCTCGAAGGTGATGCACATCGTGAGCACCGTGGAGGGCGAGCTCGCGGACGGCCTGCACCCCTTCGACGCGCTCGCGGTCACCTTCCCCGCGGGGACCGTGACCGGGGCGCCGAAGCGCCGCGCGATGGAGCTCATCGCCGAGCTCGAGCCGACCCCCCGAGGGCCGTACGCGGGCGCGGTCGGCTACTGCACGTTCCAGGGCGACCTGGACTTCTGCATCACGATCCGCACCGTGGTCGTCACCGACGGGCGGGCGCACGTCCAGACGGGAGCCGGGGTCGTCGCCGACTCGGACCCCGAGGCCGAGCTCGCCGAGACCCGCAGCAAGGCCGAGGCGCTCTTGCCGGCGGTGCTCGGCGCGAACCTCCCGGAGGAGGGGACGGCATGATCCTCGTCGTCGACCACTACGACAGCTTCACCTACAACCTCGTCCAGCTCGTCGAGGGGCTCGGGCACCGGGTCGAGGTCGTGAAGAGCGACGCCGAGCCCGCCGAGGCGCTCCTCGCCCGGCGCCCCGCGGCCGTGATCCTCTCGCCGGGGCCGGGACGTCCGGAGGGGGCCGGGGTCTTCCTCGAGCTCCTCGAGCTCCTGCCCCCCGAGGTCCCGGTGCTCGGGGTCTGCCTCGGGCACCAGGCGATGGGCCTCGCCTGCGGCGGGGTGGTCGAGCGCGCGACCCCCGTCCACGGCAAGGCCTCGCTCGTCCACCACGAGGGCCGGGGGATCCTCGCCGGCCTGCCCAACCCCTTCGAGGCGGCCCGGTACCACTCGCTCGTCGTGCGCCGCGAGGGCCTCCCGCCCGAGCTCGAGCTCACCGCCTGGAGCGAGGACGGCCTCGTCATGGCCACCCAGCACCGCGAGCTCCCCCGGTTCGGCGTGCAGTTCCACCCCGAGTCGATCCTCACGCCCGAGGGCCCGAGGATCGTGCGGAACTTCCTCGCGCTCGCCACGGGCTGAGCGGCGGCCTCACGGGCCGGCGGACGCTGCCTCGGCGGCCTTCTCGGCGGCCACCTTCCGCGCCTCGACGAGGAGCGCGTCCACGAGCTCGTCCTCGCGGAGCTTGGCCACCACCTCGCCGCGGCGGACGATGAAGCCGAGCCCGTTCCCGGCGGCGATGCCGATGTCGGCCTCGCGGGCCTCGCCGGGGCCGTTCACGACGCAGCCCATGACGGCCACGCGCAGCGGCACCTCGAAGCCCTCGCGCTCGATCGCCTCGTGCACGCGGCGGGTGAGCTCGAGCACGTTCACCTCGGCGCGGCCGCAGGAGGGGCACGCGACCAGGTCGAGTCCGCGCTCGCGCAGGCCGAGCGACTGGAGGATCCACGTCCCGACCTTGACCTCCTCGACGGGGTCGTCGGTGAGCGAGACCCGGATCGTGTCGCCGATCCCCTCGGCGAGGAGCGTCCCGATGCCGACGGCGCTCTTCACGGCCCCCATCGGCATCGGGCCCGCCTCGGTCACGCCGAGGTGCAGCGGGTAGTCGCAGGCCTCGGCGAGCATCCGGTAGGCCTCGATCATGAGCCGCGGGTTCGAGTGCTTGACGCTGATCTTGATGTCGAGGAAGTCCTCGTCCTCCAGGATCCGCGCCTCGCGCAGGGCGCTCTCGACGAGCGCCTCGGGCGTCGGCGAGCCGTAGCGGGCGAGGAGGTCCTTCTCGAGCGAGCCCGCGTTCACGCCGATCCGGATCGGCACGCCGCGCGCCTTGGCCTCGCGCGCGATGAGCCGCACCTTGTCCTGGTAGCGGATGTTGCCCGGGTTGATCCGGAGCCCGTGCACGCCGGCCTCGAGCGCCGCCATCGCGTACTTCCACTGGAAGTGGATGTCGGCCACGATCGGCACCGTCGACCGCGCCGCGATGGCGCGCAGGGCCTCCGCGTCCTCCCAGTGCGGGACGGCGACCCGGACGATGTCGACGCCGGCGGCGACGAGCGCCGCGATCTGCTGGAGCGTCGCATCGACGTCGGCGGTGCGGGTCGTGGTCATCGACTGCACGCTGATCGGGGCGTCGCCCCCGATCGCGACGCCCCCGAGGGTGACCTGCCGGCTCTTGCGACGCTCGACGGGCATCTGGGCCCCAGCGTACCGGCTCACTCGCCGAAGACGTGGAAGAGGACCTGGCGGTCCTTCGGGTCGTCCATCTCGAAGAGGATGAGGCGCTGCCACCGCCCGAGCGCCGGCTCGCCGCCCACGACGGGGATCGCGTGCGAGGTGGCCGACAGCAGCATCGCCTTCACGTGCGAGTGCCCGTTGCGGCGCTCGTGCACCTCGTCCAGGTTCTGGGTCCGGCGCTCGAGGTCGTCGTGGGCGTAGTACACGCCCTCGGGGACGAGCGCCTCGAGGCGGCGGCGGAAGTCCTCCATCGCCCCGTCCTCCCACTCGTTGATGAGCAGGGCGCAGGTCGTGTGGGCGCAGAAGGCGACCACGGCCCCCTCGGTCACGCCGGAGTCCTTCACGGCCCGCTGGAGCTCCTCGGTGAGGTCGAGGAACGCGTAGCGGCTCGGCGCGGCGACCTCGACCGTGGTGGTGAACGACCTCACGTGTGCCTCCTCGTCTCGGTCGCGGGGGCGACCGGTAGCTCGAACGTGAACACGCTGCCCTGCCCGAGGACGCTCTCGGCCCAGATGCGGCCGCCGTGCGCCTCGACGACCGAGCGGGCGATCGCGAGGCCGATCCCGGTCCCGCCCTCGCGGGCCGAGCGCGCCGGGTCCACACGATAGAACCGCTCGAACAGCCTCGGCAGGTGCTCGGGGGCGATGCCGGGGCCCGTGTCGGCGACGTGGACGTCGACGGCCCCGTTCCGCCGCTCGGCGCTCACCGTGACCCGGCCCCCCGCCGGGGTGAACCGCACGGCGTTGTCGAGCAGGTTGAAGAGCACCTGGTGGATCCGCTCGCGGTCCGCGAGCACGGGCGGCAGGTCCGGGCCGAGCTCCCGCTCGAGCCGGATCGCCGCCTCGGGTCGTGCGACCCGGATCTCGGAGAGGACCTCGTCGACGAGCGGGCCGAGGGCAACCGGCTCCCGGCGCAGCGGCACCTCCCCGGACTCCAGCCGCGAGAGGTCCAGGAGCTGGTCGACGAGCCGACCCAGGCGCTCAGCCTGCGCGAGCATCACCTGCAGGGTCGCCGGGTCGGGTCGCTCGACCCCATCGAGCAGGTTCTCCAGGTGGGCCCGCAGGGCCGAGATCGGCGTCTTCAGCTCGTGGCTGACGTTGGCGACGAGGTCCCGACGCAGTCGCTCGAGCTGCGCGAGCTCCTCGCTCATCCGGTTGAAGGCCGCCGCGAGCTGCCCGACCTCGTCGCGCGAGTCGGTGTGCACGCGCTGGCCGTAGTCCCCCATCTCCATGCGCCGCGCCGCCCGCGCCATGTCGCGCAGCGGCTGGGTCATGCCGCGGGCCACCCAGCGCGCGATGACGAGGGCCGTCCCGGCTCCGAGGGCGCCCGCGAGCAGGAGCTCCCCGAGGTGCTCGCGGACCTGGAAGACGTGGAAGCCGAAGCCGAGGATCAGGTACACGAAGGCGATCGTGAGCCCGACGGCGAACACGATCACCGACCCGAGCTTCGAGCGGATCGTCGGCAGGCGCTGGAGCAGGGTCATTCTCAGGCGGCCTCGTGCTCGCGGAAGGCGTAGCCCACCCCGTGGACCGTGCGGATGAACCGGGGGTCGGCGGAGTCGTCGCCGAGCTTGCGGCGCAGGCGCGCCACGTGCGAGTCGACGACCCGCCCGCCGGCGTAGTCCCGGTAGCCCCAGACCCGCTCCATCAGCTGGTCGCGCGTGAAGACCACCCCAGGGTCGCGGGCGAGCGTGAGCAGGATGTCGAACTCCAGGGGCGTGAGCGCGACCTCGGCCCCGTCGACGAGGACCCGCCGCCGCGCGGGGTCGATCGACAGGCCGTCGTGCTCGATCGGCTCCGCGCGGTCGGCCCCCGCGAGGCTCGCGACCCGCTCCACCCGCCGCAGGATCGCCCGGACCCGCACCGCGAGCTCGCGCAGGCTGAAGGGCTTGGTCAGGTAGTCGTCGGCCCCGACCGCGAACCCGGCGACCTTGTCGGCCTCCTCGGTCCGAGCCGTGAGCATCAGCACGGGGATCCAGCGCTCGCGCTGGATCGCCCGGCAGACCTCCAGGCCGTCCATCCCCGGCAGCATCAGGTCGAGCACGACGAGGTCCGGGCATCGCTCCTCGCACAGGCGGATCGCCTCGGGGCCGTCGTGGGCGACGAGGACCTCGTAGCCCTCGCTCGCGAGCCGGGCGGCGACGGCCTCGGCGATCGCCTCCTCGTCGTCGACGACGAGCACCCGCTCCCCTGCCACGTGCCTCATCGTAGCCGCGCGAGGTCGCGGCCCCGCGGGGCCGGTGTTGAGAAGTTGTGGCGCGCCGCGGCGCCGGCCGGGGCCGGCCTACGGGGCGAGCGAGATCGGCTTCACGAGGTCCAGGTACATCACCGAGAGGCTGAACACGATGAAGAAGGCGAGCACCGCGACCGAGACCGGCACGATCCTGCGGGCGTCGATCGCGCGCCCGCGCACCTTCTCCAGCGCGAGGAGCGCGAGGTGCCCGCCGTCGAACGGCGGGAGCGGGATCAGGTTCAGCAGGCCGATGAACACGTTCACGTAGGCGAACAGGTAGAGGAGGTCCCCCGCGCCGCTGGAGGCGGTCTCCGCCGCCACCCTGCCGATCCCGACGACGCTCGCCGGATCCCGCTCCGTGCGCGGGGCGTTCGTGAGCAGGAGCTCCACGACGCGACCGATGCCGCGCGGGCCGAAGACCCGACCGAAGTTGCCCACGGTCTCGACCACCGAGTTCCAGGTCACCCGGGCGGCCCCCGCGATCGCGCCGAGGGGCCCCGCGGTCTCCCGCGCCCGGTCGAGGAGCACCCCGATCCGACCCACCTGCTCGCCCCCGACCGTCGCGAGCACCGGTACCAGCGTCACCTCGAAGCGCCGCCCGTCCCGCTCGATCGTGAAGGGCACCGGCTCCCCCACGTGCTCGCGCGTGGTCCGGACGAGCTCCAGGTCCGTCGGGTCCACCAGGTCGCCGACCCGCACGATCCGGTCCCCCGGGCGCAGGCCGGCGGCCGCCGCCGGCGAGACCTGCCCGTCCAGGCGTGGCGCGACCCCCGCGATGAGGGGGCTCGTCGGCACGGGCCGGCCGACGAGGGCGATCCAGAGCGCGAACAGCACGAAGGCGAGCGCGAGATGGGTCGTCGGCCCGGCCACGATCACGAGCGCGCGCTGCCAGATCGGCTTGGCGCCGAAGGTCCGCGGCAGGTCCTCGGGCGCGAGGGTCTCGTACGGGCTCATGCCGGCGATCCGCACGTACCCGCCCGCCGGGATCGCCTTCAGCCCGTACTCGGTCTCCCCGCGATGGAAGGACCAGATCCGCGGGCCGAAGCCCACGAAGAACTCGGTGACCTTGATCCCGAAGCCCTTCGCGAACGCGAAGTGCGCGGCCTCGTGGACGACGATGACGAGCACGAGGGCGACGAAGAACCCGACGGTGCCGAGGGTGCCCGCCACCCGACCTCCGGGGCTACCGGCCCTCGATGATCTGGGCCGCCCGCCGGCGGGCCCAGCCGTCGGCGCGCTCGAGGCTCACGACCGAGACGACCGGCGAGGGGACCTCGTGCTCGTCGACGACGGCCGTCACGACCTCGACGATGCGCGTGAGGGGGATCTTGCCCTCGAGGAAGGCCATCACGGCGACCTCGTTCGCGGCGCTCATGACGGCCGGGAACGTGAGCCCGAGCTCGCCGACGCGGTAGGCGAGATCGATCGCCGGGAAGGCCTCGCGGTCCACCGGCTCGAACGTGAGCGGGCGCTCGGTGAGGGGTGCCGGCCCGATGCCGCTCGGCAGGCGCTCGGGCCAGGCGAGCGCGAGCTGGATCGGCAGCTTCATGTCCGGCAGCGCGAGCTGGGCCATCATCGAGCCGTCCCGGAACTCCGCGATCGCGTGCACGAGCCCCTCGGGGTGGATCAGCACGTGGATCTGCGAGTAGTCCAGGCCGAACAGGTAGTGGGCCTCGATCACCTCCAGGCCCTTGTTCATCAGGGTGGCCGAGTCGATCGTGATCTTCGGGCCCATCTGCCAGACGGGGTGCGCGAGCGCCTCCTTCACCGAGGCCTTCGCGAGCTCCGCGTGGGTCCAGCCCCGGAACGGCCCGCCGGAGCCGGTGAGGATCACGCGCTTCACGTCCTCGCGCCGCTCCCCGCGCAGGCACTGCGCGAGGGCGGCGTGCTCGGAGTCCACCGGGATCAGGCGCTCCGGCTCGCCCTTCACGAGGTCCATCACGAGCTCGCCGCCCACGACGAGGCTCTCCTTGTTGGCGAGCGCGAGGAGCTTGCCCGACTCCAGGGCCGCGAGCGTCGGGGCGAGCCCGGCCGACCCGACGAGGGCGTTCAGCACCATGTCGGCCTCGACCTCGCGCGCCAGGCGCTCGGCGGCCTCGGGCCCGACGAGCATCTCGACGCCCCGCACGCCCGTGAGCCGCTCCTTGAGGTCCCGCGCGGCCTCCTCGTCGGCGATCGCCACGTACGGCGGCAGGAACTCCCGGATCTGGCCGATCAGCAGCTCGTGGTTGGAGCCGGCCGAGAGCCCGACCACCTTGAACCGGTCCGGGTTCCGCCGGACGACGTCCAGGGCCTGGGTCCCCACCGACCCCGTCGAGCCGAGGATGATGAGCGTCCGCATCGGACCAAGATTACCCCCGGTTCCCGACAAACCGCTCGAACGCGGATCAGGCGAGGATCAGCCGCAGGTAGAGGAAGGCCGCCGGCGCCACGAACAGCATCGCGTCGATCCGGTCGAGGATCCCGCCGTGGCCGGGCAGGACGCTGCCCATGTCCTTGATCTGCAGGTCCCGCTTCACGATCGACTCGGCGAGATCGCCGAGGGGGGCGAAGACCGCCACGACCACGGCGAGCCCGACCGCGCGGGGGATCGTCTCGAGCAGGTCCACCGCCGGCGCCACCACCCCGATCGCGAGCGCGACGACGACCAGGCTCGCGCCGATCGCCCCCTCCCAGGACTTCTTGGGCGAGATGGTCGCCGCGAGCGGCCGGCTCCCCCAGAAGTACCCGACCGCGAAGGCTGAGGCGTCGTAGGCGACCGTGAGCCCGAGCACCGAGAGCACGAGGGCGCGGCCGTCGGGGTGCTGCAGGAGCGCGAGCACGTACCCGGCGAAGAGCGGGATCCACACGATCCCGAGCACCGTGAGCCCGATGTTCGAGGCCACGTTCCGGCGATGCGCCTCGGGGACGGTCATGGACCAGAGGAACGAGGCGAAGATGCCGAGCGCGGCGACGGCCAGCATGGCGGCCTCCCCCCGCAGGTACCCCGCCGCGAGCACGAGCGCGCCCGAGACCAGGCCGAGCGCGGTCGCCGGCTGGTAGTGCCGCTTCTGGAGCGCGAAGTAGAGCTCGCCCTGGGCCACGAGCACGATGAGCCCGGCGAGGACGGCGAACGGCACCTCCCCGATCGCGATCGCCGCCACGGCGAGGGCGGCCAGCAGGATCCCCGTCGCGAACGCGAGCGGGACGTTGCGACCCGGCCCGCGGTGCATGAGATCGGGGCCGACCTCGACCGTGGTCGGCTCCTGCCAGCTCGGACCCCCGAGGCCCTCGCCGCCGACGCGGACGGTGCGCACGGGGGGCGCAGCCTGCTCGGCGATCTCCTCCTCGCCCCCGAGCAGCTCCTCGAGCCCGGCCTCGGGCTCGGTGTCGACGGGCTCCACAGGCTCGAGCACGACCTCCTCGCGCACCGAGGCCGCGAAGTGCTCGGCCGCGGCCTCCAGCGCCTCCTCCGAGGGCGCCTCCTCGGCCCCCTCGATGGGCTCGGCCACCTCCTCAGGCCCCGGCAGGTCGACGTAGGCCGCGGGCGGGCGCTCGCGTTCCGCGGCGATCGCCGCACCCACGTCCCGCTGCTCCTCCGGCCGCTCCTCCGGCTCGGGCTCCTCGCCCTCGAACAGGAAGGCCTCGATGCCCTCCTCCACCGGAGCTTCCTCGGGCGCCTCCTCCGGCTCGGGCTCCTCCCGCTCGGCCGGGGCCCGCTCCTCGGCGCGCGGGACCTCCCCCCCGGGCTCGGGCCCTCGCTCGCCGAAGAGGGCCTCGCTCGGGCCCGGCTCGGGCTCCGGGGCCGAGGGAGTGGGCGCTCCCTCGCCCTCGGCCGGCTCCACGGTCTCGGGCCAGTCCACGTCCTGGATCGGCGCGAAGAACTTGTCGAGGTCCTCGAAGAGGTCCTCCCGTCCCTCGCGGTCCTCGCGCCCCTCGTCTGCCACGTCAGATCTCCTTGAGCTCCTGCTCCTTGTGCGCCACGACCTCGTCGACCATGGCGATGTGCCGGTCGGTCACCTTCTGGAGCTCCTTCTCCGAGCGGACGAGGTCATCTTCCGAGATGGCGCCCTCCCGCTCAAGCCTCTCGAGCTCGTCCTTCGTGTGTCGCCGGATGTTCCGCACGGCGACGCGCGCCTCCTCGCCCCGGTGGTGGACGGCCTTGATGAGCTCCTTGCGGCGCTCCTCGGTGAGGGGCGGGAACGCGAGCCGGATCACCTGCCCGTCGTTGGACGGGGTGATGCCGAGGTCGCTCGCGAGGATCGCCTTCTCGATCGCGGGGATGGCGTTGCGGTCGAAGGGCTGGACGACGAGCAGGCGCGGCTCGGGCACCGACATCGACGCGAGCTGCTGCAGGGGAACGGGCGCGCCGTAGTAGTCGACGGTGATCCGCGAAAGGAGCGCCGGCGTCGCCCGGCCCGTGCGGATGCCGGCAAGCTCCTCCTTCAGCACCGACACCGCCTTGTCCATCTTGTCGTTCGCCTCGGACAGCGCGCTCTCGATCGTCACCTGGCCCCTCCATGCACGAGCGTCCCGATCGGCTCGCCGGAGACCGCCCGCCGGATGTTCCCCTCCTTGCGGAAGTCGAAGACGATGATCGGCAGCCCGTTCTCCATGCAGAGCGAGATCGCGGTCGCGTCCATCACCTGGTACCCCTCCCGGAGCACCTGCAGGTACTCGATCGACTCGAACCGCCTCGCGGTCGGGTCGACGTGCGGGTCCGCCGTGTAGACGCCGTCCACCTTCGTCCCCTTCAGGATCGCCTCCGCCCGGATCTCCAGCGCCCGCTGGGCGGCCGTCGTGTCCGTGGAGAAGAAGGGCGCCCCGATGCCGGCCGCGAAGATCACGATCCGCCCCTTCTCCAGGTGCCGGATCGCGCGGAGCGGGATGTAGGGCTCGGCGATCTGCGCCATGTGGATCGCGGTCTGCACGCGCGTCGGGACGTGGATCTTCTCGAGCGCGTCCTGGAGCGCGAGGGCGTTCATGACCGTCGCGAGCATCCCCATGTAGTCGGCCCGGGCTCGGTCGATCCCCGGCGCCTGGCGCCCGCGGAAGATGTTGCCGCCCCCCACGACGACGGCGGTCTGGACCCCGAGGTCCACGACGTCGGCCAGCTCGCGAGCGAGCAGACGGGTCGACTCGGCCGAGATCCCGTACCCGGTCTCCGGGGGCGCGAAGGCGTCCCCGGAGAGCTTGAGCAGGACCCGGTGGTACAGGGGCCGGGTCGCGCGCTCCGCCGCCTGCGAGCCGTCGTCCATGCGGCCCTAGCCTAGTCCAGTTCCTCACCCAGCCGGTAGCGCACGAACCGCCGGACCGCGACCTTCTCGCCGACCTTGGCGGACAGCTCGTCGAGGAGCTGTCGGATCGTCTTCGAGTCGTCCTTGGCGAAGGGCTGGTCGAGCAGGACCGTCTCCTTGAAGAACGCTTCGAGCTTGCCGTCCACGATCTTCCCGACGACGTGGTCCGGCTTGCCGGTCTCCCGGGCCTGGGCCTCGTAGATCGCGCGCTCGCGCTCCACGAGCTCGGCGGGCACCTCCTCGCGGGAAACGTACCGGGGCGCGGCCGGGCTCGCGATGTGCAGCGCGATGTCCTTCGCGAGCTGCCCGAACTCCTCGGTGTTGGCCACGAAGTCGGTCTCGCAGTTCACCTCGACGAGCACGCCGACGGTGTGGTTGAAGTGGATGTAGGACTCGATCCGTCCCTGCTCGGCGCTCCGGCCGGCGCGCTTCGCGGCCGAGGCGAGCCCCTTCTGCCGCAGCAGCTCCACGGCGCGGTCGAGGTCCCCCTCGGCCTCCTGGAGGGCCCGCTTGCAGTCCATCATGCCGGCCCCGGTCCGCTCCCGGAGCCGGCGGACCAGGTCCGCGTTGATCTCCATGGTCAGCTCGCTCCCTCGGTCTCGTCGTCCTGCGTCTCGTCCTGGATCCCGGCCTGGGTCTCGGCCTGCGCCTCGACGGCCGGCGCCCCGCTCGCCGCGGGCGCCGGATCGGGCTCGAACACCAGGGACGAGGGCCCCGGCGCGGGCTCCGCGGCGGCCGGAGCCGCCTCGGGCTCGGGTTCGGGCTCGGGCACGATCTCGGGGCCGGTGGCGCGGGTGACCATCGCCTCGCGGCCCTCGCGGCGGCCCTCCTCCAGCGCGTCCGCGATGATGCGGGTGATGAGCGAGACCGCCCGGATCGCGTCGTCGTTGCCCGGGATCACGTAGTCGACTTCGTCCGGATCGCAGTTCGTGTCCACGATGGCCACGACCGGCAGGCCCAGCTTCCGAGCCTCGGTCACCGCGATGTGCTCCTTCTTCGTGTCCACCACGTAGATCGCGTCCGGCAACCGATCGAGGGACCGCATGCCGCCGAGGTTGCGCTCGAGCTTGTCGGCCTCGTGGCGCAACCGGATCGCCTCCTTCTTCGGCAGGAAGTCGAAGGCGCCCGTCCGCTCCATCTCGCGCAGCTCCCGGAGACGGATCAACCGGCGCGAGACCGTCTGGAAGTTCGTGAGCATGCCGCCGAGCCAGCGGGTGGTGACGTAGGGCATGCCGACCCGCGTCGCGTGCTCCCGGATGACCTCCTGGGCCTGGCGCTTGGTCCCGACGAACAGCAGGATCCCGCCGCGGCGCCCGAGGTCCTTCACGAAGCGGTACGCCTCCTCGAGCCCGGCCAGGGTCTTCTCGAGATCGATGATGTAGATGCCGGACCGCTCCCCGTACAGGTACCGCGACATCTTCGGGTTCCAGCGCCGGGTCTGGTGCCCGAAGTGCACCCCTGCCTCGAGGAGCTCACGCCTGGTGACGACAGGCACGTGCCTCCTCCTTCCGGTTGTCCCTCCGCCCGGCTCCGCTCGCCCCCGGCCCGGGACACCTCCCGGGACCCCGGGATCGATCCCCGGGCGTGCGTGCTCGGCGCCCTCGCGCCGGCGGCGGGAGTCTAGCAGGGGCGCTCGGCTCAGCGACGGGCGCGACGGACGGGGGCCTCGGGGACCTCGTCCTCAACCGTCATGAACCGGTAGGCGAAGGCCCCGAGGAACCCGAGGTGCACGAAGGTGCAGGCGAGCGCCCACACCCACGTGGCCAGGGCGGGGTTCACGCCGAGCTCCGCGCCGCCGGGGGTGAGCGCGAGCAGGACCGGCAGCGCGAGGAAGATGTAGAGCATGCTCATGAGCAGGTGCCGGCTCCCCGGCATGAGGGCCGCGCGGGCCCCTCGCCGCACGACCTCGGGCAGCGGCAGGTCGGGGCGCCGGAGCGCGAGGACGGGCGCGAACACGAGCAGGAACGTCGCGGCGACGAGCAGCAGCACGGACCCGAGGAAGCCGAGCCCGGGACCGAGGAACGGCAGGACCACGCTGCCGAGGATCATGGTCGTGAGCGACATCAGCCCCACGACGGCCGTCACCGGCACGATCCGCAGCCCGCGTGCGAGCGCCTCGACCAGCGTCCCCTCCCCCTCGTAGATCCGCACGACGAGCGCCGTGAGCAGCGCGAGGATGACGGCCCGCACGACCACGAACGCCGTCGCGGCGAGGAAGCCGAGCAGGCCGAACCCGTAGATCGTCACCCCGTTCAGCGCGTCGAAGTACGTGCTCACCGGCGGGAGCGCGAGCAGGTTCACCAGGCGCGCGGGAGGCCCTTCGAGGCCGAGGGCGACGAGAGCGACCCACTGCACGAACACGAGGGCGAACGAGGAGAGCACGATCAGGGGCGAGGACCCCACCGCGAGGAACCCGCGCCCGAGCGAACGCCCGATGGGCGGCCAGGCGGTGTCGACCGTCGGCCCGGATAGCCATCCGAGCAGCCGGGGGGCCTGCGGGCGCTCCGGCTCCCGCTCCGGAGCGCGCGCGGGGCGCCTGGTCGAGCGTGCCGAGGGCTTCCCCTTGCCGCTCACGGGCCCCCCTCCCACGGCTCGGGCTCGAGGGCCTCGGGCAGGTCGGCCTCGCGGGTGAAGGCCGGACCGAAGCGCGGCCCGAGCAGCCGGAACGGCACGAGGATCACCACGCCCACGATCGCGGCCGCGAGCGCGAACCAGCCGAGGAGCCGTCCCGGCACCGGGATCGTGGGGGAGGGCACCCGGACGAGCGAGGCCTCGGGGTCGTGCTCGAAGGCGACAAGCCCGGGCTCGGCGCCGCCCTTGGTCGCGACGAGCGCCTCGTGGGAGAAGGCGAGGGCCCCGAGCACCCCGGGGGAGGCCGCGCTCTCGTACACCAGGTCCCCGTCCGAGGCGTCGAAGGCCGCCAGTCGCCCGTCGCCGAGCCCCACCACGACGTGCGGCCCGACGACCACCGGGGAGCTGCGGACGACGAGCTCGTTCGTCTGGTGGTCCCAGTCGCGGGCGCCGTCCGCGGGGTTCACCCGGTAGAGCCCGCCCGCGATGTCCGCGATGTACACGTTGCCCGGCTGGTAGGCCGGGGCGCTGAACGGCGAGAAGACGTTCAGCGCGAGGGCGTGCCAGCGCGGGGAGCCGTCGGCGACGGCGAGCCCCCGGATCAACTGGTCCCCCGTCCCGAGCACGACCTGGCCGTCGGCCGCCGCGAGGGCCGAGATCACCACCGCCCCGCTCACCGGCGCGAACGTCCAGCGTCGCTCCCCGCTCAGGGCGTCGAGCGCGAGCACCTGCGCCCGGCGCTCCTCCACGCTCCGCGAGGCCACGTACACCATGCCCTCGGAGACGGCGGGCGGCGACTCGACGCGCCCCACCGCCTCGGCCGTCCAGGCGACCCGTCCCGAGGCGAGATCCACGGCGTACACGCCGCCCGCGTCGTCGCCGACGTAGGCGCGACCGCCCTCGACCGTGACGCCGCTGCGGCTCACCTCGCCGAGCGGCGTGCGCCACAGCTCGGAGCGATCGGTGAGCTCGACCGCGACGAGCTCGCTCACGGCGCCCTCGGTCCCCGCCGCGGTCTCGGGGCTCGGCGACGGGCTCGGGCTCGGACCGGCGGACGACGGCCCCTCGAGGTAGACGAGCACGGTCCGGTCCTCCAGGGACGCGAGCGCGGGGGTGGACAGTGGGCCGCCGTCGCGCGGGATCGTCCAGGCCTGCTCGCCGCTCGCGAGATCGATGCCGTACACGGCCTCGCGGCCGACCGCGATCGCGAGGTCGGCCGTGAGGACCGCCCCAGAGAGCGCTCCCTCCGGAGGGCTGAAGCGCCAGCGCTCGCGGTAGGGGGGCGCGGGGGCCTCGGCGGCCGCGCCGGGGTGCCCGGGCCCGCCCTGGAACTGCGACCACTCGATGCCGCCCTGCTCCTCGTGCGCCAGGGCGACCCCGCTCGCGCCGAGCGCGCAGGCGAGCGCGAGCGCCAGGGGGGCGACGCGGGTGAGCGGTCGTCGGGGGTTCGGGTGCAGGCGGGCCATCCTCGGTCGCGGGCGCACATCGTAGCGCCCCGACGTGACCGGCGACCCGGCCCGCGGGCCCCGTCACGTGGTCCCGAGCTCGGGCGCGAGGTGGATCAGCCCCGTCACCGGCGCCGGGCCGAGGAACGCGAGAGGGTCGACGTACACGCCATCCAGTCGCACCCCGAAGTGCAGGTGCGGGACGGTCGCGTTCGGGTGCCCGAGGCCCGTCGAGCCGATCGTCGCCCCGCGCGCCACGACGTCGCCCTTGCGGACGGCGATCGCCGAGAGCCACGAGCACGTGCTCTGGAGCCCGGTCCCGTGGTCGATCGTGACGTAGAGCTCGCCTCCGACCTTGCCGGCGAAGGTCACCACCCCAGCCTCGGGCGCACGGACCGGGGTGCCGAACGCGGCCGCGATGTCGATCCCGCGGTGCCCGGCGCCGTAGGGGTCCTCGGGCGGGTCGAAGTCGCGGATCACCGGCCCGAGGACCGGCCAGGCCCAGGTCCCTCCCATCCGCGGGCCCGCGGCGTCGCGTGGGACCGCCACGTGGAGAGCCGCGGGGACCGTGAGCCCGACCGGTGTGCGGGCACGGGCCGTGGCCGGGACCGGCGCGAGCGCGAGCGTGGCGAGGATCGCCGCCAGGGTCCGAGCGATGGACGTCCCCGTGCGCATGACGGGACGCACCTTAGGCCCCAACGCCCCTGCCCGCTGTGACGTGGATCACGGCACCCCCACGCGGACCGACCCTGGC
The DNA here is from genome assembly GCA_964640965.1 of uncultured Actinomycetes bacterium. GTDB lineage: Bacteria > Actinomycetota > UBA4738 > UBA4738 > HRBIN12 > HRBIN12. The sequence goes on along the minus strand of CAZXJB010000013.1, from coordinate 11,213 downwards.
CGGGCGGGTCGCGCGCAGGCGCGGGCGAGGCGGCCGTCGGGGACGGCTACTCGCGCTCGACGAGCTGCAGCCGCAGCTGCCCGACGGCCTTCGTGTGGATCTGGCAGACGCGCGACTCGGTCACGCCGAGGATCTCGCCGATCTCGGCGAGCGTGAGGCCTTCGAAGTAGTAGAGCGTGACGACGATCTTCTCGCGCTCGGAGAGCGAGTTGATCGCGGCCGCGAGCAGCCCGCGCGTCTCCTGCCCCTCCAGCCCGAGGGTGGGGTCGCCGGCGCGATCGGCGAGCGAGTCCTTGAGCGAGACGTGCTCGCCCCGGTCGGCGCCGACGGCGAGGAGCTCGTCGAGCGCGAGCACCGAGACGAACGAGACCTGGTTGACGATGTCGTGCAGCTCCGGGAGGGAGATGCCGAGGCGCTCGGCGACCTCGCGCTCGGTGGGGGCGCGCTTCAGCATCGACTCGAGGTCCGAGTACGCCTTCTCGATCTCGCGGGCCTTGAACCGGACCGAGCGAGGGACCCAGTCCATCGCCCGGAGCTCGTCGATGATCGCCCCCTTGATCCGCGGGATCGCGTAGGTCTCGAACTTGTTGCCGCGGGCCGGCTCGAACTTCTCCAGGGCGTCGATGAGCCCGAACATCCCGTAGGAGACGAGATCGGCCTGCTCGACGCTCGCCGGCAGGCCCGTCGCGACCCGGCTGGCGACGTACTTCACCAACGGCGCGTAGTGGAGGATCAGCCGCTCGCGCGCCCTGGCCGATCCGGTGGCCTTGAGCTCCTGCCACAGCGCCTCGAGCTCGCTGCCCGGCTCGGCGACCGTCCCGACGGTCGGGCGCCCCGTGAGGTCGATGACCCGGCCCTTGGGCGCCGCCTTGGCGGCTGCCTTGGGCGCCGCCTTGACCGCCACCTTCGTCGCGGCCTTCGCACCGCCCGACGTGGCCCCGGCCTTCGCACCCGCCGCCGTCCCGCCGCTCGTCTTCGCCGTCGTCTTGGCCCCCGCCGCCTTCGCGGCCCCCTTGGGCTTGGTGGCCGGCTCCGCAGCGCGCTCGGGCTTCGGGGTCCTCGGCATCAGGCCCTCGGATGGCTCCGCCGGTACGCCTCGAACAGGCGCGTCCGGGACACGTGCGTGTATCGCTGGGTCGTGGCCACGCTCGCGTGGCCGAGCAGCTCCTGCACCACCCTGATGTCGGCTCCTCCCTCCAGCAGGTGCGTCGCGAACGAATGCCGAAGCGTATGCGGCGTCACCCGCCGCTCCCCCAGCGTCCGCCGGCCGTATCGTCCCACAAGGCGGCGGATGTCGCGCGTCCCGATCGGACGACGGCGGCGGTTGAAGAACGCCGCCTGGGAGCCGTCGGCGAGCTCGGGACGTCCGTGCCGCAGGTAGGCCGCGAGGGCCTCACGGGCCGGCTCGGAGAGGGGGACCTCCCGTTCCTTCGAGCCCTTGCCGAGCACCGTGACCCTGCCTCGAACGAGGTCCAGCCGATCCGTCGTGAGGCCGGCGACCTCGGCCACTCGCAGCCCCGACCCGTACATGAGCTCGAGGATCGCGCGGTCGCGCAGCGCGATCGCCCGCTCGAGCGGCGGGGCGTCCTCGGGCACCTCCGGAGCCTCGACGAGCCGAGCCGCCTCACCCGGCCGGAGCACCCCGGGGAGCCGCTGCGCCACCTTCGGACGGCCGAGGAGCGCCGCCGGGTCGTGCTCGACGAGCCCGCGCGCGAGGGCGAAGCGGTAGAAGGTGCGGATGGCGCCCACGCGCCGCGCGATCGAGGACCGCGCGTAGCCGAGCGTGATCTGCTGGGCGAGGAACCGCCGGAGCTCGTCGATCCCGGCCGAACGCAGATCGCGTCGACCGCGGGCGAGGAACACCCCGAGCTGGGCGAGGTCCCGGCGGTACGCCGCGACGGTGTGCTCGGAGAGCCGTCGCTCGAGCGCGAGGTGGTCGGCGAACGCCCGGATCAGCTCCTCGTCCTCGGGGCGGAGGCGGTCGGGTTGGGGAAGGTCGGTAGGGCTCGGCATGGTCCCTTCGGCGTCGGAGGCTGGGGCCGGGTCCCCTTGTACCAATCGGGGGGAGCCCGCGCAAGCACGCGCCGCGCTTCGGGCTGCGGATGACCCGGGAGGAGCGCGCGCGGGGATCGTCGCCCGCTCACCCCGCGGGTCAGCGATCCGAACCTCGCTGCTTCGTCCCCTCCTCCGCGAGGGCCGGGACCGCGGCCAGCGTGGCCTCGAACCGCCCTCCCACGCTCCGAACCATCCCGCGGAGCTCGAGCCCGACGAGCACCCCGAGGGCGTCGGCGAGGCCGACGCCGAGCTCGCCCGCCACGCGCTCGGGCAGGGTCGGCCCCGCGAGGGCCCGCAGCGCAGCGAGCTCCGCCGCGGTGAGCTCGGGGGCCGGGGGAGCTTGGCCCTCGAGCCCGAGGTCCTCGAGGAGGTCCGCGGATCCTCGGATCATCGTGGCCCCCTCCCGGATCAGGCGGAGCGGCACGACCGCGAGGGGGTTGGTCGGGGCGCCCGGCACCGCGAACACATCCCGCCCGAACTCCAGCGCGTGCGTCCCGGTGATGAGGGACCCGCTCCGGTCGGCGCCCTCCACCACCACCGTCGCCCGGCACAGCCCCGCGATGATCCGGTTGCGGGCCGGGAAGCGGAAGCCGGAGGGCGGCGTGCCCGGGGGATACTCGGAGACGACCGCGCCCGCCTCGGCGATGCGTCCGACGAGCCGACGCCGGGAACCCATCCCCGCGCCGTCGATCCCGCCGCCGAGCACGGCCAGGGTCGACCCGCCGACCTCGAGCGCGCCCTCGTGGGAGGCGGCGTCGATCCCGGCCGCGGCGCCGCTCACGACGGTCACGCCAGCTCGACCGAGGCCACGGCCGAGCTCCCGCGCGAGCTCCCGCCCGGTCGGGCTGCAGCGGCGCGCGCCGACCACGGCCACGGCCCGACCGAGCTCCGGCAGCGGCCCGCCCCGCACGTAGAGCAGGAACGGTGGGTCGTGGATCGTCCGCAGCTGGGGCGGGTAGGCCGGGTCGTCCCAGCAGACGACGCGCGCACCGCAGCGACGGAGGGCCTCGGCGATCTGCCCCGGCCGCAGGAGCCGCGCGAACCGCCCGTCCTGCGCGCTGCCGATCTCGCCCCTCGCCACGAGGCCCAGGCACGCCGTCGCCGTGCGCGCGAGGACCGCGACCGGCAGGAGCGTCTTCGGCCGGAGCCCCGCCAGGGCCGAGAGCACCAGGGCGGCCTCACGGTTCGTCCGCCCGGCGGTGAACCCCTCCGGCCACACCGGCCAGGGATCCCGCTCGGGCTCACCCGACATCGACCGGCTCCTGCGCGAGGTCCATCCGGTAGGCGAGCGCCTCGGTGACGTGCTCGGGACCCACCTCCTCCGCCCCGGCGAGGTCGGCGACCGTCCGGGCCACCTTCAGCGCGCGGTCGAACCCGCGCCCGGTGAGCGCCATCCGGTCGACGGCCTGCGCGAGCACCTCCCACGCCGCGGGCCCCACGCGGGCCAGCCGCCGGGCGAGCGGCCCCGGCAGCTGCGCGTTGCAGGGGAAGCCCGTCCCCCGGTACCGGTGCCGCTGGCGCTCCCGCGCCAGCTCCACGCGCTCGCGCACCGCCGCCGAGGGCTCCCCCGGCGCCTCCTCGAGCAGCTCCCGGCGCGAGAGCCGGGGCACGAGGAGCCGGATATCGATGCGATCGAGCAGCGGTCCCGAGAGCCGCCCGCGATAGGCCTGGAGCCGGTGGTCGGAGCAGTCGCAGCGTCTGCGCGGATCGCCGAGGAACCCGCACGGGCACGGGTTGGCCGCCGCGACGAGCGTGAACCGAGCGGGGAACTCCACCGTGCCCGCCATCCGTGAGATCACCACGCGTCCGTCCTCGAGCGGCTGGCGCAACCCCTCGACCGCGTCGCGGCGGAACTCGGTGAGCTCGTCCAGGAACAGCACCCCATGGTGCGCGAGCGAGACCTCCCCCGGCCGCGGGTACGAGGACCCGCCGCCGAGGAGCGCCGAGACCGAGATCGAGTGGTGGGGTGCTCGGAACGGCCGCTCGGTGCGCAGCCCGCCGCCGTCGAGCATCCCGGCCACCGAGTGGAGCTGGGTGACCTCGAGCGCCTCGGCCCGCGTCATGCCGGGCAGGATCGTGGGCAGACGCCGGGCGAGCATCGTCTTGCCGGCGCCGGGCGAGCCGACGAGGAGCACGTTGTGGCCGCCGGCGGCCGCGACCTCGAGCGCTCGGCGCGCCTGCGCCTGCCCCCGGATCTCGGCGAGGTCCACCACCGGGGACGGCGCCGGGGACGGTGGCTGCGCCGCCGCCGCCCGCGGCCGCCAGGTGCCGCGGAAGTACCCGACGACCTCCGCGAGCGAGCCGGCGCCGACCACCTCCAGGCCCTCCACGAGCGCGGCCTCCCCCACGTTCGCGGCCGGCACGACGACCCCGCGCAGCCCCGCCCGCGCGGCCGCGATCACGACCGAGAGGATCCCCGGCGTCGGCAGGAGCTCCCCCTTGAGCGAGAGCTCGCCGGCGAAGGCGAACCCCGCCAGGCGATCGGCGGGCACCTGGGCCGAGGCCACGAGCACCCCCATCGCCACCGGCAGGTCCAGGCCCGGCCCCTCCTTGCGCAGGTTGCCCGGCGCGAGGTTCACGACCACCCGGCGCATCGGCCAGGAGAGGCCCGCGCCCTCGACCGCCGGGCGGATCCGGTCCCGCGCGTCTTGCACCGGAGCCCCGGGCAGGCCCGTCAGCGTGAGCGAGGGGAGGCCGCGGCCGACGTGCGCCTCGACCGTGACCACGTGCCCGCGCACCCCGAGGATGCTGACGCCCGTCACCCGCCCGTACACGATGGCCGGACGCTAGCCCAACCCGCTGACACGCGAGCCCCGACCGCCCGCTCGCGCGGGCCGCGTCGCGCCGCGCTCAGCCCCGCGGCGCTCAGCCCTCCTTGAGGATCGCGTACCAGACGCGCTCGGCCACCTCGATGATGTCCTCGCTCATCCGCGACAGGCGCCGGTAGAGCTCCCGGCGGCCCATGACCTCGCGCAGGTCGTCCGCTGCGAGGAGCTCCGACATCGCCGCCCGGTAGACCCGCTCGAGGTTCCGCTGGCTGCGGATCGCTGCGTCGGCGGCGTCGGTCGGGCGCTCGCCCTCGGCGCGCGGCCGGCGCTCCCGGAGCCCCGCGAAGGCCTCCTGGAGGTGGCGGACGCCCTCGGCGAGCAGCGAGCACATCGCGAGCACGTGCTCGTCCGGGCCGATCGCCATGAGCTCGGCCTCGCGCACGGCGTCCTTCGCGCCGTTCATCACGGTGTCCAGTCGCTCGGAGAGGGTGTAGATGTCCTCGGCGTCGAGGGGCGTCACGTAGACCTCGGTCAGCGCGCGGCGGAGCTCGCGCTTGCGCTCGTCGGCCCGGTGCTCGGCCTCCCGGACGCGGTCCATGCCGGTCGGATCCCCCGCCGCCCAGTCGACGAGGGCCTCGAACCCCCCGACCGTGATCCTGGCCTGCTCCTCGAGCATGCCGAGCACGTCCGGGGTCTCCGGCAGGAACCAGCTCCTCACGCCAGCCACCTCCACACGGGCAGCGACGCCGCCGCGACGAGCCCGGCCGCCGGGACCGTCGTGACCCATGCGAGCGCGATCCCGCGCACCACGCGCCACCGGATCCGGCGCGTCCGGCGCTTGCCGATCCCCGCCCCGACCACCGAAGATGCTACGACCTGCGAGGTGCTGACCGGCGCGCCGAGGAGCGAGGCGAGCACGATCACCACCGCCGAGCCGCCCTGGTTCGCGAGCGCGTCGAGCGGCCTGAGCCGCAGGATCCGCCGCCCGATCGTCCGCGCGATGCTCCAGCCTCCGAGCGCGGTGCCGAGCGCGAGCGCGACGGCGACCGCGGGCGCGGCCCACGCGGGCGGGTGGCGGCTCGATCCGGCTCCGCTCGCGAACGCCAGCACCGCGACGAGCCCCACCGTCTTCTGCGCATCGTTCGCGCCGTGAGCGAGCGCGAGGAGCGCGGAGCTCACCCACTGGGCCCGCTGCACCGCGGGCCCGATCCGGGCCGAGGCTCGGGCGAGCCGTGGCCGCAGCCGGAGCTCGAGCAAGGCCGCCGCCGCCGCCCCGAACAGCGGCGAGATCGCGAGCCCCACGAGCACCCCGGCGAACCCGAGCCCCCCGTCCCCGGTCCAGCGCACCGCGCCAGGTCCGGCCTCCGCGAGGGCGGCCCCGGCGAGACCGCCGACGAGCGCGTGGCTCGAGCTCGAGGGCAGCCCGAGCGCCCACGTGAGGAGGTTCCAGCCGACCGCTCCCGACAGGGCCGCGCCGACCACGGGCACGAGGCTCGGCCTCGGGACCGAGATCACCCCCGCGACCGTCTCCGCCACGGCCGCGCCGAGCACGAGCGGCCCGAGCAGCGTGAGGGCCGAGGCCAGCACGACGGCCTGGATCGGTCGGGCCGCCCTCGTGGCGACGAGCGTCGCGATCGCGTTCGCGGCGTCGTGGAAGCCGTTCGTGACCGCGAACGCGAACGCCATGCCGAGCGCCGCCCACGATCCCGCGCTCACCGCCCGCCCTCCACGCGGCGGATGATAGGCGGCGCCGGGCGAGGAGCTAGAAGGCGTCCTCGAACAGCTCGACCTCGGGCCCCCGCGGCCCGAGCCGAACGCTCGCGACGTCGAAGCGGACCGCGGCCGCCTCCCGGCGCTCGGCCGCGAGGAACGCCTCCGCCAGGAGGCGGATCCGTTCCCGCTTCGCCCGCGTCACGGCCTCGTGGCCTCCCCCGAACGCGGTGCCCGTGCGGGCCTTCACCTCGCAGACCACGATCGCCCCGTCGCGCTCCAGCACGAGGTCGAGCTCGCCGAGGGGGCAGCGCCAGTTCCGCGCGAGGAGCGAGAACCCGCGACCGCGGTACACGGCGAGGGCGGCTTCCTCGCCCGCTCGACCCCGCCCGGCGCGCCCGTCCACGCCGCCAGGGTAGGAGCGGGGTGCGACACGCGGGGCCCGCACGGGGCCTATTCCGGCAGGCGGAGGTCCTCCTCCTTGCGCAGCTCCTCGACGTTCACGTCCCGGCGCGTGAGCACCCGGACGCTCGAGACGAACCGCGCCGGCCGGAACATGTCCCAGACCCAGGCGTCGCCGAGGATCACCTCGATCCAGCCGTCCGCGCGCTCGTGGATCTCGACGCTGTTGGCGAGGTAGAAGCGGCGCTCGGTCTCCACGACGTAGGAGAACATCCCCACGACGTCGCGGTACTCGCGGTAGAGCTCGAGCTCCCGCTCCTCCTCGAACCGCTCGATGTCGTCGTCGTGGTTCATGCCTCCTCCTCCGGACCCGGCGCCGCGGCCGACTCCTCCTCGACGCCCCCGAAGGAGCGCCGGTGGATCGGGCACGGCCCGCGCTCGCGGATCGCCGCGAGGTGCTCGGGGGTACCGTACCCCCGGTTGCGGTCGAACCCGTAGGCCGGGAAGCGCCGATGGTACCGGTCCATGATGCGGTCGCGCGTGACCTTCGCGAGGATCGAGGCCGCGGCGACCGAGGCCACGACCGCGTCCCCCTTGCGGATCGACAGGCTCGGCACCGGGAGGCGCCCGATCGAGAACCCGTCGGTGAGCACGTAGTCGGGCTCGACCGGCAGCGTCCGCACGCAGCGGCGCAGCAGCCACAGGTTCATGCGGTGCAGCCCCCGACGGTCGATCCGCTCGGGGCTGCAGCGCCGGATCGACCACGCGAGCGCCCCGGCGACGATCCGCCGGTACAGCTCCTCCCGGGAGGCCGGCGAGAGGGCCTTGGAGTCGGCGAGCCCCTCCAGGTCGAAGTCCTCCGGGAGGATCACGGCGGCCGCGACGAGCGGGCCGGCGAGCGCCCCCCGGCCGGCCTCGTCCACGCCGGCGATCCGCGAGAAGCCCTGCGCCCGGAGCTCCCGCTCGTACCGCCCGAGATCGACGGCTACCGCACCCACCCGATGTCCGAGGGAGGCCAGATGATCACGAACGCCTCACCGATCACCTTATCCCTCGGGACGAAGCCGAGCCCGTAGCGCGAGTCGTTCGAGTTCAGGCGGTTGTCCCCGAGCACGAAGAGCGCATCCGGCGGCACCGTCACCGGCCCGAAGTCCCGCTTGTCGGGCCGTCCGTGCAGGTAGGGCTCGGGGATCCGCTCGCCGTCCACGTAGAGGATCCCGTCGCGCAGCTCCACGGTCTCGCCCGGGAGGCCGATCACCCGCTTGATGAAGTCCTCGCTCGCGGGGCGGGCGAACCCCAGCCCCTCCGAGAGCCAGTGCAGGAACCCGCCGATCAGGCCCCGGTCGGGCTGGCGGCCGGGGTGCGGGTCCTCGAACACGACGATGTCGCCGCGCTCCGGCGAGTCGAAGGCCTTCCACACGAGCACCCGGTCGCCGGGGCGGAGCGTCGGCTCCATCGAGCCCGAGGGGATGTAGAAGGCCTGGATCAGGAAGGTCTTGAGCAGGAGCGCGAGGGCGAACGCGATGAGGATGAGGACCGGCAGCTCGCGCAGGAACGCGAGGACCCCGTCGTCGGACCTTTCCGCCCCCTTGCGCGGGCCGGCGGTGAAGCCCCCGTCGGCCGTGGTCCCCCCTTCGGACCCC
>CAZXJB010000013.1:0-2623 GCA_964640965.1 uncultured Actinomycetes bacterium | reverse complement strand
GCTTCGGTGCAGGCACCTCCGCCGGCTCCTCGGAGCCGGTCGGCTGCTCCACGGTCTCAGCCCTGCGCCGGCTCGTCCGCGGAACCCTCCGCGGGGTCCTCGGTCCCGGCAACGAGGGCGGGCTCGACCTCGGCGGCGCCACCGTCAGCGGTGGCCTCGGCGGGCGCCTCGACCTGCGCCGGCTCGGCGCCGGCGGCCTCGAGCGCCTCCTCGGCCCCTTCGGCCCCCTCCGGCTCCCCGAGCTCCTGCTCGGCCTGGGCCGCGAGCCCCGCCGCGACGGCGGCCGCGTTCACCGCGGCGAGGTCCTCGCCCGGCACGCGCCGCTCGCGGATCCGGGCCTTCTTCCCGCGCAGCTGCCGCAGGTAGTACAGCTTCGCCCGGCGGACCCGGCCCCGGCTCACGATCTCGAGCTTCGCGATCGAGGGCGAGTGCACGGGGAACGTGCGCTCCACCCCCACGCCGAAGGAGATCTTGCGGACGGTGAAGGTCTCCTGCAGGCCGCCGCCCTGGCGCCGGATCACGACGCCCTGGAAGACCTGGATGCGCTCGCGCCCGGCCTCCACGACGCGGACGTGCACCTTGACGGTGTCGCCCGGCCGGAAGTCCGGGATGTCGGCGCGCAGGTACCGCTGCTCGATGACGTCGGTGCTCTTCATGGCGGGCCAGCAACGATAGCAGACGTGCGCCCGCTATCGTCCTCCCGAGCCGCCCTCGAGCAGGTCCGGGCGGTTCCGCCGGGTCTTCTCGAGCGCCGCTTCGCGGCGCCACCGCTCGATCTCAGCGTGGTTGCCCGAGAGCAGGACCTCCGGCACCCGCATCCCCCGGAACTCGGCCGGTCGCGTGTAGTGGGGGTGGTCCAGGAGCCCCTCGGGGCCGAAGGAGTCGCGCTCGTGGGACTCCTCGCGCCCGATCACGCCGGGGACGAGTCGGGCCACGGCCTCGACCACGACGAGCGCGGGGAGCTCGCCGCCGGAGAGGACGTAGTCCCCGATCGAGAGCTCCTCGGCGGGCAGGCCCTCCACGACCCGCTCGTCCACGCCCTCGTACCGCCCGCAGATGAGCACGAGCCAGGGCTCGGCCGCGAGCTCGCGCACGAGCGTCTGGTCCAGGCGCCGCCCCGCGGGCGACAGGAGGAGGATGCGCTTGGGCCCCGGCCCGAGCGCCTCGACGGCGGCGAAGATGGGCTCGGGCTTCATGACCATGCCGGGGCCGCCGCCGTAGGGCTCGTCGTCCACCTGCCGGTGCCGGCCCGCGGCGTGCTCCCGGATGTCGTGCACGCGCACGTCGAGCAGGCCCGCGGCGATGGCCTTGCCGAGCAGGCTCTCTCGCAGGGGGCTCTCGAAGATCCCGGGGAAGATCGTCAGCACGTCGATCCGCACGCGGGCAGCGTAGCAACCCCTGCCTCGCGTCTCGCGGCTCGACAGCCGCAGGCGATCGAGCCACGCGCGTGACTTGCGACCCCGTAGCCTACCGTCCCGCAAGTAGACCTCAGAGGAGGCCCGGGATCTCGCGGATGAGGATCCGCTTGGCGGCGACGTCGACCTCGAGCAGGACGTCCCGCAGGACGGGGATCAGCGTCTCGGCGCCAGCCTCGTCCACCGCCACCCAGACGTCGTTCGCGGCCGTGTGGATGATCTCGCGCACGACGCCGAGCTCCCGGCCGCCCTCGGTCCGGACCGCGCACCCCTCGATGTCGTGGTCCCACCACGAGCCCTCGGGGAGCGGCGGGGACATCGAGGTCGGCACCACGAGGAGCTTGCCCTGGAGGGCCTCGGCCTGGGTGCGGTCGGCGACCTCGCGGAAGCGGACGAGCAGGCGCCCTCGGTGCGGGCGGGCGGTCTGGACCGTGAGGGCCCGGCCGTCCTCCAGGTGGACCACGGCGCCCTCGGCGAAGCGCTCCGGCACCTCGGAGAGCACGAGCACGGCGACCTCGCCGGCGATGCCGTGCGCCCGGGTGATTCGGCCGACCGCGACGGTCGGCTCCGCCATCTCAGTCCACGATCTCGACGGAGGCGTGCACGCCCCGGCGCGTCCCCGCGGCCCGGACGACCGAGCGGATCGCGCGGGCCGTGCGCCCACCCCGCCCGATCACCTTGCCCATGTCCTCCGGCGCCACGCGCAGCTGGAGCAGGAGCCCGCGCTGGTCCTCGCTCTCGGTGACCTCGACCGCGTCGGGCTCGTCCACGAGCTCGCGCGCCAGGAACTCCAGGAGCTCCTTCACGACCGCTCGGCCTTGGCCGCCTTCCGCGCCTGCTTCTCGGCCTCGAACTTCTGCCAGATGCCGACCTTGTCCATCAGCACCCGGACGGTGTCCGAGGGCTGGGCCCCGACGCCCAGCCAGTACAGGGCCCGCTCCTCGTCGATCTCGATCACGGAGGGGTCCTCGAGCGGGTGGTACCTGCCGATGGCCTCGATGAACCGCCCGTCGCGGGGGCTCCGCTGGTCGGCGACGACCACGCGGTAGTACGGGCGCTTCTTCGCGCCGAGCCGCTTCAGCCTGATCCTGACCGCCATCGTCCGCTCCTACCTGCTGACCGACCCTCCGCGTCGGCCGTCGTCGTGCCCGACCCGCGCGCGATGCGCTGGCGGCGGCACGCACCGATGATAGCGGGGTTCCGCGGCC
>CAZXJB010000012.1:0-31304 GCA_964640965.1 uncultured Actinomycetes bacterium | reverse complement strand
CGGCGCGGCGCGGGACCCGGCCCCGCGCTCGGACGGGCGGCGCCCGGCCGCCGGCCCTGCGGGTCGCGGGCGGCGACGGACGGTCCCCGGAGCCCGTGCTCGAGGACCCCGACCTGATCGTGGAGGAGATCGCCGCGCTCGACCTCAGCTTCGAGCGCGGCCTGATCGAGGAGCGCACGTACCGACGCCTGCGCGTGGCGGCGAAGGATCGGCTCCTCGCCGCCGAGCGCGCCCGCGCCGGCGGACGGAGGTCGCGATGAGGGGAGGTGAACGGCCGTGCTCGTGACGCGGGAGGCCGATTACGCGGTCCGGTGCGTCGTCGAGGTCGCGCGCGCCGGGCACACGAGCGCCGCGAGGGTCGCTCGGAGCCAGGGGATCTCGCCGACCTTCCTCGGCAAGATCGTGCAGTCGCTCGCGCGGGCGGGGATCCTGGCCACCCGCCGCGGGGTCGGCGGGGGGATCGCGCTCGCGAAGGCGCCCGAGGCCTTCACGCTCCTGGAGGTCATCGAGGCCGTCGAGGGACCGCTCGCCATCATCGAGTGCCTGCGTCAGCCGGGCGGCTGCGTCCACGAGGGTCACTGCCCGGCCTTCCCGTACCTCGTCCTCGCGCAGGAGCGCCTGCGCGAGGCGCTCGACGTGAGCTTCGCCGAGCTCCTGGAGGCGAGCGGCGCCGAGGAGGCCCTGCTCGCCCGCGTGCCGGTCGAGGTCGCCGAGCCCCGCGGGAACGGGCATCGCGGCCCCAGACCCCGCACGCCCGACCCGGCGGCGGGAGGTGAGGGGTGATGTCGCTCCTCGCCCTCACGATGTCCCACCGCCACGCGGCGCTCCAGGACCTCGAACGGTGCGCCGTCGCGCCCGAGGAGCTCGCCGAGGCCCTCCCCTGCCTCCTCCGAGCGCCGGACGTGCGGGAGGCGATCGTGCTGTCCACCTGCAACCGGGTCGAGATCTACGCCTGGGTCAGCGATCCGGAGGCCGCGAGCGAGCAGATCCGTCTCTTCCTCGAGGACCTGAAGGACCTCCCGTCCGGCTGGACCCGGAGCCGCACGGCGGTGCTCCGCGGCGAGGAGGTGATCCGGCACCTGTTCAGGGTCGCCGCCGGGCTCGACTCGATGGTCGTCGGCGAGTCCGAGATCCAGGGGCAGGTGCGCGAGGCCTACAGACGCGCTGCCGACCTCGGCGCCGTCGGCCCGCACCTGCACGGGCTCTTCCGGTGGGCGCTCGAGGCCGGCAAGCGCGCCCGCGCCAGCACCGGGCTCGCGCGGGCCCACGAGTCCTTCCCGAAGGCTGCGGTGCGGGCGATGGAGGCGACCCTCGGTGACCTCGCGGGCCGGGAGGTGGCGGTCGTCGGCAGCGGCCGGATGGCGACCGCGACGGCCCGCGCCCTCGCCCGCGCCGAGGCGCGCGTCCGCGTCATCGCTCGGCGTCCCGAAGCGGCGGCGGAGCTGGCGGGCGAGGTCGGCGGGACGAGCGCGCCGATCGATGGCCTCGAGCCCGCGCTCGGACGCGCCGATGCGGCGGTCTTCGCGACCTCGGCGCAGGAGCCCCTCATCGACGGCGAGCGACTCGCGCGGGTGCTCCCCGCCCGGCGTGGTCGGCCGCTCGTCGTGATCGACCTCGGCCTGCCGAGGAACGTGCACCCTGAGGTGGGCGAGCGGGGCGACGGCCTGGACCTGTTCGACCTCGGCCGCCTGGACCGAGAGGGGTTCACCGCGCCCGGCGGGCGCGGGGCGCAGCTCGAAGCCGCCGCCGACGTCGTCCTCGTCGAGGCCGAGAGGTGCATCGCCTGGTTCCGCTCGAAGCCGGCCGACGCGGTCGTCGCGGCGATCCAGGCGCAGGCGGCGCGCGTGGCCGAGGCCGAGGCCCGGGCCGCCGCGAGGATCGCCGGGCTCGACGAGCGGCAGCGCGCCGCGGTCGAGCGGGCGATCCGCCGGACCGTCCGCAAGGTCGTCCACACCCCGACCGTCCGGGCGAAGGAGGCGAGCGCCCGCGGCGACGAGGGCCTGCTCGAGGCGGCCCGGTGGCTGTTCGGGCTCGACGGAGCCCCGGACACCGCGGCGGAGAGCGGCGCGAGGACGGACGGAGGGACGGCACGATGAGGCAGCGGCGCGAGCGGGTGCGCGAGCAGGAGACCGCTCCCGTCCCGGGGGAGGGCCGCCGCCGTCGCTACCTCGTCGTCTCCACCTCGATGATGGGGTTCGTCGGCGGCGGGATCCTGTTGCTCTCCGCGTTCAGCTTCTGGTGGACGTCGCAGCCGCAGTTCTGCAACCGCTGCCACGTGATGAACGAGTACGTCGCGGCCTGGGCCCGCTCGCCGCACCAGGACGTGAACTGCGAGACCTGTCACACGATGCCGGGCTTCTTCGGCTTCCTCGGCGGCAAGATCGCCGGGCTCCAGGTGGTCGCCAACTACATCACCGGCGACTTCACGGACGACTCGTTCAACGCCGCGGTCCCGAACGCCTCGTGCCTGCGCTGCCACGAGGACGTCCTCGAGCGCGACTCCACCAGTCCCGAGACGGGGGTGACCGTCAGCCACTCGCACATCATCGGGGCCGGCGGGAAGTGCATGAACTGCCACTCCACGGTCGCGCATCTCGAGACGGTCCCGATCGGCTCGGCGACCTTCCCGACGATGGACACCTGCATGCGGTGCCACAACGGGAAGGTCGCACCGACGGACTGCGAGACCTGCCACCGGCAGGGCCCGCCGGCGCCGACGCCGCCGAGCGAGGGCGGGCCCACCGTCGGCGCGTGAGGAGGTTCACCCGGTGAGCGACGAGCCCATCGACCCGGAGGCGCGGGAGGGATCTCCCGGCGAGCCGGTCGAGCCGGTCGAGCCGGTCGAACCCGGCGGCCCGACCGAGCGCCCGATCGCGGGGGCGCCTCCGCCCGAGGAGCCCCAGGACGAGCCCCGCGGGGCGCGGCCGCGCGCCTGGAGCTCGGCCGCGGCCGTGCCGGCGGTGCTCGTGATCGTGGTCACGCTGCTCGCCGTCGGGATGCTGCGGGGCGAGCGGACCGAGCCGTCCCCGACCCCGGTGCCGATCACGCCCGCCGCCACGAGCTTCCTGCACTGCAGCGACTGCCATGCCGACCTCGACAAGCTCTTCAAGGAGGGCAAGCGCCCGACGCTCCTGTTCACGCACGAGCGCCACTTCGGCATCGGCGTCTCCGACTGCGCGGCTTGCCACGTCGCGAACACGCACGAGCCGGACCGCACGAACCGACCGACCATGGTGACCTGCTCCCAGTGCCACTCGCTGGAGGAGGGCGCCCGGGCGCCGGGTGCGTGCACGCTCTGCCACCCGAAGGATCTCAACCCCGAGCCCCGGACGCACCTCGCGGCCGACTGGGTCCGCGATCGGCACGCCGGGGCCGCGCTGGCGAACCCCTTCGACTGCGCGACCTGCCACCGGCAGAGCTTCTGCACGAGCTGCCACGGCCTCACCCTGCCGCACCCGACGGGGTTCGAGGAACGCCCCCACACCGAGCTCTTCTTCGAGGACCCCGCGCTGTGCGAGCGCTGCCACCCGCGCGCGCCGCTCGTCCGGCGCGACGCCTGCGACCGCTGCCACCACCCGCAGGGGCCCACGGAACGGACCTGGATCTCCTGGCACCCGGAGGTCGTCCGCAACCGCGGCGCCGAGACCTGCTTCCAGTGCCACGCGACCGACACCTGTCGCACGTGCCACCGGCAGGGGCCCGAGGACTTCACCGCGGAAGACCTGTGGGCGGACCGGGCGCTCCTGCTCGGCTCGCCGCAACCCTCGGCGTCCCCCGCCGGGGCCGGATGAGAGGAGGAACCACGATGGCGAGCGCTGCGACCCACACCGACGAGGTGCCGAACGGCGGGCTGCGCGCGGTGCTCCGAGCGCGGATCGAGCTGTGGCTCGTGGTCCTGTTCATGGCCCTCGCCTTCGGCGCCGGCGTGCTGGTCACCGCCCTCTACGAGGAAGAGCCGGCGACCCAGCCCGTCGTCGGCGTCCAGCAGCCGGGCTCGTTCCCGATCGCCCCGCCCCTGTCCGATGAGCAGCTCCAGCAGGGCCTGCCGCCCGGGCACCCCGACATCGGCGGCGCGACGGGCCCGACGGGCGGCGGGGCGGCCGCCGGCGCCGAGCAGGCCGAGGACGGAGGCGGCAGCCCGTAGGCGGAGGAGGGATCCGTGGAGACCGGGCGACCGGAGGACGAGCGCCGTGAGCGCCGACGCGGCAGGCACCGCGGGTTCGCAGGCCTGCTCGTCGTGGGCGGCCTGCTCGCGCTCGGCCTCGCGCTGGTCGGCTGGCACCGGGTCGCGACCTCGAGCGCGTTCTGCTCCAGCTGCCACGAGATGCAGGCCGCGACCGCCTCGAGCCTGCGGTCGGTGCACGCCGACGTCCCGTGCCTGGCCTGCCACACCGGGCCCGGGCTCGCGGGGTCGCTCCGCTACGTGCCCGGTCTCGCGCGGGAGGCCTTCGCCACGTTCACGCCGTGGAACGCGGCCCAGGGGATCCTCGGCGCCCGGCCTTGCGCCTCCTGCCACACCGACCTCGCTCGGACCCCGGAGCTCGCCGCGGCGCACGGCACCCGTGCCTCGTGCGCCTCGTGCCACGGGGACGTGAGCCACCCGCCGTTCCGTCTCGTCGGCTTCGCCCGGCCCACGCAACCGGTGCAGGGCGAGAGCCCGCACCCGCGGCTGTACGTGCAGGCGCACGGGGGCGACGCCGTGGCGGACGCCGCCTCCTGCACCGCCTGCCACGAGCCGGATTTCTGCGAGGCGTGCCACCTCCGCGAGACCTACCCGCACCCGAAGGGCTGGATCTCGCTCCACGGCCCGACCGAGCGCGAGCAGGGCATCGGTGCCTGCGAGGGCTGCCACCCGCAGACCTTCTGCGCGGGCTGCCACGGGACGGAGATCCCCCACGACGCCCGCTGGCTCGGCGAGCACTGGCGCGAGCTGCAGGACGAGGGCACCCAGAGCTGCCTGCTGTGCCACCCGCGGAGCGACTGCACCACCTGTCACGCGGAGCACCAGGTCCACCGCGAGCAGGACCTCTACGCGAGGTGAGGGACGATGCCCAGGCGTTCGGACCGGCGCGGCGGCAAGGGGCTCGTCGTGCTCGTCGCCGTCGTCCTCGTCCTGCTCCTCGCCGAGGGCGCGCTCGTCGCCGCCGTGTTCGTCTCGCCGCGGACCGCGGAGCGGCTCGAGGGCGTCGCCGCCTCGGCCGAGCGCATCTGGTCGGGCACCGACGCCGAGCCCGGCCTGCGCGAGCGCATCACGCGGACCGCGCGCCGGGCCTACGAGGGCTGGATCGCGCCGCTCTGGGAGGGCCCCAGGGCCCCCTCGCCGCAGCCGGACTTCACGGCCTGCGTGGACTGCCACCGCGACTACGCGAAGCGGCGGCGCTTCTCGGTCTACATGGACCACCCGCTCCACGCCGAGCTCGGCCTCGCCTGCGTCGACTGCCACCCCGAGACCCCGCACCCGAGCCCGCCGCACCCGCAGGAGTCGGTCTGCGCCGACTGCCACCCGGAGGTCCGCGAGCCGAGCGCCTGCGGGACGTGCCACCCGCCCGGCTCGCTCCCGCACTTCTACCTGCTCGGCGCGCCTCGGGACGCCGCCGTCCGCTGCGACGTGTGCCATCCGAAGGGCGCGTTCGAGGCCCGCGGCGCCACCCCGCTCGTGCCGCCCACCGACCTCACCGGCGCCGACCGCGACACGTGCCTCGCCTGCCACCAGGACACGACCTGCGCCAGGTGCCACGGCGAGCCGCACCCGCCCGGCTGGGTAGGCACGCACGGGGCCTCCGTCGGCCAGGAGAGCCCCGCGCAGTGCCTGACCTGCCACACGGGCACCTGGTGCGCCGACCGCTGCCACGCGGTCTCGCCGACCAGACCGTTCGTCCCCCGACCGCTGCCGAGCCCAGGAGTCCGACCATGAAGAGCCGCCTCGTGCCCGCGAGCCTCCTCGCCGCCGCCCTGATCGCGACCCTCGCCCTCGCCTACGCCCTGCGCCTCGGTCCGTGGGCGCCCCCCGCGGGCCCCGACCTCGGCCCCGTGATCGCCAGGGTCGACGGGGACCCGATCCACCTCGCCGAGGCCCGCGCCCGGGTCGAGAGCCTGGCCTCCGTCCACGGCGACATCGAGCAGACGCTCGGGGAGGACTGGCCCGACCGGGTCCTTGGGTCCCTCGTGGACGACCGGGTCCTGATCCACGCCGCCGCCGAGCTCGGGATCGCCGTGACCGACGAGGACGTCGCGGTGCACCTGCAGCGCGTCGAGAGCCTGCTCCCCGAGGGCGAGGGTCTCGAGGAGTGGCTCGCCTCCCAGCACATGACCCGAGAGGAGCTCGAGCGCCGGATCCGGCTGCAGCTCGTCGGCGCGCGGGTCTACGCGGCGGTCACCCGCGACGTGACGGTGAGTGGCGAGGAGATCCGCGCCTACTACCGCGAGCACCGCGACGAGTTCGAGGAGGTCGACGGGACCATCACGCCGCTGCTCGAGGTCCGGCGCTCGCTGCGCGAGACGCTCCTGCAGCAGGCCCGCGACGAGGCCTACGCGGCGTGGCTGCGCGACGCCCGCTCCCGCGCCGAGGTCGTGGTCGTCATGCCCGACTGGTGGAAGCGGCTGTGATCCGGGCGGCGAGCTCGTTCGCCTGGCGCACGCAGTCGGGGATGCCCGCGCCGCGGTAGGCCTGGCC
Organism: uncultured Actinomycetes bacterium; assembly: GCA_964640965.1. Lineage (GTDB taxonomy): Bacteria > Actinomycetota > UBA4738 > UBA4738 > HRBIN12 > HRBIN12. Next base: position 24,631 of record CAZXJB010000012.1, on the reverse strand, counting down.
GACGACGAACACGCCCGGCGGGAGGGCCCCCTCGATCTCCGCCACCCGCTCGAGGTGCCCGACCTCGTACTGGGGCATCGCCCGGGGCCAGCGGACCACCCGCGAGGCCTCGGGGCGCTCGGGCAGGCCGACGATGGCCGCGAGCTGCCGTCCGACGCCCTCGACGATGTCCTCGTCGGGCTGGTCGAGGAGGTCCTCGGTCCCGCTCGCGCCCACGAAGCAGCGCACCACCGCGCGGTCGCCGAACGCCGCCTCGGGCCACTTGCGCGAGACGAACGTCGCGGCGGTGATCGCGAGCGTGCCCCTCGGCACGACGAACCCCGAGGAGGCCGGCAGCGCCCGCCCCGTGCCCTCGGGATACACGAGCAGCACCACGGCGGTCGAGACGTAGGGGATCGCCGCGAGCGGCTCGGCCACCGAGGGCGCGAGGGGCGCGAGCAGCTCCGCCGCGACGAACGCGGGCGTCGCGAGCACGACGGCGTCGGCCTCGAGCGCCTCCCCGCCCGCCAGGACCCGGTAGCCCTCGCCGGTCCGCTCGATGGCGCTCGCGGGGGTGCCGAGCCGCAGGCGCTCCCGCCCGATCGCCGACGCGAGCGCCTCGACGAGGCGCCGCAGCCCACCGCGGAGGCGGAGGAACATCGGCGGCGGATCCTCGCCGGGCCGACGGCTCGCCGCCGCGGCCCGCATCTGCGCCTTCGCCCCGAGCAGGAGGCTCCCGTGGTCGCGCTCCCAGGCCGCGAGCTCGGGGAAGGTCGCCCGCACGCTCAGGCGATCCACGTCCCCCGCGAACAGCCCGCCGAGGAGCGGCGCGACGAGCCGCTCGGTCGCCTCGTCCCCGATCCGCCGCCGCAGGAGCGACCCGAGGGACTCGTCCCCCTCCACGCGGCGACGGGGCAGCGTCAGGTCCGCCGCGGCCCGGAGCTTGCCCGCGAGCGACATGCCCGGCCAGCGCAGGAGCTCGCCGACGTCCGTTGAGATCCCGAAGGGCCCGCTCGGGAACCGCAGCAGCCCCCGGTCCGTGTAGACGTGGGTCGGGACGGGCGCCGGCGAGACGAGGTCGTCCCCGAGCCCGAGCTCCCGACAGAGCTCGACCCCCCAGGGCTTGCGACCGAGGAGCGAGTCGGGCCCCGCCTCGAGCTCGAGCCCGCCGACCTCGACCGACCGGACCTTGCCTCCCGGCTCGCGCTCTGCCTCCAGGACGAGGACCTCCATGCCCGCGGCGTGGAGCCGGTAGGCCGTCGTGAGCCCGGCCACGCCCCCGCCGACGACGACGCGCAGACTCACGGGGCCGCGGCGAGGTGCTCGCGCACGACGGCGGCGAGCGCCCGCGCGAACGCCGGATCCTCGTTCGGCATCTCGGTCCGGGCGAAGGCGATCTGGGCCTCCTCCGCGATCCGCCGGCAGGCGACGTCCAGGTCGTAGAGCGTCTCCAGGTGGTCGGCCACGAACCCCGCCGAGCAGGCCACGACGGCCCGGTGCCCTTCCTCGGCGAGCACGGGGATCACCTCCTCGATCGGCGGACCCCACCAGGGGTCGCGGGTCCGCCCCACGCTCTGCCAGGCGGTCCGCCACCGCTCGAGCCCGAGCTCCGCGGCCACGAGCTGGGCCGTCCCCCGGAGCTCGCGCTCGTACCGGCACCCCTCCGGGCAGGCCTCGCACGTCTTGCAGCGGAGCGACCCGTCCTCGAGGGTGCGGACGGGCAGGCTGTGCGCGGTGAAGACCACCACCGCGCCCTCGCGCTCGGCCGGCCCGAGGCTCGCGAGGGCCCTCGCCACGCGGCGGGCGAGGAGCTCGACGAACAGGGGGTGGTCGTGGAAGCTCTCGACGAACGTGAAGGCCGGGCCGCCGTGCTCGCGCACCGCCGCCTCGACGCGCTCGCGGTAGGTCTCGGTCGACATCGCGGACCAGTGCGGGGCCATCACGATCCCCACGGCACGCCGGATCCCGTCCCGGCGCATCTCGGCCACCGCGTCGGCGATCGAGGGCGGGGAGTGCTTCATCCCGAGGTAGGTCCGGAACCGGCCCGGCTCGATCGCGTTCAGCTCGCGCTCGAGACCCTCGGCCTGCGCGCGCGTGGTCGCAAGGAGCGGGAACCGGTTCCCGATCGCCGCGTAGCGCTCGCGGAGCTCCGCGAGGAGCTCGGGGGTCGGCGGACGGCCGCCGCGGATGTCCGTGTAGTAGCGCTCGATGTCCTCGGGTCCCGTCGCGGTCCCGTAGGCCATCACCAGCACGCCGATCGGCTCGGTCATCCGTCCGTCCTTCCTCCGCGGGCGCGGGCGGCCCCGCGGGCGCGGCCTCCAGCATACGGAGCCGCGGCGCCCGGTCTGCGGGCGACCACGCTCGAGCCCGGGGCCGCAGCGGCCGATGACCTCTCTGGGATGGACGAGATCTCGCCCGACCGGAGCTTCTACCGCGAGCTCCTCGACGGGCTGAGCGAGGGCGTGTACTTCGTCGACCGCGAGCGTCGCATCACCTACTGGAACCGGGCCGCCGAGCGCATCACCGGGCGGCCGGCGTCGGAGGTGCTCGGTCGGCGGTGCCGGGACAACGTGCTCGTCCACACCGACGAGACCGGCCGGAACCTGTGCCGCGAGGGCTGCCCGCTGCTCGCCACGATGCACGACGGCATGCCGCGCGAGGTCGAGGTCTTCCTGAAGCACCGCGACGGCCACCGCGTCCCCGTGCTCGTCAAGGCCGCCCCGATCCGCCGCCACGGGGTGATCATCGGCGCCGTCGAGTCCTTCGACGATGCCACCAAGCGGATGGCGGCCCTCGAGCAGATCCGGGAGCTCGAGGAGCTCGCCTTCGTCGACCCCCTGACCGAGCTCCCCAACCGGCGCCTCGTCGAAGGGCTCTTGCGCTCGCGCCTGGACGAGCTCGAGCGCTACGGCTGGTCCGTCGGCGTGGCCCTCCTCGACCTCGACGGGTTCACGCGCCTGAACGAGCGCCTGGGCCACGACGCGGGGGACGCGGTCCTGCGCATGGTCGCCCGGACGCTCGCCGGCGCGGCCCGGCCATTCGACGTGGTCGGTCGCTACGGCGGCGACGAGTTCCTCGCCGTGCTCGCCGGCGTGGACGCAGACCGGCTGGAGCGAGCCGTGGAGCGCCTCCGCGCGCTCGTCGCCCACTCCCAGCTCGAGCTCGCCGCACGGCCCGTCACGGTGACCGTGAGCTGCGGCGCGGTCCTCGCCCGGGCCGGAGAGGGGGAACGAGAGGTGCTGCGGCGGGCCGAGGACGCCCTGGCCCGGGCCAAGCTGGGCGGCCGCAACCGGATCCACCTGCAGACCGACACCCCGACCGCCTGAGGCGGGAGGGGTGGGATTCGAACCCACGAGCGGGTCGCCCCGCCAACGGTTTTCAAGACCGTCGCCTTCGTCCGCTCGGCCACCCTCCCGGGCCGAGTCTAGCCCGGCGCGCGCGTCGGCCGCTCGCCGTAGGATGCGGCCATGGCGCGAGGGACCGTGCCGAGCACCCCGTCCGGGGCGGAGCGCGACGCGATGGCTCCGCGCCTCGGGCCGTGGAGCGAGCAGCTCTACCGGCACCTGGTCGAGCGCGTCCCCGCCGTCGTCTACATCGACACCGACGACCAGCGCCCCGAGACGCTCTACCTCAGCCCCCAGGTGGAGGAGCTCCTCGGCTACCCGCCGGAGCGCTACCTCCGCGACCCCACCCAGTGGTACCGGCAGGTGTACCCGGAGGATGTCGACCTGATCGCCGAGACGTGGCGGCGCGCGCGGGAGCGGGGCGAGCCGTTCGAGTGCGAGTACCGCATGGTCTCGGCCGACGACCGGGTCGTGTGGATCCGGGACAGCGCCGTCCCCGTCCGCGACGACGAGGACCGCACGCTCTTCTGGCAGGGCGTGCTCTACGACGTCACCGAGGAGAAGCAGCACGAGGAGGCGCTCCGTCGCGCCGAGCAGCAGTACCGGGCGCTCGTCGAGAACCTCCCCGCGATCGTCTACGTCGTCGCCCCCGACGACGACCGCCGGACGCTCTACGTGAGCCCCCAGGTGGAGCGCGCCCTCGGCTACACGCGCCAGGAGTGGCTGGATCAGCCCGACATCTGGATGGAGCTCCTGCACCCCGACGACCGCGAGCCCGCCCTCGCGGCGCTCGACGAGCACAACCGCACCGGCGCGCCGTGGAGCCGCGAGTACCGCCTCATCGCAGCCGACGGCCGAGCGGTGTGGTTCCGGGACGTCGCCACCCTCGTCCGGGACGCCGAGGGCCGGCCCCTGTACTGGCAGGGGATCCAGCTCGACATCACCGAGCTCAAGGACGCCGAGGAGCGGCTGCGCCGGGCGCACGCGGAGCTGGAGCGCCGGGTCGCCGAGCGGACGGCGGAGCTCGAGGAGGCCAACGCCCTCATGGCCCTCGAGGTGGCGGAGCGGCGGCGGGCGGAGGCGGAGCTCGCCGAGGCCGAGCGCCGCTACCGGCTCCTCGTCGAGCAGATCCCGGCCGTCACCTACACGTGGGGCGTCGGGGAGGGGCTCGCCGAGGCGTACACGAGCCCGCGCATCACGGACCTCCTCGGCTACACGGTGGAGGAGTGGCACCGCGACCCGGACTTCTGGATGTCACGGCTGCACCCCGACGATCGCCGGCGCGTGATCGCCGCGACGCTGCGCTCCGAGACCACGGGCGAGCCCTTCGCCGAGGAGTACCGGTTCCTCCACCGGGACGGGCACATCGTGTGGGTCCGCGATCAGGCGGAGCTCGTGGAGCGCCACGCGGACGGCCGTCCCCGCCTGTTCCAGGGCCTCATGGTCGACATCACCGAGCGGAAGGAGGCCGAGGCACAGGCTCGCGAGGCGCACGAGCGCTACCAGGTGCTCGTCGAGCAGGTCCCGGCCATCGTCTACGTCGTGGAGCCCAAGACCTCGCCCGAGCTCACGCGCTTCCTCTACCTCTCGCCCCAGGCCGAGACGATCACGGGCTACACGATCGAGGAGCTCGTGACCGACCCGACCGCCTACCGTCGGATCCTCCACCCGAGCGACCGCGAGCGGGTGCTCGCGGCCGATGCGCGCTCGGAGGCGACCGGCGAGCCCTTCGACGAGGTCTACCGGATCCTCCACAGGGACGGGCGGGTGGTGTGGCTGCACAGCCGGGCCGTGCTCGTCCGGGACGAGATGGGGCGCCCCCGCTACTGGCACGGCATCGCGCTCGACGTGACCGAGCAGCGCGCCACCCTGGAGCGCCTGGAGGCCCTCGAGCGTCGGTACGCCGACCTCGCGTTCCAGACCTTCCGGACCCTCGGCCTCCACGCCGATCAGGGCTGAGCCGCGCGGGGCCGCGGGGGGAGCCAGACCTCCACCCGCGTCCCGCCCTCCGGCCGAGGCCCGACCTCGAGCCACCCGCCGCACAGGGCCGCGCGCTCGCGCATGCTCCGCAGGCCGAAGTGGCCGGGCGCGCCCTCCACCTGCTCCGGCGGGATGCCCACGCCGTCGTCTTCCACGAGGATGCGCACGCCGCCGTCCCGGTCCTCGATCCGGACCCACGCCCGGCGCGCGCGGGCGTGCTTGCGGACGTTCGCGAGCGCCTCCCGGACGATCCGGAACGCCGCCGCCCGTGCCTCCATCGGGAGCTCGACGCTCGACCGGTCCTCCACCGAGAGCTCGACGCCGAGCGCCGCATCGCGGGCCCCGAGCTCCATCACGGCCTCGGCGAGCCCGGAGTCCAGCGAGGGCGGCGCGAGCTCGAACAGCAGGGTCCGCAGGCGCGTCACCGCGCGACCGACCGACTCCCGCAGTCCGTGGATGCGCGCGAGGGCCGGGCTCCCCTCGCACTCCTCGGCGAGCAGGTCGAGCTGCATCCCCACCGCGACGATCGCCTGCAGCGGGTCGTCGTGGATGTCGGCGGCGATCCGCGCCCGCTCCTCCTCCTGCGCGCTCACCAGCCGCGCGAGCAGGGCCCGGCGCTCCTCCTCGCCGCGGCGCAGGGCTTCCGCGGCCTCGATCTGGGCGGTCACGTCCAGGGCGATCCCTTCCCAGCTCACGATCTGCCCCTGCCCGTCCAGCACGGGCGCGGCCCGCCCGTGGAGCCAGGCCACGGAGCCGTCCGGACGCAGGACGCGGAAGGTCTCGTCGAACGTGCCCTCCTCGGCCGAGGCCCGGCCGACGGCGGTCACGACCCGCTCGCGGTCCTCGGGGTGGACGAGCTCGGCGAAGCGACCTGGGTCCCCGGTGAGCTCCTCGGCCCGGTGGCCGAAGACCCGCTCGACCTGCGGCGAGAGGTACGTGAAGACCAGGTCCGAGGGGCTCCCACCCCGCACGAGCTCGAACGCCACGGCGGGGAGCTGCTCCACGAGCGTCCGGTACCGCTCCTCGGCGAGGTGCAGGGCCTCCACGGCCTCCATCTGCGCGGTGACGTCGAGCTCGACGCCGACCCACTCCAGCGGGTACCCCTCCGGGTCCCGGATCAGCCGGGAGGTGCTGCGGGTCCACACGTACGATCCGTCGCCGCGGCGGACCCGGTAGGTCTCGTCGAAGGGCTCGCCCGTTGCTTCCGCCCGGGCGTTCGCCGCGAGCACGCGCTCCCGGTCCTCGGGGTGGAGGCTCCGCGCCCAGTGCCGCGCATCGGTCATCACCTCGAGGGGGTAGCCGTAGATCTCCTCGGCCCGAGGGCTCAGGTACTCGATGAGGAGCTGGGAGGGGTCCGGGCTCGGGCGCTCCACGAGCACGACGGCCGGGAGCTGCTCCACGAGGGTGCGCCACCGCTCCTCGGCTCGGCGCAGCTCCTGCTCGGCCCGCACGCGGCTCGTGATGTCACGGGCGAGGAAGGAGGCCGTGCGGGGGCGGCCGTCGGGGCCGGGGATCGGCGCGACCCGCGCGAGGGCCCAGTGGGTCCCGTCCGCGAGGTCCACGTCGTACTCGATCGTCTCGGCGCGTCCCGAGTCGATCACCCGCGCGATCGCCTCCGCGATCGGGCGCCCGCGCTGCTCGCCGACGAGCTCCACGACGGTCCGCCCGAGCATCTGCTCCCGTGGGGCGACGAGCAGCGCCTCGTTCACGGTCCAGATGCCGAGGCACGTCGCGTCGCGGTCGAACTCGAACAGGACCTCGTCGATCGAGCCGACGAGCGCCCGCAGGCGGGCCTCGCTCGCCCGGAGCTCCTCGAGCGCGCGCTCGCGCCCCGTCACGTCGATCGCGACGAGCAGCCGCGCCGCCCGGCCGCGGAAGGAGACGTCGGTGGACCCCGTGTGGACCCAGACCACGCTCCCGTCGCCGCGGGCGATCCTCCAGCGCTCGGTGAGGAGCGGGCCCCGGGCCGGGATCCTCGCCCGGAGCGCCTCCACGTCCTCCGGCAGGAGCAGGTCCAGGATGGTCCCCCGCAGCAGCTCGTCGCGATCGCGGCCCGCGAGCTCGCAGGCCGCGTCGTTCGCGGCGAGGACCCGGAACGTGCCGACGTCGTAGACGAGGGCCGCGAGCGGCAGGCGCAGGGCCGCGGCGACCGACGGGTCGCCGAGCTCCGGCAGGCTCGTTCGGTCCACCTGCTCCGTCACGCGGGCCTCCACGGTACGGGTATCGACCACGCTAGGGCATGGCCTGAGCCCGGTCCAGGGAGCGAGGGCGTTGGGGCGCTCAGGCGCGGGGGCGGAGCTCGCGGAGGTCCTCGGGCAGGTACGGGTGCAGGGCGGCCGGGATGGCCACCGAGCCGTCGGCGCGCTGGTGGTTCTCCAGGATCGCGATGAGGGTGCGGCCGATCGCCGTCGCGGTCCCGTTCAGCGTGTGCAGGGCCTCGATCGTCCCGTCCGAGCGCCGCACCCGCGTCTGCAGCCGGCGGGCCTGGTAGTCGGTGCAGTTGGAGCAGCTGGTGAGCTCGCGGTAGCGGCCCTGGCCGGGGAGCCAGACCTCGATGTCGTACTTCTTCGCCGCGCTACCCCCGAGGTCCCCGGCGGCGATGTTCACCACGCGGTAGGGCAGCTCGAGGTTGCCGATGATCTCCTCCTCGATGCCGACGAGGAGCTCGTGCTCGTCCCAGGAGTCCTCGGGGCGGGTGAAGCTGAACATCTCCACCTTGTCGAACTGATGGACGCGGAACATCCCGCCGAGGTCCTTGCCGTAGCTGCCGGCCTCGCGGCGGAAGCACGTCGAGTAGCCGGCGAACCGCTGCGGCAGGTCGGCCTCCTCGATGATCTCGCCCATCCGGTAGGCCGCGAGCGAGACCTCCGAGGTCCCGACGAGGTACAGGCGGTCCTCGGTCGTGACGTAGAGGTTGGCCTCGTCGGTGGGCAGGAACCCCGTGCCGAACATGGCCTCCTCGCGCACGAGCACGGGCGGGATGACCGGCGTGAAGCCGCGGCGGACCAGGATGTCGAGGGCGTGCCGGACGAGCGCCCACTGCACGAGGACGAGGTCCCCGAGCAGGTAGACGAAGCGCGAGCCGCTCGTGCGGGAGCCGCGCTCGGTGTCCAGGACCCCGAGGAGCGCGCCGAGCTCCTCGTGGCTCCGCGGCGGGAAGTCGAAGGCCGGCGGCTCGCCTCGGCGGCGGACCTCGACCGCGTCCTCCTCCGTGAACCCGTCGGGGGCGCTCTCGTGCGGCACGTTCGGCGTGCGGGCGAGGAGCTCGGAGAGCTCCCGCTCGACCTGCTCGAGCTCGGGCTCGAGCCGCTCGAGCTCCGCCGAGCACTCCGCCGCCCGCGCGATCAGGCGCTCGCGCTCCTCGTCCTGCGCGCGGCCGACGGCCTTCGAGACGCGGTTGCGCTCGGCCCGCAGCTCCTCGACCCGGGCCGTGAGCGAGCGACGCCGCGCGTCGAGCGCGAGGATCTCGTCGACGACCTCGCCGAGCCCGCGCCGGGCCAGGCCGCGGCGGAACGGCTCGGGGTCCTCGCGGATCGCCCGGACGTCGAGCACTAGCCCACCTTCTCCGGCTGCGCCGGGGCCGCCTCCCGGGCGGGCGGCGCCGCGGCCTGGCCCGGCTGCGGCTGATCCATGATGCTCTGCCCCTGGAAGATCGCGCCCTCCTCGATCACGAGCGTCTTCGAGGTGATGTCGCCGTCGACCCGGCCGCCGCGCGAGATCTCCGCGCGCCCCTTCACGACGATCGTGCCCTTGAAGCGGCCGGCCACGGCGACGTTCTGCGCGCGGATGTCCGCCTCGACCTGGCTCTGCGGCGAAAGCATCACGTCGCCGTCCGCGTTGATCTGGCCCTTGACCTGTCCGTCGATCCGCAGCGACCCGGCCGAGACCACCGTGCCCTCGAGCTTGGCCCCCTTGCCGACGATCGTGACCTCACCGCCCTGGTTCTCCGCCATGCGTCGTCCCCCCGTCTCCGGTGGTTCCCCCGCCGCCTCCTGCTCCTCGCGCCGCCAGATCACGACGCCCGCACCGCCTGCCGCCCGAGCGCCTGCCGGATCGCCTCGTCCTCCTCCACCGAGAGGTGGTAGCTGCTCTTCCCGGCGAGGATCGGCTTCGCGTACACCCGCGTGTCCTGCCGCCCGTTGATCGAGGTCAGCACCACGCCGTTGCCGGCGTCGTCGAGGAGGGCGCAGCTGAACGACAGCCGCCCGCCCACGTCCTCGAACGCGTCGTAGCGCACGAGCCCGACGTGCCGCACGGCGCCCTCGATGAGCCGCTGCTGCTCCTGATCGGTCGCGTGCAACGACCGCACCGCCGCCTCCAGGCGCGAGAGCTGGCGCGCGTGCCCCTCGAGGATCCCCCGCAGGGCCTCGTCGAGCTGGATCGGCCCCTTCGGCTCCTCGCGGCGCCGCCCCGCGCTGAGCGCCCCGAACAGCAGCGCCATCGCGCCGAGACCGAGCGCGATCACGACCAGCAGGCTGAGCGTCTCGACCGAGAACCTCACGCGTGCGCTCCCCGGATAGGGCCCGCGACCTGGGCGTCTGCGAGGCCCTAGACTATACGACCCGACCCATGAGGATCGCCTACTTCGACTGCATCGCCGGCATCTCCGGCGACATGGCCCTCGCGGCCCTGATCGACGCCGGCGCCGACTTCGAGGAGGTCCGCGGACACCTCGCGAAGCTCCCCCTCGAGCCCTACGACCTCGAGCTCACCGAGGTCGAGGAGCAGGGGATCCGCGCCCTGCGGCTGTCGGTCCGCACGAGCTCGGTCGGCGTCATCCGCACGTACGGCAGCATCCGCGCGATGCTCGCCGAGGCGGACCTCCCACCCGAGGCGCTCGCGCGGGCCACGCGGATCTTCGCGGTCCTCGCCGAGGCCGAGGCGAGGGTCCATCGCAAGGACGTCGAGGCCGTCACGTTCCACGAGGCGGACGCGATCGACTCGCTCGTGGACGTCGTCGGCACGGCCGTCGCCCTCACGCTCCTCGGGGTCTCACGCGTGTTCGCCTCGGCGGTGCCGACCGGCCTCGGGATGGCGCGCACCGAGCACGGCGCGATGCCGATCCCCTCGCCCGTCGTCGTCGAGCTGCTCACCGGCGCCCCCGTCTACTCCAAGGGGGCGGCGGCCGAGCTCACGACCGCGACCGGGGCCGCGATCCTCGCCGGGTGCGTTGAGGGCTACGGCGAGCTCCCGGTGATGATCGTCGACGCCGTCGGCTACGGCGCCGGCACCCACCGGCTCGACTTCCCCGACGTCCTGCGGGTGCTCGTCGGGCGCCCGAGCGAGCTCGGCGAGCCCGCGCCGCTGCGTCCCGTCCCGTAGGAGCCCGGGTGCTCCCCGTGCTCCAGGCGCTCCGCCGCGCGGCCGATATCGGAGGGCGAGGGTCCTCGACACGCCGAGCCCCACGTGCCATAAAGGGGCAACGATGCCGGAGGTGAGCGTGGGGGCTGAAGCGGGGCCGGGCCCGAGCTTCCACGGGGCCCGAGGAGACCCGATGGACGGACCGATCGACGCGACGCCGGCGCGCGAGGGATGGCCCGCACGGCTGCTCCAGGTCCTCGTCGTCGTCCCGGTCGTGGCCTACCTCCTCCTCGTCCTCCCCGCGCACCGCGACGAGCTCCTGCAGGTCCCGGTGCTGCTGTTCGCCCTCACGGTCGCCGCCGTCGACCTCATCCCGGTCCCGGGTTGGGGCGGCCTCCAGCTGTCGCTCAGCTTCCCGATCCTCCTCGGCGCCGCCATCGTCTTCCCGCCGTCCATCGCCGCCGCGATCGCCTTCGTCGGCTCGGCCGACCCTCGGGAGCTCCGTCGGCAGACGCCCCCGCTCCGCGCCCTGTTCAACCGCGCCCAGATGGCGGGCTCCACCCTCGCCGGCGGCGCCCTGTTCCACCGGATCGCCGCCGCCGACGCAGCGGTCGGACGGCTCGTGATCGGCGTGCTCGCGGCCGCCGTCGCGGCCTACACGCTGAACGCGCTCGCCGTCGCCGCGCACCACGCGCTCCTGCGACGGACCTCCCTCGTGCAGGTCCTCCGACGGATGCACGGCGCCGCTCCCTACGAGTTCCTCATGTCCTACCTGGGCCTCGGGCTGTTCGGCGCGGTCATCGCCCGCTTCTACCTCGCGGAGGGCTTCTGGTCGGTCGCCGTGTTCCTCGGGCCGCTCGTGTTCGCCCGCCAGATGTACTTCCGCAGCCGCGCGCTCGCCGACCGCCTCGCCGAGCAGAACCGGCTCCTCGCCGAGCAGGCCTCGCGCCTGGAGGAGCTGCTGGAGAAGGAGCACCGCACCGTCGACGAGCTGCGCGAGCTGAACCGCATGAAGGGCGAGTTCGTCGCGGTGGTCTCTCACGAGCTCCGCACGCCGGTCACGGCGCTCCTCGGGTACGCGAAGACGCTCCGGCAGCCGGAGTTCGCCGAGGATCCGGTCCTGCGCGAGGAGTTCCTGGAGCGGATGGAGCGCCAGAGCGACCGGCTGCTCCGTCTGGTCGAGAACCTCCTCACGGCCTCGCGGATCGAGAGCCGGCAGCTGCCGCTCTCGCTCGGGCGCGTCCTGTTCGAGGACCTCGTGCGCGAGGTGGTGGAGTCGCTGACGACCGAGCCCGATCGCGTGCGCGTGCGGATCCCTCGGGACCTCCCGGTGCTCAGGACCGACCGCGAGCTGCTCTCGCGGGTGGTGCAGAACCTCCTCGACAACGCGCTGAAGTACTCGCCGGAGGGCTCGCCCTGCGAGCTCGACGCCGTCGCGGAGGACGGCTGGCTCGTGTTCTCGGTCCGGGACCACGGCATCGGGATCCCTGCGGCGGAGATCCCGAAGATCTTCGAGCGCTTCTACCAGGTGGACCAGTCCAGCACCCGCACGTTCCGCGGCGCGGGGCTCGGCCTCTCCCTCGTCCGCGACCTCGTGCGGCACCTCGGGGGCGTCGTGGAGGTCCACAGCGTCGAGGGCGAGGGGAGCCGGTTCACCGTGCGGCTGCCGCTCGAGCACCCAAGCCTGAACGGCCCCGGCACGCTCCCGCGCGAGGTCCCGGCGGGCCCGTAGCCGGACCGCGGCGAACCGCTCAGGACCCCGAGGCCTCGCCGGCCAGCTTGCGGAGGTTCAGCACGTGCGCGCGCGGCTCGACGCCGTGCTCGCAGGTCATCGGGTCCTCGCAGGGAGGGTTCCCCTCCATCGTGAAGAAGTTGAACCGGCAGTAGGGGCAGAACGGGTCGAGATCCTCGGGCAGGTACGGGCAGTCACCCCAGGCGCACCCCCGAACCCCCTCGCCGGTGAAGATGTCGTACCCGCACCCGGGACACTGACGGAACCCTTCCCACCGCTCCATCGCACACCTCCAGGTCAGTCGTACGCCCGTGGCGCGATGCGGGAGAGGGCGGAAGGACCCTGTCCGGCCGGGCCGTCCGGCCCGTTACGCGCGGGGACGGCGCGCTCGCTGTCGGTGACCCCGCGCCGGGAGCTCGCTCACCACCGGCTCGCCGCGCGCAAGGGACCGGTCCACGGCCGCGACGTCCGCGAGGCTGACGGCGGCGAGGGTCGCCCGGATCGCCTCGGACACCGAGACCCACGTGGGGTGCAGCGCGCACACGTTCTCCCAGTGGCACGGGCCGCCGCGCAGGGGGCACCGCCTGGAGGACAGGTACCCCTCGGCGACCTCGATGACCTCGAGCACCGGGATCGTCGAGGGGTCGCGCGTGAGTCGGTACCCGCCGGTCCGGCCCGCCTTCGCCTCGGCCAGCCCCGCCCGCGCGAGCAGGCCGAGGAGCTGCGGCGTGTACGAGAGGGGGAGGTCCATGGCCTCGGCGATCTCGCGGATCTTGCGGTACCCCCCGGAGCCGTCCCAGTGCTCGGCGAGGTCGATCGCCGCCCGAAGGACGTAGTCCCCGCGGCTGGAGAGCGTCAGGTCCACGACCGCAGTCTACCCCTTACCTTGGTCTTGCAACCTCACGTTGGGTGAGCTAGTCTCTGTTGGCCCGCGCGACGCGCCGGATCGTGGGGGTCGGCGGGCCGGTCTCCTCTCCTCGGCCGGCCCGCCCCCCGCGGATCCGCGCCGGCCGACGGCCGCGACGGAGGGCGATCACGGAGGGCCCGGGGGTGGGCGAGGGGGGATTTGAACCCCCACGGGGTTGCCCCCACAGGAACCTGAATCCTGCGCGTCTGCCAAGTTCCGCCACTCGCCCTCGCGTTCCGCATGGTAGCAGCCGGGCGTGCCCGGTCCGCGGCCGGGGTACGATGAGGCCTGCCGCCACCGCAACCGACCGTGTCCATCCTCCGCGGATTCGAGCGCCGATTGGGGAACCTCGTCGAAGGGTTCTTCGCGAGCGCGTTCCGCTCCGGGCTGCAGCCCGTCGAGCTCGCGAAGCGCGTCATGCGCGAGATGGACGCCGGCAAGACCGTCGGCGTCCGCGAGGTGTGGGCGCCGAACCGGTTCGTGATCCACCTCTCCGAGGAGGACGCTCGACGCTTCGAGGGGGCGGAGCAGGCGCTCTCGACCGAGCTCGAGCGGGTGGTCCGGGAGACCGCGCTCGAGCGTGGCTGGGGGCTCGTCGGCCCTCCGACCGTCGCGTTCGAGGTCGACCCGTCGCTCTCGGTCGGGCGGTTCCGTTGCGAGGCCGCCTTCGAGGAGGGACCGGAGCGACTCTCGCCGGCGGAGCCCGCGCCGGGCACGGCGACCCTCGTCCGCCTCGAGGACGACCGCCCGGCCGAGACCTACCGGCTCGGCCCGGCCACGACCATCGGTCGCCTGCCCGAGTGCGACGTGGTGCTCGCCGATCCCGCGGCCTCCCGGCGGCACGCGCGGATCCTGCAGCGCGACGGCGTGTGGCTGATCGAGGACCTGGGCTCGACCAACGGGACCTTCGTGAACGACGAGCCCGTGGCCGAGCGCCCGCTCGAGGACGGCGACCGCATCACCGTGGGGACGACCGTGCTCGAGTTCCGGAGGGCCTGAGGTGTCGCCGTTCGTCCTCTCGGTCCTGAAGTACGCGCTCCTCGCGCTCCTGTACTTCTTCATCTACCGCGCGGTGCGCTCGGTCGCGGCCGGCCTCGCGTCGCGTCCCGCCCCGGCCGCTGCCGCGGCTCCGGCCGAGCCACCGAGGTCCGTCCGCGGCAAACCCGCTCGTGGGCGTCCCCCCGGCTCGCTCGTCGTCCACGCGCCCGAGCAGGCGAAGCCGCGGACCTACCGGCTCTCCGGGACGCTCGAGATCGGGCGCGCCGAGAGCTGCCAGGTCCACCTCGAGGACCGCTACGCGAGCCTCCACCACGCCAAGCTCTCGAGCCGCGACGGCGTCTGGCTGATCGAGGACCTCGGCTCGACGAACGGGACCTACGTGAACGACCGCCGCATCTCGGCGCCGGTCGAGGTGCACGCCGGCGACGTCGTGCGGATCGGCAAGACCGTGCTGGAGCTGCGTCGATGAGCGGACGGACGCGGGCCCGGGTCGCCGCCGCCACCGACATCGGCCACGTCCGCGAGCGGAACGAGGACCGCTACCTCATCGCCGGTCCCGTCGTCGCGGTGGCCGACGGGATGGGGGGCCACCTCGGCGGCGAGATCGCCGCGTCCATCGCCACCCAGGTGCTCGAGCGCCTCACCGAGCGCGGGGAGGGGTCGCTCGCCGACCGCGTACGCGAGGCCAACCGAGCCGTGTTCGCGCGCTCGGCGCGCGACCGGTCGGTGGCCGGCATGGGCACCACGCTCACGGCGGCCGAGCTCCGCGGCGACCGCGCGCACCTGGCGCACGTCGGCGACTCGCGCGCCTACCTGTTGCGCGACGGCGCGCTCACCAGGCTCACGGAGGACCACACCCTCGTGCAGCGGATGGTCCGCGACGGCGAGCTCACCCCGGCGCAGGCCGAGCGCCACCCCCACCGCAACATCCTCACCCGCGTCGTCGGCGTCGAGCCCGACGTCGAGGTCGACGAGCTGACGGTCGAGCTGCGGCCGGGCGACCGCCTCCTGCTGTGCAGCGACGGCCTGACCGGCATGCTCCCCGAGGCCCGCATCGCGGCGATCCTCGGCGAGGAGCCCGATCCTCGGGCCGCGGCCGACCGGCTCGTCGACGAGGCGAACGCCGCGGGCGGCGTCGACAACATCACGGTCGTGGTCGTCGACCTCCTCCCGGGGGGCGGGGAGGAGGACGGCGATCCGCCGGCCCGCGCGGCCGTGGCGACGGAGCCGGGCGAGCCTGCGGCCGGCGCTCGCGTCCCCGCTCGACGGGCGCCGGGGGCGAGGACGCTCGCGCGGGCCGGCGTGCCGGTGGCCGTCGCGCTCGGCGCGCTCGTCCTCGGGCTCGTCGGCCTCCGCCTGTACCTGGACTCGCAGTGGTACGTGGGGGTGGCCGACGGCCGCGTCGCGGTGTACCGGGGCATCCCCGCCGAGGTGGCGGGCTTCGCGCTCCACCGGGTCGTGAGCGAGACCGAGATCCCCGCCGACCGAGCACGGGCCCTCGCGCTCTACCGCGACCTCGACGAAGGCATCACCGCCGCGGGTCGAGCCGAGGCCGAGGCCATCGTCGAGCAGATCCGCGCGGACCTCGAACGCCTCGAGACGCCCTCGCCGGAGGCGCCGTGAGCACGTCCGCAACGACCCGTCCTCGACCGCGTCCGTGGGCCGCGCTCGCCTTCACGCTCCTCGCGCTCGCGATCGGGCTCGGCGCCTACCTGCTCGCCGGGCTCGGCAAGCGCGGGCACGTACCGGCGACGGCGCCGCTCTACGGCTCGATCTTCGCCGTGGGCTACCTCGCGGCCTGGCTCGCGACCCGACGACTCGCGCCCGCCGCCGATCCCGCCTTGTTCCCCACGGCCGGGGTCCTCGTCGGCCTCGGCTTCGCCATGATCTTCCGCCTCTCGGGAGGGCTCGCCGCCGAGCAGGCGACCTGGATCGCGCTCGGCGTCGCCGCCTTCTGCGTCACGCTCGCGATCGTCCGCGACCACCGCCAGCTCGACGCGTACACGTACACGATCGGCCTGGCGGGCCTCGTCCTGCTGCTGCTGCCGATCGTCCCCGGGCTCGGCCGCGAGATCAACGGCGCGCGGCTGTGGGTGCGCCTCGGCCCGATCGGGTTCCAGCCGTCCGAGCTCGGGAAGGTGCTCATCGCCGTCTTCCTCGCCTCCTACCTCGCCGACAAGCGCGAGCTCCTCGCCGTCGCGACCCGGAGCCTCGGCCCGCTGCGTGTGCCGCCGGCCAAGCACCTCATGCCGGTGGTCCTCGCCTGGGGCGCCTCCCTCGCGATCCTGTTCCTGCAGCGCGACATGGGCGCCTCGCTCCTGTACTTCGGCGTCTTCGTCGTGATGCTGTGGGTCGCCACGGGGCGTCTCGCGTACCTCGCGATCGGCGGCCTGCTGTTCGCGCTCGGCGCCTGGCTCGGCTACCGGACCTTCGAGCACGTCCAGCTGCGGGTCGACGTGTGGCTGCACGCGCTCGACCCGGACAAGGTGTTCGCCCAGGGCTACGGCCAGCTCGCGCAGGCGTGGTTCGCCATGGGGACGGGCGGGCTCGTGGGGACGGGCCTCGGCCGGGGCTCGCCCGGGCTCATCCCCTACGCGGCGACGGACTTCGTCTTCGCCGCGATCGGGGAGGAGCTCGGGATGCTCGGGACGGTCGCGGTCCTGCTCCTGTACGTGACGCTCGTGGGCAAGGCGCTGCGCACGGCCCTCGCGTGCCCCGACGCCTTCGGGCGCCTGCTCGCGACGGGGCTCGCGACGACCGTCGCCTTCCAGGCGTTCGTCATCGTGGGCGGCATCACCCGCGTCATCCCCCTCACCGGGGTCGCGCTCCCCTTCGTCTCCTACGGCGGGTCCAGCCTGGTGTCGAACTTCATCCTGCTCGCGCTGCTCGTGCGCATCGACGCCGGGCCCGCGCCCCCCGGGGCGATCGCGCTTCGGAGGCGGCGATGATGGCGCGGCAGATCCGGCAGCTCGCCGCGGCGCTCGGCGTCCTGTTCGCGGTGCTCCTCGCGCAGGTCACGCACATCCAGGTGATCGCGGCCGACCGCCTCGCCGAGGATCCCGCCAACGCGGCCCGGCAGCTCATCGCCGAGTACGGCGTCGACCGCGGCGACATCCTCGCCGCCGACGGCAGGACCGTGCTCGCCACGAGCCGTCGGAGCCGGGGCGAGCTCCGGTTCGAGCGCCGCTATCCGCTCGGCGCGCTCACGGCGCACGTCACGGGGTACTACTCGTTCGTCTACGGGCGGAGCGAGCTCGAGGCCGCCTACGACGACTTCCTCTCCGGCGACGCGCCGGAGCTCCTGCCGCAGACCCTCGCCGACATGGTGCTCGGCCGGCCGCGCCGGGGCGCCTCGATCGTGACGACCATCGACCCGGTCGTGCAGCGAGCCGCGGCCGAGGCCCTCGGCGACCTGCCCGGTGGGGTGGCCGCGATCGACCCGCGGACCGGCGACGTCCTCGCGCTCGTCGCGAACCCCTCCTACGACCCGAACCCGCTGTCCTCGCATGACCCCGACGAGGTCCGCCGCGCCTGGGCCGCCCTCACCGAAGATCCGGCTAAGCCGCTCGTCTCCCGCGCGAGCGACGAGCTCTACCCGCCCGGCTCGACCTTCAAGATCGTCGTCGCGGCGGCCGCGCTCGCCTCCGGCTACGGACCCGACAGCCGCTGGTCGAACCCCCACGTGCTCGATCTGCCGGACACGACCCACGATCTCGGGAACTTCGGCGGCGTCACCTGCTCGGGCGGCGCCGAGATCACCCTGGCCGACGCGCTGCGCCAGTCCTGCAACGTGGTCTTCGGGGAGATCGGGCTCGCGCTCGGACCCGAGGTCCTCGCCGCCCAGGCGCGGCTGTTCGGGTTCGCGCCGAGCGCCGAGGAGGGCGCGATCCCCTTCGACGTCCCGATGCAGGCCGGCGTGTTCCCGGATCCCTCCTACTTCCGGACCCGCCGGCCGGCCGTCGCGCTCTCGGCCATCGGGCAGGACGACGTGGCGACGAACCCCCTGCACATGGCCCTCGTCGCCGGCGCGATCGCGAACGGCGGCGTGATGATGCGGCCCCGACTCGTGACCGAGATCCGCGCCCCCGACGGCCGCGTGGTGCGGTCCTTCGAGCCGGAGGCGATCTCGCGCCCGATGAGCGCGATCGACGCGGCGTTGCTCACGCGGATGATGGTCGACGTGGTCGAGCGCGGCACCGGGACCGCGGCCAGGATCCCCGGCGTACGCGTGGCGGGCAAGACCGGGACGGCCCAGCACGGCGAGGGCCTACCACCCCACGCCTGGTTCCTCGCGTTCGCGCCGGCCGAGGACCCCCAGGTCGCCGTCGCGGTCATCGTGCTCGACGGCGGTAGCCTTGGCAGCGACGCGACGGGGGGCCGGGTCGCCGCCCCGATCGCGCGGGGGGTCGTGGAGGCCGCGCTCCGCGGCTGAAGGGACGGACATGG
This sequence comes from uncultured Actinomycetes bacterium, assembly GCA_964640965.1. Taxonomy (GTDB): domain Bacteria; phylum Actinomycetota; class UBA4738; order UBA4738; family HRBIN12; genus HRBIN12. Next base: position 5,943 of record CAZXJB010000012.1, on the reverse strand, counting down.
GTGAGCAGCCGGTGATCCTCGGCGGGAGGTACCGCATCGAGCAGGAGCTCGGGCGCGGCGGCATGGCGAAGGTCTTCCGCGGCACCGACACGGTGCTCGGCCGCCCGGTCGCGATCAAGGTGCTCGCGCCCCGCTTCTCGGACGACGCCTCGTTCGTGCAGCGGTTCCGGCGCGAGGCGCAGGCCGCCGCGCGCCTGTCCAACCCGAACGTCGTGAGCGTCTTCGACACCGGCGCCGACGACGGCGTCCACTACATCGTCATGGAGTACGTCGAGGGGAAGACCCTGGCGGACTACCTCGCCGGGGGCGGCCGCATCCTACCGGAGCGCGCGATCGAGATCGCCCAGGCGGTGTGCGACGCGCTCGCCGCGGCCCACGCGCAGGGCGTGGTCCACCGGGACATCAAGCCCGGCAACATCATGATCACACCCTCCGGCCAGGTGAAGGTCGCCGACTTCGGGATCGCGCGGATGACGACCTCGGCCGAGACGATCGAGCAGACGGCCGCCGTGCTCGGCACCGCCGCCTACCTCTCGCCGGAGCAGGCGAAGGGGCAGCCCGTGGACGCGCGGTCGGACATCTACTCCCTGGGCTGCGTGCTGTACGAGATGGTGACCGGGCGCCCGCCGTTCACCGGGGACTCGCCCGTCGCCGTCGCCTCCAAGCAGGTCCTCGAGCCGCCGACCCCGCCCTCGAAGCTGAACCCCGACGTCTCGGCCGAGCTCGAGGCCGTGATCCTACGGGCGCTGGCGAAGAACCCCGACAACCGCTACCCCTCCGCCGAGGCCATGCGCGAGGACCTCGAGCGCGCGCGCCGCGGCCTGCCCGTCGAGGCGACCCCGGTGCTCCCCGCCTCCGCGTCGACCCAGGTGCTCCGGCCCGGGCCCCGCACGGAGGTCCTGCCGCCCCCCGAGCCGGAGCGCCCGCGCTGGTGGATCCCGGCGCTCGTCATCGGCCTCCTGCTCGCCGCCATCGGCGTGGTGCTGTGGCTGTTCGCGACCGACGTGCTCGGAGGTCGGGAGCAGGCCTCCCCCACCCCGACCCTCGTCGAGGTGCCCGAGGTCATCGGGATGCGCGTCCGCGCGGCCGAGCAGGCGCTCCTGGACGCCGGCCTCGCCGTGGGGGAGCGGATCGAGCAGCCGATCACCGACCCCGCCGCCCAGCAGCCGGGGGTCGTCGTGGACCAGGACCCGGCGCCCTTCGAGCAGGTGCCCGAGGGGACCCCGGTCGACCTCACGGTCCTCGTGCCGCCGGAGGCGGTCACGATCCCGCCGACCGCGGGCATGACGGTGGAGGAGGCCCGGGCGGCGCTCGAGGCGCTCGGGTTCGTCGTCGCGGGCACCCGGGACGAGCCGAGCTCGACCGTGGACGTCGGCAGGGTGATCGGCACCGACCCCCCCGCCGGGACGCCCGCCCCGTACGGCTCGGAGGTCACGATCGTCGTCTCGAGCGGACCGGGCGAGGTCGCCGTCCCCGACGTCGTCTGCTTCAGCCTCGGCCAGGCCAAGGCGAAGCTCCAGGACGCGGATCTCGTTCCCGTCGTCGCCTCCGAGACCAAGCCGCCGAACCCGCTCTGCCCGAACGGCAACAAGGTCGTCGACACCGACCCGGACCCCTTCACGCCGGTCGCGCCGGGGAGCGAGGTGCTGATCTACCTCCCGGGGCCGCCCCCGGAGCCGACCGGCCCGACCGGCCCCACGGGCCCGACGGGGTGATCCCGATGCCCCTGTGGTTCGCGAGCGAGACCTTCACCGAGGAGGAGCGGGCGCGGCTCGCGCCGCACTTCACGAACCTCGACGGGCCGGTCTTCGCGCTCGTGAACCTGCCGGAGGTCGTGAAGGGGGCGCTCTTCGCCCGGTATTCGCGCACCTCGAAGTCCCTGCGGCGGCTGTTCCTCGACGAGTTCGCCACGGACCTCGAGGCCGCGCCGGTCGCGAGCACCGTCGGCACCGCGCGCGCGGAGCGCCTGTACGACAACGTCTTCGTCGAGTACGGCGATGACTCGGTCGCCCAGCTCGGCGGGGTGCACCTCGCCTGCGAGCAGGCCTCCCAGCTCCTCACGAAGGCGATCGAGTGGGGGCGCCTGGCCGCCTACCTGGAGCAGTCCACGCGCTACCTGCGCTACGACGACCGCCCCGGGGGACGCTTCCGCCTCACCGTCCCGCCGGAGATCGCCGGCACCCCGCTCGAGCGCGAGTACGAAGACTTCACGGCCCGCGCCTTCGAGACCTACGGGCGCCTGTTCCGACCCGTCGAGGAGCACTTCCGGGCGCGCTTCCCCAAGGCCCCGGAGGACCCCGACGGCGTCTACCGCGCCACGATCACCGCGAAGACCTGCGACGCGCTGCGCGCGCTGCTGCCCGCCGGCACCCGCTCGAACGTCGGGATCTACGCCGACGGACAGGCCTTCGAGATGATGCTGCTGCGGCTCCGCGCCCACCCCCTCGCCGAGGTGCGCGAGTACGCCGACCTCATGCTCGCCGAGCTCCGCAAGGTGATCCCGGCCTTCCTCAAGCGTGTCGACCTGCCCGACCGAGGCCTCGCCTGGTCCGAGTACCTCCGCGCCACGCGCAAGGCCACCGCCGAGGTCGCCGCCCGCCTCACCGCGGGCGTGGACGAGCCCACCGGCGGGCCCGAGGTGACGCTCACCGACTGGGAGCCCGACGGCGAGGTCAAGGTGGTGGCCGCCGCCCTCTACGCCTCCACCCATCTCTCCGACGCCCGCACGCTCGAGCTCGCCCGCCGGATGAGCGACGCCGAGCGGGCCGAGGTGCTCCGCGCCTACGTGGGCGAGCGGCGGAACCGCCGTCACAAGCCGGGCCGGGCCTTCGAGCGCACCGGCTACCGGTTCGACGTGCTGTGCGACTTCGGCGCCTTCCGGGACCTCCAGCGCCACCGCATGCTCACGCTCGAGTGGCAGACGCTCACCCCGCACCACGGGTACGCCACGCCGGAGGCGATCGAGGAGGCCGGCGTCGCGGACGACTGGCATGCGGTGATGGAGGACTCCGCGCGCACGTGGGCGCGCCTGGCCGAGGGCGTCGGCCCCGAGGTCGCCCAGTACGCCGTCGCGATGGCCTACCGGATCCGCTTCGTGATGCAGATGAACGCCCGGGAGGCCATGCACCTCATCGAGCTGCGGAGCTCCCCGCAGGGCCACCCCACCTACCGCCGGGTCGCGCACCAGATGCACGCGCTGATCCGCGAGGTCGCCGGTCACCGCGCGATCGCCGAGGCCATGCGCTTCGTCGACTTCTCCGAGGTGGACCTCGAGCGCCTCGAGGCCGAGCGCCGCGCCGACGCCAAGCGCCGGGCCGCCCTCGGCGGACGCGGACCGTCTAGCGGGCTCGAACGGTCGTTCGGGGCCGAACGTCCCGATAAGACCGGGACCTTCGGCCCTGGAGCGACGGCCGCTCGTTCCGGGAGTATCCCCCGCAACCCCGGCCCGGCTCCCGGGCCCGCGGCGGGACGCTGACACCGAGGTTGATGGACGAGACGCCACCGAACGGACGACCCAGGATCGGTCGCGAGGAGATCACCGCGGCGCTCCTGTGGCTCGCCTTGACGGCCACCGGAGAGGTCGCGCTCTGGAACGCCCCGCTCCTGCCGGCCCGCTACTCGAACACGGCGCACATCAGCGACGACGCGTTCCTCGTGCTCACGCGCCTCGCGATCCCCGTCTTCGCCTTCGTCGTCACGGTGCTCGTCGTCTCGCTCCTGCGCTTCCGCTCCCGGGGCGAGCCCCGCGACGACGGGGAGCCGATCCGGGGATCGGCGCGCACGATCGCGACCTGGCTGGGCATCACCAGCGGGCTCGCGGTCCTGCTCATCTTCTACCCGGGCATCTACGGGATCGTGGAGCTCCAGCACGCGCGCTCGGCCGCGGCGGACGCGCCGGAGCCCCTCGTCGTCCAGGTGAAGGCGGCCCGGTGGGCCTGGACCGTCACGTACCCCGACGCCGGCGTGGAGACCGGCGAGGAGCTCGTCCTGCCCGTCGACCGAACGATCCGGTTCGAGGTGACGAGCATCGACGTGCTCCACTCGTTCTGGATCCCGGCCTTCCGAGCGAAGATCGACGCCGTGCCGGGGCTCACGACCGTCACCACGGTGACGCCCGAGCGGACCGGCTCCTTCGACCAGGATCCCACCCTCCGCCTGCAGTGCGCCGAGCTCTGCGGGCTCCAGCACGCCCAGATGCAGCTCCCGGTGCGGGTCGTCGAACAGCCGGCGTTCGACGCCTGGCTCCTCGAGCAGGGCGCCGCGGGCATGCCGACGTGCGAGCCCTCAGGGACCGAGCTGCGGATCGTCGCGCAGAGCATCGCCTTCGACCAGAAGTGCCTCGCGGTGCCGGCCGACACGCCGTTCACGATCGAGCTCGAGAACCGGGACGCCGGTGTGCCCCACAACCTGTCGATCGCGGCCGATCCCGACTGGACCCAGGTCCTGTTCACCGGCGAGGTGTTCGAGGGCGTCGACACGCGCGTGTACGAGGTCGCCGGTCTGCCCGCGGGCGTGTACCGCTTCCGCTGCGACATCCACCCGATCCCCGCGATGTCCGGGACGTTCGTCGTGAAGGAGGTGGAGGGCTCGTGATGCCGATCCTCAAGGGGATCGCGGGCGCGGCGGTCGGGTACGCGCTCGGGTTCGCGCTCGTCGCGGCGGCGCAGCTCGCGATGGGCAACCCCGTCGGCGGCGCGGTGCCGGTGGTGATCGGCTCGGTGCTCGCGACCCTCGGCTGGCTCCTCGGCGTGGGGCTCTGGCGGGCCTGGGCGCGGGAGTGGTTCGGCCTCGAGCCGCGGCGGGACGTGCCGACCGGCCCGAGCCGCTACCTCTGCTTCAACACCGACCACAAGGTGATCGGCGTCCAGTACCTCGTCACCTTCGTCATCGTGTTCGGCCTCGCCGGGCTGCTCGCGATGGTCATCCGGTGGGAGCTCCTCACGCCGGCACGCGACCTCGGCGGGGACGCCTACAACCAGGTGATGAGCCTGCACGGCATCCTCATGGTCGCCGTCGCGGTCGCGGCCGTCCTCGGCGGCCTCGGGAACTACTGCGTGCCGCTCATGATCGGCGCCCGGGACATGGCCTTCCCGCGGCTGAACGCGCTCTCGTACTGGCTCATCCCACCGGTCGCCGTGCTCCTGCTCACCGCACCCTTCGTCGGCGGCTGGGACAGCGGCTGGACCGCCTACCCGCCGCTGTCGGTCGTGAACGCCGGCGGGCAGGTCCTGTTCGTCGTCGCGATCGTCATCTTCGGGCTCTCCTCGATCCTCGGCGGGCTGAACGCGATCGCGACGATCCTGCGGATGCGGGCGCCCGGGATGACGCTGCTGCGGATGCCGATCTTCGTCTGGTCGGTGCTCGCCGCCTCCATCATCAGCCTGCTGTTCACCCAGTTCTTCGCGGCCTCGCTCATCCTGGTGCTGCTCGACCGCGTGGCGGGCACGCAGTTCTTCGAGGCCGCGGGCGGCGGGAACCCGCTCCTGTACCAGCACCTGTTCTGGTTCTACTCGCACCCCGCCGTCTACGTGATGATCCTGCCCGGGTTCGGCATCACGCTCGAGGTCCTCGCGCACTTCTCGCGCAAGCCGCTGTTCGCCTACCGGGGCGCGGTGGCCGGGTTCCTCGGCATCGTCGTGCTCTCGGGCGTCGTCTGGGCCCACCACATGTTCACGAGCGGGATGGCCCAGTACATGCAGATCCCGTTCATGACGCTCACCGAGCTCATCTCGATCCCGACGGGACTCGTGTTCCTCTCGGCGCTCGGGACGATCTGGCGCGGACGGCTGTGGCTGCGCACGCCGATGCTGTTCGCGCTCGCGGTCCTGTTCAACTTCGCGATCGGCGGGGTCACGGGCATCTACCTCGCGGACGTCGCGACCGACCTGCACCTGCAGGACACCTACTTCGTCGTCGCCCACTTCCACTACACGATCGTGGGCG
>CAZXJB010000011.1:30659-32379 GCA_964640965.1 uncultured Actinomycetes bacterium | reverse complement strand
TGTCGTCGCAGGGGGTGACGCCGCTCGAGGTCGACGCGCGCGGCGCTCGGGCCGAGGAGCAGCCGCAGCTCGGAGAGGAGCCCCTCGGTCGGGCTCACCCGGTACGCGCCGACCTCGAGCGGCGTCACCCCCTGCGACGACACGAACCGCACCCGGACGGGGGCGGCGCCGGGATGGGCCTCGAGCAGGGCCCGGAGCTCCGCGAGGACGGCCTGGGTGCAGCTCGCGGCCGGCAGGTCGACGACGAGCACACCCGTCGCCCGTCGCTCCGGCGCGGCGCCGAGGTCGGGCTCCGCGATCTCGACGGCCCGCAGCTGGACCTCCTCGGCCCGGCCCCGCCGGTCGACCCTGCCCTTCACGAGCACGATGGCGTCCGTCTCGATGAGGTGCGGGACCTGCTCGTAGACGCTCGGGAACGCGATGACGGTGACGCCGCCCGTGAGGTCCTCGAGCCGGAACTGCGCGTACGGCTCGCCGCGCTTCGTGTACCGCCGGGCGACCGCCGCCACGATCCCCCCGACCGTGACGAGGTCGCCGTCGTCGAGCGTCGCGACCTCGGGGATCTCCAGGTCGGTCTGCGCGGCCAGCCGCTCGCGCACGGCGAGCAGCGGGTGGTCGGTCACGAACTGACCGAGCATCTCCTTCTCGTGCTTGAGCAGCAGGCGCCGGTCGAACTCCTCCCCCCGCAGGACGGACTCGTCGATCTCGGTGGCGGGTCCGGCGTCCCCGCCGAAGAGCGAGAACTGCCCCGCTGCCTCGGCCTTGCGCTCGGCGAGGATGGGCCCGGACACCTTCTCGTGGTTCTCGAGCAGCGCCCGGCGCGCGTACCCGAGCGAGTCGAACGCGCCGGCCAGGATGAGGCTCTCCAGGACCTTCTTCGTGAGCACCGAGGGGTCGACCTTGCGGCAGAAGTCCGCGAACGAGGTGAACGCGCCCTTGGTCTCCCGGGCGCGGATGATCTGCTGGACCGCGCCCTCGCCGACGTTGCGCACCGCCGACAGGCCGTAGCGGATCTTCCGCTCCCCGGTCGGCACCGGCGCGAAGTCGAGCTCGGACTCGTTCACGTCGGGCGGGAGCACCTCGATCCCCATCAGCCGGCACGCGTTCAGGTAGAAGGGCTTGCGGTCCTTGTCGTCCTTCACGCTCGTGAGGATCGCCGCCATGTACTCGATCGGGTGGTGCGCCTTCAGGTAGGCGGTCTGGTAGGCGACGTACGCGTACGCGCACGCGTGGGAGGCGTTGAAGCCGTAGTCGGCGAAGGGCACGATGAGCTCGAAGATCTCCTCCGCCTTCTTCGGGTCCTCGCCACGGGCGACGGCGCCCCGCACGAACTTCTCCCGGTGGGGCGGCAGCAGCTCGCGCCGCTTCTTGCCCATGACCTTCCGGAGCGTGTCGGCCTCGCCCATCGTGTAGCCGGCGAGGCGCACGGCCACCTGCATGACCTGCTCCTGGTACACGATGATCCCGTAGGTGTCCCGGAGGATGTCCTCGAGGGCGGGGTGCGGGTACGTCACCGGCTTGCGCCCGTGCTTGCGCTCGGCGTACTCCACGTGCTGCCCCATCGAGAGCAGGCCCGGCCGGTACAGCGCGACGAGGGCCATGAGGTCCTCGAACCGGTCGGGCTCGAGCGCCTTGATGAGGTTGCGCATCCCCGGGCTCTCCATCTGGAACACGCCGGTCGTGTCGGCCCGGCGCAGCATCGCGTAGGTCTCGGGGTCGT
>CAZXJB010000011.1:266-30649 GCA_964640965.1 uncultured Actinomycetes bacterium | reverse complement strand
CGAGCGGCACGTGGTCGATGTCCAGCTCGATCCCCTTGCGCCGCAGGAGCGCGAGCGTGTCCTCGATGACCGAGAGGTTCCGCAGGCCGAGGAAGTCCATCTTGAGCAGGCCGAGCTTCTCGACCCCGTGCATGTCGAACTGCGTGACGATGCGGCGCGAGTCGTCGCGCGAGTCCTTCGCGAGCTTCAGCGGCAGGTAGTTGACGAGGGGCGCGTCGCCGATCACGACGCCGGCGGCGTGGACCGAGTCCTCGCGCCGGAGCCCCTCGAGGGCGCGGGCCGTGTCGATGATCTCGCGCGCCTCCGGCTCCCGCTCGTAGGCCTCGCGGAGCTCCGGCGAGAGCTCGAGGGCCTGCTCGATCGGGAAGTCCCGGCCCATCACGGCGGGCGGGTACATCTTGCAGAGCCGGTCGCCGACGGAGGCCGGGAAGCCGAGCACCCGCGCGGCGTCCCGGATGCCCTGCTTGCCCTTGATCGTCTGGAACGTGATGATCTGCGCCACGTGGTCCTCCCCGTAGCGCTGGGCCACGTAGCGGATGACCTCGTCCCGCCGGCGCTCGTCGAAGTCCATGTCGATGTCGGGCATCTGCACGCGCTCGGGGTTCAAGAAGCGCTCGAAGATGAGCCCGTACCGCAGCGGGTCGAGGTCGGTGATCCGCAGCGCGTACGAGACGACCGATCCGGCGGCCGACCCCCGCCCCGGCCCCACCCGGATCCCGTTCTCGCGGGCGAACCGGATGAGGTCCCACACGATCAGGAAGTAGCCGGAGAACCCCATCGAGGTGATGACCGCCAGCTCGTGGTCGATCCGCTCCCGGATCTCGGGAGTGATCTCGCCGTAGCGCTCCACCGCGCCCCGCTCGACGAGCTCGCGGAGGTACGTGTCGAGGTCCTTGGCGTCCGGCGGCTCGAACCGGGGGACGTGGAAGCGCTGGTCCGGCGGCGCGGCCTCGCCGTAGACGAGCCGCAGGTCGCACATCTCGGCGATCTCGAGCGTGGCGTCGCACGCTCGTGGGATCTCGCGGAAGACCTCTCGCATCTCGGCCGCGCTCTTCAGGTAGAACTGGTCCGAGTCGAACTTCAGCCGGTTCGGATCGGACTGCACCTTCTGCTGCTGGATGCACAGCAGCACGTCGTGGGGCTTCGCCTCGGTCCGCTCCGTGTAGTGGAGGTCGTTCGTCGCGACCACCGGCAGCCCCAGACGCTCGGCGAGCGCGATGAGCTCGGGCAGGATCCTCCGCTGCTCCGGCAGCCCGTGGTCCTGGAGCTCGACGTAGAACATCCCATCGCCGAAGATGTCGCGGTAGGTGGCGGCGACGTCCTCCGCCTTGGCCCGCTGGCCGGCGAGCAGCAGCTGCGCGACCTCCGACGCCAGGCACCCGGACAGGCCGATCAGCCCCTCGGCCCGCTCCGCGAGCAGCGGCTTGTCGATCCGCGGGCGGTGGTAGAAGCCCTCCAGATGCGCGTCGCTCACCAGGCGCAGGAGGTTGCGGTAGCCCCGCTCGTCCCGGGCGAGGATCGTGAGGTGCCGGTACTTCTCCTCGCTCTCCCCCGGCGAGCGCTCGAACCGCGAGCCCGGCGCGACGTAGGCCTCGACGCCGATGATCGGCTTCACGCCGGCCGCGAGCCCCCCCTCGTAGAACTCCAGGGCCCCGAACATCACCCCGTGGTCGGTGACCGCGAGGGCCGGCATCCGCTCCTCGGCCGCGCGCGCGAACAGCCGGTCGATCCTCGCCGCCCCGTCGAGCAGCGAGTACTCCGTGTGCACATGCAGGTGGACGAAGCTCTCACCCATCCGGGCACGCCCTCCGAGGGAGCCACAGGTCCCCGCGTCCCCGGCTGTGGGAAACCTGTGGATAAGTTACAGGCTTGTGATTCGCGCGGCTCCGAGGATAGACTGGGCCGTCCCCGGAGGCAACCTGCGAGGCCAGCGAGGGAAGAGGGATCCGGATGCGGCTGTCGTACTCGAGCATCGACACCTACGAGACCTGCCCGGCCAAGTATCGCTTCCAGTACGCGGAGCGTCTGCCCACCGCCCCCTCCCCCGCCCTGGCCTTCGGGGACTCGCTCCACCGGGCCCTGCACCGGTTCCACGCGCGCCCGGTCCCCGTCGCTCCCTCCCTCGCCGAGCTGCTCGAGATGCTGGAGGAGGCCTGGGTCTCGGACGGCTACGCCGACCCAGCCGAGGAGCTGAGCTACCGCGAGCACGCCCGTCAGGTCCTCGCGCACTACCACCGCGAGAACGCGGCCGACTACCGGATCCCGGCGGCCCTCGAGTTCCGCTTCGAGATCGAGGTCGAGGGCGTCACGCTCTCCGGCGTGATCGACCGCATGGACCGCATCCCCGGCGGGGGGTACGAGATCATCGACTACAAGACCAACCGGCGCCTGCCCCCGCGCGAGCGCATCGACCGCGATCTGCAGCTGTCGATCTACCACCTCGCGGCGCGCGAGGTCTGGGGCATCGAGCCCGAGCGACTCACGCTCTACTACCTGCTCCCGAACCAGCGGATGAGCACCTCCCGGACCCGGGCCGACCTCGACGAGCTGCGGCGGCGGATCGCGACCGTCGCCGAGCGGATCGCGGCCGGCCGGTTCGAGCCGCGACAGAACCCGCTCTGCGGCTGGTGCGAGTTCCAGGCGCGGTGCCCGCTCTTCCGCCACGCCCACGAGCGCGAGCGGGGCGACCCAGCGCCGCGCATGACCGAGATCGTCGACGAGTGGATCGCGCTGAAGCGCCGGGGCCGCGAGATCTCCCGGCGCCTGGACGAGCTCGCGCCGCTCATCGACGCCTTCTGCGAGGAGCACGGGTACCGACGGCTGTTCGGCTCGGACGGCGCCGCGATCGACCGGCGCCCCCAGCACGTGACCGAGCCCGTGGACGAGCGCGTGCGCGAGATCCTCGAGCCGCTCGGCCTGTGGGAGCGGGTCATCTCGGTGGACCCGGCCAAGCTCTCGGCCCTCATCGAGTCGCGGAGCCTGCCGCCCGAGGTCGAGGACGCGCTCCTCGCCTCGCGCCGCGAGGTCCGCACGCAGCACGCGCTGCACCTGCGCGAGGGCGAGCGCGCGCGGACCCGGGGCGCCTGAGCCGTCCCGCCTGCGGCGGGTCAGCCCTCCCCCCTGACCCGCCGCAGGGCCCCGGCGAGGTCGCCGGGGAGCTCGACCTCCACCCGCACCGGCTCACCGGTCACCGGGTGGGCGAAGGCGAGCCGGAAGGAGTGCAGGAACGGACGGGCGAGGCCGAGGCGCTCGGCGTCCGCGCCCCCGCCCCCGTACCGCCGGTCGCCGAGGATGGGGTGGCCGATCGCCGCCAGGTGCACCCGGATCTGGTGCGTCCGCCCGGTCCGGGGCGCCGCCTCGAGCAGCGTCGCGCCCCGGAGCCGCTCGCGCACCTCGAAGGCGGTCTCGGCGGGCCGTCCGGTCACGGGGGCGAGGCGCACCCTCGCCCCTCGGCGCCCGAGCGGCGCCTCCACGACGAAGCGGTCGTGCTCGACCTCGCCGCGGACGAGCGCGAGGTACCGGCGGTCGACCTCGTGCCGACGGAGCATCGGCGCGAGGCCCGCCCGGCCCGCCTCGGAGCAGGCGACGAGGAGGAGCCCCGAGGTGCCCGCGTCGAGCCGGTGCACGATGCCCGGCCGCAGCGGGTCGCCGACGTCGGCGAGGGGCAGGCCGGCCGCGAGGAGCCGGTTCACGAGGGTCCCGGTCCGTCGGGCCTCCGTCGGGTGGGTCGGGAGCCCCGGCGGCTTGTCCACGACCGCCAGGTGCTCGTCCCGGTACACGATCCGCAGCGGGCCGGGCTCGGGCGGCAGGGCCCGGAGCGGCTCGAGGTCCACGACGATGCGCTCGCCCCCCTCCAGCCGATGGGACTTCGGGAGCGGGACCCCGTCCACGAGCACGAGGCCCGCGGCGATCGCGCGCTGCGCTTCGGCTCGGGTGATGCCGAGCGCCGCCGCGAGCACGGCGTCCAGGCGACCCGCCGAGGCCTCGAGCTCCTGCGGCACCTCACCTCTCCCGCGCCGGCGCCTCCGGCTCCCGCGCCAGGCTCGACGCCGCGAGCAGGACGGCCCCGAGCACGATCGCGCTGTCCGCCAGGTTGAAGACCGGCCAGACCCGCAGGTCGATGAAGTCCGTCACCCGACCGGTGAGGCCGGGCCCTCCGAGGGCCCGATCGGTGAGGTTCCCGAGGGCACCGCCGAGCACCAGGCCGAGCGCCGCCGCGACGAGCCGCCCCGGCAGCCGGGTCGAGACCGCGACGATCACCGCGACGACGACCACGGTCGCCCCGGCGAACAGCCACGGCGAGCTCTTCCCGATCCCGAACGCCCCGCCCGAGTTCGTCGTGTAGGTGAGGTGGAGCACCCCGGGGATCACCCGGATCGGCGCTCGCCCCGCGAGCGCGTGCTCCGCCCAGAGCTTCGTCGCCCGGTCCAGCCCGTACGCGAGCGCCCCCACCCCGTACAGCAGCGCGGCGAGTCGCAGCGGCCGCCGCATCGCCGGCCCCCTACCGGCGGGCCTGGGCCTGCGCGTCCTTGATGCAGAGGTCGACGTAGGGCAGCGCCTTCAGGCGCGCCTTCTCGATGGGCTTGCCGCAGCGGATGCAGGTCCCGTAGGTGCCCTCGTCCATGCGCTCGAGGGCTCGGTCGATCTTCCCGAGCAGGTCCCGCACGTTGTTCTCGATCGAGAGGTCGCGCTCGCGCTCGAACGTGAACGTGCCGGCGTCGGCGTTCTCCTCGTCGAAGGAGACCTCGCCGGACAGGTCCGACTGCGAGGTCGCGAAGGAGCTCTCCTCGATGGTCGCGAGCTGCGACTCGAGCTCCCGTCGCTCCTCGAGCAGGCGCTCGCGCAGGTCCTCGAGCTCCTTCTTGGTGTACGCGGGCTTCGTGGCCATGGCCGAGGGACGGTAGCATCCCTTTCGCCGCTCGACAACGACGTTCAGCCGAGCCTGCGGCCCAGGTCCTCCGGCTCCAGCCCCTCGATCTCGAACACCTTCGTGCGCGAGGTCGCTCCGGCGACGAGCCGCACCGCCGAGGGCGGCACGTCCAGGGCCCGCGCGAGCGCGACCCGGGCCTCCTCGGTGGCGCGCCCCCGTTCGGGCGCGGCCCGGACCCGCACGCGAACGCCCTCCGGCCCGACCTCCACGGAGGTCCTCGCCGACCGCGGCACCACCCGGACCGTGACCCTCGCCATCCCGGCGTGTAGCATGCCGTGCACAGGCGACGACGGGAACGAGTAGCGAGGGTTCCCACCTCAGCGAGCCGGGGACGGTGCGAGCCCGGCGGCAGGGCCCCCGCGAAGATCCTCCCCGAGCCTCCGCCCGAACCGGGCGCGCCGCGCGCCCGCAGTAGACGCGGACGGGTCCGCCCGTGACAGCGGGAGGCCGTGGTGGCGGCCGGTGAGCGGTCCGGGCCCGCGAGGGCCCGGGCAACCGGGGTGGTACCGCGGGGCAGGCGCCTCGTCCCCGAGGGGACGGGGCGTTCGCGTTGATGGACGTCCCATGGAGCGAGGGAGGCGCGAGTGACGCAGCGGTTCGAGCCGGTGGACCCGAGGGTCCGGTTCCCGGACCTCGAGCGGCGGATCCTCGCCTTCTGGCGCGACGCCGACGTGTTCCGCCGGCAGCTGGAGCAGCGCCGGGACGGTCCCCTCTGGGTCTTCTACGAGGGGCCGCCGACGGCCAACGGCAAGCCCGGGATCCACCACATGGAGTCCCGGACGTTCAAGGACGTCTACCCGCGGTTCAAGGCCATGACCGGCCACCACGTGCCCCGCAAGGCCGGCTGGGACTGCCACGGCCTGCCCGTCGAGCTCGAGGTCGAGAAGGAGATCGGCACGCGCACGAAGCGGGACATCGAGGCCTTCGGCATCGCCGAGTTCAACCGCCGGTGCCGCGAGTCGGTGACGCGCTACGTGGACGACTGGGAGAAGGCCACCGAGCGCATCGGCTTCTGGATCGACACGCGCGACGCGTACTGGACGATGGACCCCGCCTACATCGAGAGCGTGTGGTGGTCGCTGAAGCGGCTGTTCGAGCGGGGCCTGCTGTACCAGGACGACAAGGTGACCGCCTACTGCCCGCGCTGCGGGACCGCCCTCTCGGACGCGGAGACCGCCCTCGGGTACGAGGAGGTCGAGGACCCGAGCGTGTTCGTGCGCTTCCGCGTCGTCGAGGCGCCGGAGGATACGCTCGTCGGTTCGGCGCTCCTCGGGTGGACGACGACGCCCTGGACCCTGATCTCGAACACCGGGCTCGCGATCGCCGAGGACGCCACCTACGTCGAGGTCGAGCACGAGGGCGAGCGCCTCGTCCTCGCGGCGGCGCTGCGCGAGCGGGTCCTGCCCGGTTCCGTCGAGCGCCGGTCGTTCCCCGGCCGGGACCTGGTGGGCGCCCGCTACGAGCCGCTGTACCCGACGGTGGAGGGCGCGCACCGCGTCGTCGCGGCCGGGTTCGTCTCCCTCGAGGACGGCACCGGCGTCGTCCACATGGCGCCCGCCTTCGGCGCCGAGGACCTCGAGGTCGGGCGGCGCGAGGGCTGGCCGGTGTTCAAGCCCATCGACGGGGAGGGCCGCTTCACGGACGAGGCGCCCGCGTTCGTCCGCGGTCGCTTCTTCAAGGAGGCGGACCCCCTCATCACGGAGGACCTGCGCGCCCGGGGGCTCCTGCTCGCCGCCGGCACGATCCGCCACACCTACCCGCTGTGCTGGCGGTGCGGCACGCCCCTCATCTACTTCGCCCGCACCTCCTGGTACATCCGCACGACGGCGGTGAAGGACCGCCTGCTCGAGGTCAACGAGGCGGTCAACTGGTACCCCGAGCACATCAAGCACGGCCGCTACGGCGACTGGCTGCGCAACAACGTCGACTGGGCCCTCTCGCGCGAGCGCTACTGGGGCACCCCGCTGCCGATCTGGCGCTGCCCGCGCGGGCACGACACCGCCGTCGGATCCCTCGTCGAGCTGTCCGAGCTCGCGGGCCGGGACGTGACCGGCATCGATCCCCACCGCCCGGCGATCGACGAGGTGGCCTTCCCCTGCCCGAGCTGCGGGCAGGAGGCCCGTCGCCTCCCCGAGGTCATCGACACCTGGTACGACTCGGGCGCGATGCCCTTCGCGCAGTGGGGCTACCACCCCGACCTCGGCCGCGGCCTCGACCTCTTCGCCGAGCGCTTCCCCGCGGACTTCATCTCCGAGGCGATCGACCAGACCCGCGGCTGGTTCTACACGCTCATGGCCGAGGGGGTGCTCCACTTCGACTCGGTCACGTACCGCAACGTGGTCTGCCTCGGGCACATCGTGGACGCCGAGGGACGGAAGATGAGCAAGAGCCTCGGCAACGTGATCGACCCGTGGGACGTGCTCGAGCGCCAGGGCGCGGACGCGCTCCGCTGGTACCTGCTCACGAACGGCTCCCCCTGGATCTCGCGCCGCGTGAGCCTGGAGATCCTCGATGAGGTCGTCCGCCGGTTCCTGCTCACCCTGTGGAACGTCTACGCGTTCTTCGTCACGTACGCCAACGCGAGCGGCTTCGACCCGTCGTCGGACCCGCCGATCCCCGTCGATGCGCGGCCGCCGCTCGACCGGTGGATCTGCTCGCAGCTCGCCGAGACCTCGGCCGAGGCGCGCGCCCGGCTCGAGGCCTACGACGCCACCGGCGCGGGCCGACGGATCGAGCGGTTCCTCGACGACCTGTCGAACTGGTACGTCCGCCGCGCCCGGCGGCGCTTCTGGGACCCCACGGGCGAGGTCGGCCCCGACACCCGGGCCGCGTTCCAGACGCTCCACACGTGCCTGGTGACGCTCGCGAGGCTCCTCGCGCCCTTCACGCCCTTCGTCGCGGAGGAGCTCTGGCGCAACCTCGCCGCCGGGCGCGGCGGGGCCCCCGACTCGGTCCACCTCGCCGACTACCCGACCGGCGAGGAGCTCCCCCGCGACGAGGGACTCGACCGGGCCATGGCGCTCGCCCGTCAGGTCGTCGAGCTCGGACGGCGCGTGCGGACGGAGACGAAGGTGCGCGTGCGCCAGCCGCTCCTCGAGGCCGTCGTGCACGTCCCGGACCGCGAGGCCCTCGAGCCGCTCCTCGACCTCGTCGCCGAGGAGCTCAACGTGAAGCGCGTCGTCTTCGCCGGGTCCGCGCTCGCCGTCGGCCGCTGGCGCGCGAAGCCCAACTACCGGGTCCTCGGGCCGCGGCTCGGTCCGGCCGTGAAGGAGGTCGCGCGCGCCCTGGCGGAGGACGACGGCACCCTGGCGGCCGCGCTCGCCCGCGGCGAGACCGTGACGCTCGCGGGCGTCGGACCCGAGCCGCTCGCGCTCGCCCCCGAGGACGTCGACCTCGTCCAGGAGACGCCCGAGGGCTGGGGGGTCGCGACCGAGGGCGGCGTGACGGTCGCGCTCGAGCTCGAGATCACGGAGGAGCTCCGACTCGAGGGCCTCGCGCGCGAGCTCGTGCGCCTCGCGCAGGACGCCCGCAGGGCCGCCGGCCTGCACGTGAGCGATCGGATCGTGCTCGGGATCGCCGCCGAGGGCGAGCTCGCGCGGGCGCTCGCGGCGCACCGCCCCTTCGTGGCCGCCGAGACGCTCGCGACCGAGGTGCGGGACGCGGTCCTCGCCGACGCGGAGCACCGCGTCGACGCCGAGGTCGAGGGCTCAGCGGTGACGGTGACGCTGCGTCGGGCCTGAGCTCCGCCCGATCTGGACGGCGAGGAGCACGAGCGCTCCCGCCGCGGCGACGAGGGCCGCGGCGAGCGCGGCCTCGCCCTCGCTCGCGATGCCGACGAGGAGCGAGGCCACGGAGGCGAGCACGAGCGCGAAGGCCGCGGCCTCCAGCAGGTGCGGGCGGCGGGGCTCGGCCGGGATCAGTCCTCGCCCCAGAACAGCTCGCGCAGCGACCGCTCGCCGGAGTCGCGGCGGAGCTCCGCGGGCGCAGGGGCCGGGGCGGGCGCCGGGGGCTCCTCCCCGGCGGCCTCCTCGGGCAGCTCCCGTTCGGCCTGCGGGATGCTGATCGGCGCGAAGGCCTCCTCGGCGGTGGGTGCGGGCTCCCCCGCTCGAGCCTCGGGCTCGCGCTCGGCGGGCTGGGGGATCGCCCGCGGCTCCGCCCCACCGGCGGGCTCCGCCCCACCGGCGGGCTCCGCCCGATCCCGGAGCGCGAGCACCATCGCCTTGATCTCCTCGGCGTGGGACCGGACCAGGGTCCCGAGGCTCTGGAGGAACTCGCGCTCACGGTTCAGGAACGGCGCGACCACGACGCGAGCGTCGCCGCCGGCGAGCGCCGCCGCGCGCGTTCGGGCCTCCGCGAGGATCCGCTCGGCCTCCCGCCGCGCCTCCGCGAGGATCCGCTCGGCCTCCGCGCTCGCGGCCGGCACGTCGAGGGCGGTCGGGGCCGCCGCCCCACCCGCGCGGAGCCGCTCGAGCTCCTCGAGGTAGGTGGCGAGATCCTCGGTGACGCGGTCGAGGAAGGCGTCGACGTCCCGCTCGTTGTAGCCGCGGAACGCGAGCCGGAACTCGACGTCCTGGATGTCCTTCGGGGTGATGCGTCCCGTCGCCCCGGGCGCGCCGCCGGCGTCGTTCTTCTTCCTCCGCATGAGCCCTTCCCCCTCGGCGGGCGGATCAGCAGTTCAACGCGATCCGCAGGACGGCAAGGATAACGAACGCGACGAGGACGGAGAGATCGAGCCCCACGCCGCCGGCGCGGACCGGCGGGATGAGCCGCCGGAGCGGGCGCAGCAGCGGCTCGGTGACGTCGTCGAGCAGGTCGAGCAACCAGCGGACGGGGCCCGTGATCGGCGGCCGGAACCCGAACACGAAGGCCCATGACACGAGCACCTTCACGAGCAGGAGGATGGTGAGGACGGTGATCGCGGCGCACAGGACCCCGGTGGCGACGCCGCGGGCTGCGATGATCGGCACGCGCGCGGGTCCTCAGAACTGGTTGTAGAAGCCGGTCCCGGCGATCCGCTCCCGGTCCTCGGCCGAGACCTCGATGTTGGCCGGCGTGAGCAGGTACACGCGGTTGGCCACCATCTCGATCTTCCCGTCGAGCCCGTAGACGAGCCCCGAGGCGAAGTCCACGAGCCGCCGCGCGATCGTGTCGTCGGTGCTCTGCAGGTTCATGATCACCGGGACGCCGTCCTTGAACCGGTCGGCGATCTCCCGGGCCTCGTTGAACCGCTTCGGCTCCGACTTGTGGATCGACGAGGCGGTCGAGGCCCGCGCGGCCGGGATCGTCCGCACGATGCCCTCCTCGTGCGGCTCGACGATCTCGCGGACCGCCTCCGGACGCCGGATGCTCCGGACCTCGGCCGACCGGGGCTGGGCGACGACCTCGTCGAGCTCGTCGAGCTCGTCCTCCTCGACCAGCCCGAGATAGGTCAGCGTCTTCTTCCACACGCTCGCCATCGCTCCTCCCTCATCACCTCGGCGGCCGCGCGCCGAACAGGGCCGTGCCGATGCGCACCATCGTAGCGCCTTCCTCGACCGCAACCTCGTAATCGAGGGACATCCCCATCGAGAGCTCCACGGCCCCGGGATGTCGCTCCCGCACCCGCTCCAGCAGCTCGCGCAGGGCCGCGAAGTACGGACGCGCGCCCTCCGCGTCGGCGGTGAGGGGCGGCAGGGTCATGAGCCCGACGAGCTGGAGCCCCGGCGTCGCGGCCACGAGGTCGCACGCGGCGATCGCCTCCTCGGGGCTCGCCCCCGATCGCTCCCGGGTGAAGTCCACCTCCACGAGCGCCGGCAGCGTCCGGCCGAGCCGCGCCGCGGCCCGCGCCAGCCGCTCGAGGGCCCGACCCGGCACCGCGGTCTGCACGACGTCGGCGAGGGCCGCGACGTGGTGCGCGCTCCCCCGCTGCAGCGTGCCGATGAAGTGCCAGGTGGCCCCGGGGATCAGCTGTCGCTTGACGCGGAGCTCCTGCACGTAGTTCTCGCCCAGGTCCCGGACGCCCGCCTCCATCACCCAGCGGAGCGCCTCGGGCTCGACGGTCTTCCCGGCGGCGACGATCCGCACCCCGGCGGGGTCGCGCCCGACCCGCTCGCACGCCGCGCGGATCCCCGCGCGGATGCGGGCGAGGTTCCCGAGCACGAGGTCCCGGCTGCGTTCCATGAGGCCCGGCACACCATACCTTCGGGCCGACCGCGCACCGCCGGTGTCGGGGCGCGCATGGGACGGGGCGGGGACCGCGTCCAGAGGCGGGGGAAGGTCGCCTCCGACCGCCGGCCCCCGCCCCAGGTCGGGCGGGCGGCAGCCCGTCAGCTCTTCAGGAAGTCCGGGATGTCGAGATCCTCCTCGGCGTCGAAGGGCACCGTCTCCGGCGCCGGCCGGAAGATCTCCTCCTCCTCGTCCAGGATCGAGGGCACGGGCGTCGGCTCCCGGGGCGTCTCTCGCTCGCCCGGCTCCAAGCCGGCCGGTGCGGGCGCCGGCTCGGGCTCCTCGAGCAGCCGCGAGATGCGGGACTCGAACCCGGCCGGGGCGGCCAGCAGCTTGTCGAAGCCGGCGGCGATGACGGTCACACGGACCTCGTCGCCGAGCGCGTCGTCCACGACCGCGCCGAAGATGATGTTCGCGTCCGGATGCGCGACCCGCGTGATCGTATCGGCCGCCCTGTTCACCTCGTGCAGCGTGAGGTCCGTCGGCCCCGAGATCGACAGCAGCACGCCGCGGGCGCCCTCGATCGAGGACTCGAGGAGCGGCGAGCTGATGGCGGCCCTCGCCGCCTCCTCCGCGCGATCCTCGCCGGAGCCCACGCCGATGCCCATGAGCGCCGAGCCCGCCCCCGTCATGACCGACCGGACGTCGGCGAAGTCGAGGTTGATGAGCCCCGGCGTCGTGATCAGCGAGGTGATGCCCTCGACGCCCTGGTACAGGACCTGGTCGGCCATCCGGAAGGCGTCGACGATCGGTGTGGACGGATCGGAGACCTGGAGCAGCCGGTCGTTCGGGACCACGATGAGCGTGTCGACCGCCTTCTTCAGCTCCGAGATCCCCATGTCCGCCTGCAGCGCCCGCTTGCGACCCTCGAAGCTGAACGGCCGCGTGACGACGCCGATCGTGAGCGCGCCGAGGTTCCGGGCGATCTCCGCCACGATCGGGGCGCCGCCGGTCCCCGTGCCCCCGCCCTCGCCGGCGGTCACGAACACCATGTCGGCGCCCTTCAGGATCTCCTCGACCTCGTCGGCGTGCTCGTCCACGGCGCGGCGCCCCACGTCCGGGTCGGAGCCCGCCCCGAGCCCTCGCGTCGTCTCGCGCCCGATGTCGAGCTTCACGTCCGCGTCGGACATCAGGAGCGTCTGCGCGTCGGTGTTGATCGCGACGAACTCGACCCCGCGCAGCCCCGCCTCGATCATGCGGTTGACCGCGTTCACGCCGCCCCCGCCGATCCCGACCACCTTGATGACGGCGAGGTAGTTCGAAGGAGCATCCATCACCGTGACCTCCGTCTCCCGGGAGTCATCCCCCGGTCTACCTGGGGAAACACCGCTCCGACCGTCAAGACCCTCAACCTCAACTGAAAGGTGATTGTCATATCTACCTACACTGAACCTTCGCCACCCTACTATCGAACCGCAGGCCCGTCAATGGGTTCGTCGTTCCGGTCTGTCTCCGGTTATGGCGGAGGCTGACAGCTCGCGCCGAGCTCTCACGGACCCAGGACGACCGCCGGCGCGCTCGGCGCCATCACGTTGACGGTCCGGATCCGCGCCCCCACGGCTTTCGCCCATCCCAGGACCCGATCCAGGGCCTCGGCCTTCGCCGCGACCTCCCTGGGCGGCCCGTAGGCCACCCGGCCGCCGTCCCGAAGGAGCAGCTCGACACCCGAGCCCGACGTCACCTCGGCCCGGAGGACCTCGCCGCGCACCTCGGCCGGCAGCGCCGCGAGCGCGCGGGCGATCGGTGCGAACGAGGCCGGGCGCGCGAGCGGCGTCTCCCCCCGGAGCCGGTCGATCCACACCGGCGGCAGGAGGATCTCGGGCAGGCCGCGGCCGGTCCCGGTCGCGATGACCTCCCCCTCGGCGTCGACGAGGACCGGACCGGACCCGAGATCCACCGTCGCGATGGCGGACCGTGGAGTGATCCGTATGGTCACCCTCGACGGGAGGTCGATATCGATCTCGGCGTGATCCACCCACGGATCGCTCTCCACCCGCGCCCGTACGAGGTCCACGTCGAGGCCGAGGATGCCGTCGCGCTCCGAGAGCCCGGCCAGACGCACGATCCTCGCGGGCGATCCGTGCGTGAGCCCCTCGACGCGGATCTCCCGCACGCGGAACAGCGGGGAGCGCGCGAGGGCGACGGCCACGGCCGCCAGCACGACCGAGGCCACGCCGATCGCGGCGAGCCAGCGCCAGAGGCTCGCTCGGGGTGCGGCTCCGAGCGAGCGGTCAGTGCGGGGGGAGATCGAAGGCTCCAACGAGGTGCACCTCCGGCTCGAGCACGACGCCGACGCGCTCGGCCACGCGCTCCTGCACCGTGCGGATCAGGGCGGCGACGTCCTCGGCGCGGGCGCCGGGGCGGGTGACGATGAAGTTGGCGTGCTTGCGGGAGACCTGCGCCCCGCCCACCGCGAGCCCCTTCAGGCCCGCCTCGTCGATCAGGCGGGCCGCGTGGGCGCCCGGCGGGTTCTTGAACACGCTGCCGCAGCTCGGCTCCGCGAGCGGCTGGTGGCGCCTGCGCCACTCCCGGATCTCGTCCATGCGCGCGCGGATCCTCTCCGGCTCGCCGGGCCGGAGCCGCAGGGTTCCCGCGAGCACGATGCCCGGGTCGGGCAGGCTCGAGCCTCGGTACCGGAACCCCGCGTCCTCGGCCTTCACGATCGCGCGCTCCCCGGTCGCGAGATCCAGGACCTCCGCCGTCTCGAGCACCTCGGCGAGCTCGCCGCCGTGCGCCCCGGCGTTCATGCGGATCGCGCCCCCGAAGGAGGCCGGCACCGCGACGGCCCACTCGAGGCCCGCGAGGGCGTGCTGGAGCGCCGCGCCGGCGAGCGCCGGGAGCGCCATCGCCGCGCCCGCCCGGATCCGCGGCGGCTCGACCCTCGCCCACCGGAACGCCGGTCCGAGCCGCACCGCGAGCCCCGGGAACCCGGCGTCCGAGACGAGGAGGTTCGATCCTCGCCCGAGCACGAGCACCGGGAGGGCGAGCTCGCGCACGGCCCCGGCCACCGCCCGCAGGTCGTCCTCGGACGCGGCCTCCAGGAACAGCGCCGCCGGCCCGCCCACGCGGAAGGTCGTCGAGGGCGCGAGCGGGACCCCGGTCCGCAGCCGGTCCCCGCAGGCGGCGCGCAGGAGCGCCTCGGCCCGCACGAGGTCGCCGTTCACGATGCCTCCCGGATCGCCTCGAGGGCGGCGTCGCCGAGCATCCACACGTCCCCGCACCCCATCGTGAGCACGAGGTCGCCCTCCCGCACCTCGCGCACGAGGAACCGCACCACGTCCGCCCGGTGCGGCAGGTACACGACGCGCTTGGTCGGATCGGCCAGCGCGATCCCGCGCACGACGAGCTTGCCGGTCACGCCCGGGATCGGGTCCTGGGCCGCCCCGTACACGTCGGTCACCACGACGAGGTCGGCCCCGAGCAGGCTCTCCCCGAGCTCCCGCCACAGCGCCTGGGTGCGCACGTAGCGATGCGGCTGGAAGACCGCGATGATCCGGCGCGGGCGGGTGCGGCGGGCGACCTCGAGCGTGACCGCGAGCTCCGTCGGCACGTGCCCGTAGTCGTCGTAGAAGGCCGCGCCCCGCGCCGTGCCGCGGAGCTCGAACCGGCGGTGCACGCCGCGGAAGTCCCGCAGCCACCGACCCGCCTCCGCGGGCGCCACGCCGAGGAGGTGCGCCGCCGCGATCGCGGCCGCCGCGTTGCGGAGCATGTGCGCCCCGTCGACGCCGAGCCGGACCTCGACCCGCTCGCCGTCGATCGTGACCGCCCCGGCCGCGCCGCTCGGGCCGAGCTCGCCGATCTCGACGCGGACCTCGGCTCGCGCGTCGGTCCCGTAGGTGAGGACCTCGCTGCGGACGCCCTCGAGGGCGCGCACGACGCCGGGGTCGTCCACGCAGGCGACGACCCGGCGACTGCGCTCGGCGAAGGCCGCGAAGGCCGCCTCGATCTCCTCGCGCCCGCCGCGGTAGAAGTCGACGTGGTCCACCTCGACGTTCGTGACCACCGCGATCTCGGGCCGCAGCAGGAGGAACGTGCCGTCGCTCTCATCGGCCTCGGCGACGAACACGTCGCCCGAGCCCGTGCGGGCCCCGCTCCCGGTCTCGTTCGGCTCTCCGCCGACCAGGTAGGAGGGATCGAGCCCCGCGCGCTCGAGGACGAGCCCCACCATCGAGGTCGTCGTCGTCTTGCCGTGGGTGCCCGAGACCGCGACCAGGCGCGAGCCGGCCGCCAGGGCGGCGAGCGCCTGCGCCCGCGTCCACACCGGGATCCCGCGCCGACGCGCCTCGGCGAGCTCGGGGTTCCGCTCCGGGATCGCGGCGGAGATCACGACCGCGTCGGGCCGGCCGAGCTGCTCGGCCGCGTGCCCGACGTGGACCCGGGCCCCGAGGCCCGCGAGCTCCCGCAGCCCGGCCGAGTCCTTCAGGTCCGAGCCCGAGACCCCGATCCCGCGCGCGAGGAACAGCTTCGCGAGGTTCCGCATCCCGGCGCCCCCGATCCCGATCAGGTGCAGGCGCCGGACGCCGGCGAGCTCGGGGACGCGGAGCGTCGGGACGCTCCCCGCCGGCGGCACGTAGGGCCGCGTCATGCCGACCCCCTCGTCGCGGCGAGCACCTCGCGCGCGAGCGCCTCCGCGGCGTCCGGGCGGGACCAGTCCCGCATCGCCCGGGCCATCGCGGACAGCCGGTCCGGATCGGCGAGGAGCTCGAGCGCGACCCCGGCGAGCCGCTCCGGCGAAAGCTCGCGGTCGGCCAGCACGATCGCCGCGCCGGCGCGCTCGAGCGCCGCCGCGTTCGCGTCCTGGTGATGCGCGGTCGCGTGCGGGTAGGGCACGAGCACCGCGGGCACCCCGCACGCCGAGAGCTCTGCGCACGTCGTGGCGCCCGCCCGGGCCACGACGAGATCGGCGATCGCGTACGCGAGCTCCATCCGCTCGAGGAAGCCGAGGATCCGCACCCGCGGGACGTCCCCCAACGCGGCGAGGACGGTCCGCTCGTGCGAGGGTCCGGTGAGCAGCAGCACCTGCAGATCGGCGCGACGCGCGACGAGCGTCGGGATCGCCTGCGCCGCAACGGTGTTCAGCCGCAGCGCGCCCTGGCTGCCCCCGAACACGACGAGCGTGCGGAGGCCGGGCTCGAGCCCGAGCTCCTCGCGCGCCGCCGCCGCCAGACGCTCCGGGTCCCGCGCGGCCTCGAGGACCCGCGCCCGGATGGGGTTGCCCGTCACCGCGACGCGGGCGCGCCTCGGCAGGTGGGCCCCGGCCTCGGCGAAGGACAGGCACACGACCCGCGCCCGCCGGGCGAGGAGGCGGTTCGCGAGGCCCGGCACGGCGTTCTGCTCGTGCAGCACGAGCGGCCGACCCCGGCGCACGGCCGCGAGGCCCACCGGCACGCTCACGTAGCCGCCCATGCCGACGACGACGTCCGCGCGCTCGACGAGCGGTCGGCACGCGGCGATCGAGCGGGCCGCGACGAGCGGCGCGGCGAGGGCGTCGAGCGAGAGCTCGCGCCGGAGGGGGCGCGCCTCCACGGTCTCGAACGCGAACCCCGCGGCCGGCACGAGCCGCGCCTCCTGGCCCGTCGACGTGCCGGCGAAGGCGACCTCCACCCCCGGCTCACCGGACAGGCGCTCGGCGAGCGCGATCGCCGGGAACACGTGTCCGGCCGTCCCGCCGCCCGCGATGAGCACCCTCACGACCCCCGTCCTCCGCCCGCCCGGCCCGCTCGGCCCGTCCCGGCCGGCGCTCGGGCGATGCTCCACAGGATGCCGACGGCCGCGAGCGACACGACGAGCGCGGAGCCGCCGTAGGACAGGAACGGGAGCGGCACGCCGGTGATCGGCAGCAGACCGGTGACCGCCCCGAGGTTGATGAGCGTCTGCAACCCGAACCACCCCACGATCCCGGCGGCGAGCAGCCGCCCGAACACGTCCGGCGCGCGCGCCGCCACACGGACGCCCCCGAGGATCAGCGCCCCGAACGCCACGAGGATCACGATCTCCCCCACGAGGCCGAGCTCCTCCCCCAGGATCGAGAAGATGAAGTCGGTGTGGGCGTTCGGGACGTAGAGCCACTTCTGACGGCTCGCACCGAGCCCGACCCCGAACCACCCGCCCGAGCCGAGGGCGATGAGCGACTGCACGAGCTGGTACCCGGTGTTCGTCGCGTCGGCCCAGGGATCGAGGAACGCGAGGAACCGCACCCGCCGGTAGTCCGCGCTGAGGATGAGGGCCGCGCCGGTGACGGCGCCCGCGAGGCCGCCGACGAGCAGGTACCGCAGGCGGACGCCGGCGACGAAGAGCATGAGGAAGACCGTCCCGGTGAGGATGATGGTGGTCCCGAGGTCCGGCTGGAGCATCACGAGGGCGGCGACGAGGAGCGCAAGGGGCAGCAGCGGCAGGACGAGGTGCGCCAGCCGGTCGAGACGGCCCCACTTGCGCGAGAGCACCGCCGCGGTGAGCGCGACGAGCGCGAGCTTCGCGAGCTCCGAGGGCTGGATCGTGACGGGGCCGAGACTCAGCCACCGCGACGAGCCGTAGGCCGCGACCCCCGCCGAGGGGTGGAGCACGAGGACGAGCAGCGCGACCGTGAGCAGGAACAGCGGCACGCAGAGGCGCCGCCAGGCCCCGTAGCGCATCCGGGAGGTGAGCGCGAGGGCCCCCACCCCGACGACGGCGTACGCCGCCTGGCGCTGGAAGTAGCGGAAGGGGTCGCCGAAGCGAGCCGAGGCCGAGACCGAGCTCGCCGAGAGCACCATCACGAGCCCGGCGAGCACGAGGAGCCCGGTCGAGCCGAGCAGCAGGAGCACGGTCCGCCTGGCCCTCGCGTCCGCCGCGATGCGGGACCGTTGCGTGGGGGCCTCCGGACGGGGCGGGTGGACGAGCCGCAGGTGGGGGCGCGCCCCCGGCTCCGGCGCGAGCGCGCTACGGCCGGGCACCGGCGGCCTCCTCCTGCAGCGCCCGCGCGGCGGCGGCGAACCGGTCGCCCCGCTCGGCGTAGTCGCGGAACATGTCCCAGCTCGCGCACGCCGGCGCGAGCAGCACGGTCCCCTCCTCGGGAGCCATCGCCGACGCGGCCCGCACCGCCTCCTCGATCGAGGCGGCCACGCGCACGGGGACCCGGCCCTCGAACACCTCGGCGATCTCCGGCGCGGACTCCCCGATCGCGACGACCCCCGCGAGCGCCGGCGTCGCCTCGCCGAGCGGCGACAGGTCCACGCCCTTGGCCATCCCGCCGGCGATGAGGACCACGTCCCGCCGGCCGCGGATCGCGTGGAGCGCGGCGTGGACGTTCGTCGCCTTCGAGTCGTCGACGAAGCGCACGCCGCCGACCCGCGCGACGACCTCGCCCCGGTGGGGCAGGGGGCGCATCCGCGCGATGCCCTCGGCGACCGCCGCGGGCTCGAGCCCGAACGCGAGCGCCGCCGCGGCGGCCGCGGCGCAGTCCGCCACGAAGCCCGCCGAGATCGGCGCCGGCCCTCCGAGCTCGACCTCCTCACCGTCCCGGCGCGCGACGATCTCCCCGTCGACGACGCCAACCTCCCCCGGCGCCGGCGGCCCGGAGCGGAACCACGCGACGCCGCACGGCGCGCGCCGGGACAGCGCGGCCGCCGCGGCGTCCTCGGCGTTGCCGACGTGGACGTCGCCGCGCCCCTGGAGCTCGAAGATGCGCGCCTTGGCCGCCGCGTAGCCCTCGACCGAGCCGTGCCAGTCGAGGTGGTCCGGCGCGAGGTTCAGCAGGACCGAGACCCGGGGGCGCAGCGCGTGGTGGAACCGCAGCTGGAACGAGGACGCCTCGACGGCGAGCGCGTCGTGCCCCTCGCGCGCGGCGACCGCGAACGGATGCCCGATGTTGCCGCACGCGACCGCGTCCAGCCCGGCCGCGGTGAGCATCGCGGCGACGAGCTCGGTCGTCGTCGACTTCCCGTTCGTCCCGGTGATCGCCACGTACGGCGCCCGGGCGAGGTGCGCGCCGACGTCGAGCTCGCTCCAGATCGCCAGGCCGCGCTCGAGCGCCCACCGGAGCACCGGCGCGTGCTCGGGCACGCCGGGGCTCGGCACGACCACGTCCACCTCCTCGAGGTGCTCGGGGGCGTGGCCGCCGAGCCGCACGTCCACCCCGAGCCGTGCGAGCTCGTCCGCCCCCGGGACCTCCGGACGGGCCTCGCTCACCCGCACGCTCGCGCCCTCCTCGGCGAGCACGCGCGCGACCGCGGCGCCGGCCACGCCGAGCCCGATCACGAGGAAGCGCCGCCCCGCGAACGGCCCGCTCATCCGAGCCCCCCGCGCGCGATGAAGTCGTAGTAGAACAGGCCGAGCCCCACCGCGACCCAGATCCCCGCGATGATCCAGAAGCGCACGATCACGGTGAACTCGGGCCAGCCCGCGAGCTCGAAGTGGTGGTGGATCGGGGACATCCGGAACACGCGCCGACCGAACCCGCGGAAGGCGATCACCTGCACGATGACCGACGCCGTCTCGATCACGAACAGTCCTCCGAGCACGACCAGCAGCAGCTGCGTGCGGGTCGCGATCGCGAGCGCCCCCATCAGCCCGCCGAGGGCGAGCGCCCCGGTGTCGCCCATGAAGATCCGCGCGGGGGCCGCGTTCCACCACAGGAACCCGGCGGTCGCGCCGGCCGCCGCGCCGGCCACCACCGCGAGGTCGAGCGCGTCCTCGAGCCGCACCGGGTAGCAGGCCTCGGGCGGTCCGGCGACGCACGTGTGGCGGAACTGCCAGAACGCGATGAAGACGTAGGCGGAGAAGACGAAGATCGACGACCCGGAGGCGAGCCCGTCGAGCCCGTCGGTGATGTTCACGGCGTTCGAGGACGAGGCGAGGATCACGAAGACCCAGAGCACGAACAGCGCCCCGAGCTCGATCCCGGTGTCGCGGAAGATCGAGAGCTCCGTCGGCACGTGGGCGACGCGGACCGCGAGGGCGGTGAAGGCGATCGCGACGACCGCCTGGCCGAGGATCTTGCCCGACTTGGACAGCCCGAGCGAGCGCTGGTGCCGGACCTTGAGGTAGTCGTCGAGGAACCCGAGCGCCCCGAGCGCGAGCGTGGCGAACAGGACGGTGAGCCCGATCGCGCTCCCGCCGCCGAGCACGACGTGCGCGGCCGCGTAGCCGCCGAGGATCCCGACGAGGATCACGAGGCCGCCCATCGTCGGCGTCCCCATCTTCTCCAGGTGCGTGTGGGGCCCGTCCTCGCGGATCCGCTGACCCCAGCCCCACAGCCGGAACGCCCGGATCGCGAGGGGCGTGCCGAGCAGCGTCACGAGCAGGCCCACGGCCGCCGCCGCGAGGATCCCCCTCACCGCAGCCCCTCCGCGATGACCTCGAGCCCGACGACGCGCGAGCCCTTCACGAGCACCACGTCACCGGGCCGGACGATGCGACGGACCTCCTCGAGGGCCTCCAGCGGCGTGTCCACGGCGACGGCGTGCTCCGGCTCCAGGCCCTCGCGGACCGCGGCGAGCAGGATCGCCCGGGCGGGCTCGCCCACGGTGATGAGCCGCTCGACCCCGATCCGCACGACGAGCTCCCCGAGCCGCTCGTGCTCGGCGAGCGAGATCGGACCGAGCTCCGCCATGTGCCCGAGCACGGCCACGAGCCGACCCTCGCGCGCCATCCACCGGGCGGCCTTCAGACCCGCCGCCATCGACTCGGGGTTCGCGTTGTAGGCGTCGTTCACGACCCGCACCCCGTCCCGCGTCGTGAAGGTCTCCATCCGCCACGCCGAGACCCGCGCGCCCTTCAGGGCCACGGCGATCTCGGGGCCGGGGATGCCGAGCGCCCGGCCGACGGCGGCGGCGGCGAGCGCGTTGTCGACCATGTGCTCCCCCGGCACGCGGAGCTCGATCGGCTCCCGGCCCTCGGGCGTCGCGAGGACGAACCGCGCCCTGCCCTCCTCGTCGAGCGCCACGTCCTCCGCCCGGACCTGCGCGTCGGGCGAGCGCCCGAACCAGAGCACCCCCGCGCGCGTGCGATCCCCGTAGGTGCGCACCACCGCGTCGTCGGCGTTCAGGATCGCGAGCCCGTCCTCCCCGAGGGCCTCGACCGGCTCCGCCGAGGCCTCGACGATCGCCTCCCAGGATCCGAAGACCTCGAGGTGCGCGACGCCGACGTTCGTGACGACCACGATCTCGGGACGGGCGATCTCGCACAGGAGGGCGACGTCCCCGACGCGCCGCGCCCCCATCTCCGCGACGATCACCTCGTCGTCCGGCGCCGCGCCGAGCAGCGTGACCGGGAGCCCGACCTCCGTGTTGAAGGACGCGGGGCTCGCGTGCGTGCGGAACCGCGTCGCGAGCACGGCGGCCGTGAGGTCCTTCGTCGAGGTCTTGCCGTTCGCACCGGTGATCCCGACCACCCTGGTGCTCGGGCGGCGCCGACGCTCGTCGCGGGCGAGCTCGAGGAGGGCGGCGCCGGGATCGGCGACCTCCAGGCACGGCACGCCGTCGAGGGGCCGCGCGACGAGCGCAGCCACCGCGCCGCGCGCGAGGGCGTCGCCGACGAACTCGTGTCCGTCGACCCGCTCGCCCCGCAGCGCGACGAACAGCGCGCCGCGGACCGCCGCCCGGCTGTCGCTCACGACCGAGCGCACGAGCACGTCCTCGCCGTGGAGCCGCCCGCGGACGACGGGCGCGAGCTCGGACAGGTACCGCGGGATCACCGCTCCACCCCCAACCTCGCCCGGATCTCCTCGGCGGCGACGAGGCGGTCGTCGAAGGGGATCGTGCGGTCCGCGAGCTCCTGGTAGGTCTCGTGCCCTTTGCCCGCGATCACGACGACGTCGCCCTCGGCGGCCTCGCGCACCGCGCGGGCGATCGCCCGGCGACGGTCGGGCTCGATCGCGAACGCGCCGCCGCCCTCACGGGCCCCCGGCTCGATCTCCGCGATGATCGCGAGGGGATCCTCGCTGCGGGGGTTGTCGCTCGTCACGATCGTGAGGTCGGCCAGGCTCGTCGCGGCCCGGCCCATGAGCGGTCGCTTCGCCCGATCCCGGTCGCCGCCGCACCCGAAGACGCAGATGAGCCGGCCGGTCGCGAGCGGCCTCGCCGCGCGCAGCACGCTCTCGAGCCCCTGGGGCGTGTGCGCGTAGTCCACCAGGACGAGGAAGGGTTGCCCCGCCTCCACGGTCTCCACGCGCCCCGGCACCGTCTCGACCGCGGCGATGCCCCGCGCGACGGCCTCGTCCCCGATGCCGAGCTCGCGCGCGGCGGCGAGGGCCGCCAGGCAGTTCTCGACGTTGAAGAGGCCGCGGAGCCCGGACCGGATCTCGAGATCCCCGACCCGGAACGAGATCCCGTCGCGGGTGGTGCGCACGTCCTCGGCGCGGATGTCGGCCCCGGCGTCGAGCCCGTAGGTGACGGTCGGCAGCCCGCAGGCCGCCAGGCGCCGCCCCTCCGCGCTGTCGTGGTTCACCACCGCGCGGTCGCTGAGCTCCGGGGTGAACAACCTCGCCTTCGCCGCCAGGTACTCCTGCATCGAGGCGTGGTAGTCCAGGTGGTCCTGGGAGAGGTTCGTGAAGACGGCCACCTCGTACCGGGTCCCGTCCACGCGGCGCTGGTCGAGCCCGTGCGAGGAGACCTCCATCGCGACGGCTCGGACCCCCGCCGTCACCATCTCGGCGAGCAGGCCCTGCAGGTCCGGCGCCTCGGGCGTCGTGCGCGGGAAGGGAACGGCGCGGTCATCGATCCAGACGCCGGTCGTCCCGATCAGCCCGGGGCGCCACCCGTGCTCGCGGAAGATCGACGCGAGCAGGTGGGTCGTCGTGGTCTTGCCGTTCGTGCCGGTCACCCCCACCATCCGCAGACGGCGCGAGGGGTGACCGAAGAACGCGGCGGCCACGGGCCCGAGCGCCGCCCGCACGCGCTCGACCCGCGCCTGCGGCACCTCGAGCGGCAGGAAGCGCTCGACGAGGAGGGCCGACGCCCCCTTCAGCACGGCCTCCGCGGCGAAGTCGTGGCCGTCGGCCCGGTCCCCGGGCACGCACGCGAACAACGCCCCGGGCCGGACCTCGGAGGACCGGTAGCAGAGCGAGGACACGGGGACCGATGCGTCGCCCCGGACCTGCGCTCCCGGCAGGTCCCCGAGCAGCTCGCGGAGGGTGCGGACGGAAGGGGAAGGACCCACGACCTTGGAGCGTACCGCCTCGGCGGTCGCCCTCCGGCTCATCCGCCCGGCTCCGCGGTCGGGGGCGGCGGGAGCGGCGTGCCCGGCTCGAGCCCGAGGCGCGTGATCACCGAGCGCGCGATCTCCTGGAACAGGGGAGCCGCCGCCACGCCACCGTACTCCGTCGCCGGCCGGTCCAGGATCGCCGCGATCGCGACCCGCGGCTCGGAGGCCGGCAGGAACCCGATGAAGGACGCGATGTACTCGCCGGGGAGGTACCCGCTCCCGTCGGGGGCGGGGATCCGAGCCGTTCCGGTCTTCCCGGCGACCTCGTAGCCGGGGACCGTCGCGTTCACGCCGGTCCCCGTGTCCACGGCCTGCACGAGCATCCGCGTGAGGACGGCCGCGGTCTCCGGTGAGACCACCCGCCGGGTGGGCGAGACCGGGGCGGGCTCGAACCCGCCGTCGGGGGCGCGGACCCCGCGCACCAGCCGCGGCTGCACCCAGCGCCCGTCGTTCGCGATCGCGGCGTAGACGGCGGTCATCTGCAGGGGCGTCGCCGCGATCCCCTGCCCGTAGGACATGGTCGCGAGGCTCGACCCCGTCCAGGCGGACACCGGCGGGAGGATCCCCCCCGACTCACCGGGGAACCCCACGCCCGTGGGTCGTCCGAGCCCGAACCGGTCGAGGTAGGCGGCCATCGCCGTCGGGCCGACGCGGCGCGCCACCATCACCGCCCCGATGTTGCTCGACTCCGCGATGATGTCGCCCAGGGTCATCCGCATCACCGGGTGCGGGTGCGCGTCGTGGATCGTGTAGCCGCCGACCCGCATCTGCCACGGCACGGAGAAGACCTGCCGGAGCCCGACCGCGTGCCGATCGATCGCCGCCGCGGCCGTGATCACCTTGTTCGTGGAGCCGGGCTCGAAGGCGTCGGTGACCGCCCGGTTCCGGTACCGGCTCGCCGGGGCGTCGGTGAAGGCGTTCGGGTCGAACCACGGGTAGCTCGCCATCGCCAGGATGTCCCCGGTGCGCACGTCCATCACGATGACGGTGCCGCCGCGCGCCCGGTTCTCCCGCACCGCCCGTTCGAGCGCCTGCTGGGCGAGGTACTGGATCTCGCGGTCGAGCGTGGTCACGAGCGTGGATCCGGGGACCGGCGGCCGCTCGACGTCGATCCCCCCGGCGATCGGCTGCCCGTGCGGGTCGATCTCCTGCGTCCGCTCCCCCGGCGTCCCGGCGAGCAGCTCGTCGTACCGCAGCTCGAGGCCGGCGAGCCCGACCCCGTCGACGCCGACGAAGCCGAGCACCTGCGCGGCGAGGGGACCCGCGGGGTAGGCGCGGCGGGTCGTGGGCAGGAACCCGATGCCGGGCAGGCCCCGCGCGGCGATGCGCTCGGCGAGCCCGGGATCCACCTGGCGCGCGAGGTACACGAAGGAGGTGTCACGACCCAGGAGCTGCGCGAGCTCGGCGACGTCCCCTCCGAGCAGCGGGGCGAGCGCGCTCGCCTCGCGCCACGGGTCGGTGATGTAGCGAGGGTCCGCGTACACGTCGCGCGCCTCGAGCGAGATCGCGAGCGGCTCGCCGCTGCGGTCCACGATCTCGCCCCGGGTCGCCGGGAGCTCCACCGTGCGCAGCCGCTGCTGCAGCGCGAGATCCTGGAGCGAGGCCGCCTGGCTCACCTGCAGGACCGTGAGCCGCGCGAAGATGCCGCAGAGCGCGAGGATCATCGCGGCGAGCAGCGCGACGAGGCGCGAGAGCGGCGGCCGCCTCACGCCCCCTCCCCGGCGGGGCCCGCGGACCCGGCCGGAACCGCCTGATCCTCGCCGGGGGTGTGGAGGGGTCGGATATCGTCGGGGAGACGCATCCCCATCCGGCGAGCCCAGGCGGCGATCCGGCCGGGCGCGGACAGCTTGGCCTGCTCGTGCACGAGCTCCTGGTGCTCCGTGGCCAGCGACGCGATGCGCTGCTCCATCCCGTCCAGGCGGAACGATTGCTGCGCGAGCAGGGCGTTCAGGCCCGCGATCCCGAGCAGCATCGGTCCGAGCAGGACCGCCGCCGTGATCGCGAACCCCACGTGGTGCTTCCCCCGCCGGACGCGGGGGGGAGGCGGTGCCGGGCTCCGCGGGGCGCGCTCCGCTGCCTCGACGCGCTTCGGGCGCCTCAGCGACCCCGCTCCGCCCGGCACCGCCTCCGGGATGACCCATGCGGGGTGGCGCTCGGCGGGGAGGCTCATGCCGCCTCCGGCAGCTTCTCGGCGGCGCGGAGCTTCGCGCTCCGCGCCCGCGGGTTCCGCTCCCGCTCGGCGGCGGAGGGTCGCCTGGGCTTGCGCGTCAGCACGAGCAGGCCCGGGGCGCCGAGCAGGAACCGCTTGACGATCCGGTCCTCGAGCGAGTGGTAGGAGATGACGACGAGCCGACCGCCGGGGGCGAGGAGCGCCACGGCCCGCGGCAGCGAGGCCTCGAGCTCCTCGAGCTCCCGGTTCACGGCGATCCGCAGGGCCTGGAAGGTCCGCCGGGCCGGGTGCGGGCCGCCGCGTCTCGCGCCGAGGGCCCCGGCGACGATGCGCGCGAGCTCCTCCGTGGTCCGGATCGGCGCTCGCCCCCGCGCGCGGACGATGGCCGCGGCCACCCGGCGGGCCCGCGGCTCCTCGCCGTACTCGGCGATGATGCGCGCGAGCTCCGCCTCGGGCGCCTCGTTCACGAGCTCCATCGCCGAGGGACCGTCGGGGCCCATGCGCATGTCGAGCGGGCCCGCGAGGCGGTAGGAGAAGCCGCGTTCGGGTCGGTCGAGCTGGATCGAGCTCACCCCGAGGTCGTACAGGACCCCGTCGACCGGACCCCCGACGGGCGGGCGCGAGAAGCGCGCCTGCACGGCCGCGAAGCGGCCCCCGAAGGACGCGAGCCGACGGCGCGCGAGGCGCAGGGCCTCCGGGTCCCGGTCGACGCCGATCACGCGACCGACCCCCGCCCGGAGCAGGGCCTCGGCGTGGCCGCCCGCGCCGACGGTGAGGTCGAGCACCACCCCTCGTCCCGCGAGCAGCTCCGTCACCTCGCCCGCCATGACCGGCTCGTGCAGCCGCTCCCCCGGCTCCCCCACGACCTCACCCGGAGATCCACAGGACGGCGCCGAGCGCGGCGCAGGGCGCCAGCGTGGCGAGCAGCAGCCACAGGCTCTGCCGGACCTCGTGCTCGAGCGAACCCCGCATCCGACCCCGCTCCCTGCCCTCAGCGCTCGCCCGGTCGCAGCGTCCCCGCCAGGTAGGCGCCGCCGTGGGTCTGCTCGTAGCGCTCGTACGCCTCCCGGTCCCAGACCTCCATCCGGTCCATGACCCCGAGCACGACGACCTCGCGACCGATGCCGACCTCGGCGCGCAGCCGCTGCGGGATCAGCAGCCGCCCCTGGCCGTCGAGCTCGACGGCCTCCGCCTTGCCGAAGAACACGCGGGCGTAGGCGCGCCCCTGCGGGTCGGAGAGGGGGAGACCGCGCACCTCCTCGCTCCGCGCCTCCCACTCGGCCCTGGGGAAGCAGAAGAGGCAGCCGTCCTGCCCGAGCGTGAGGACCGCGCCCTCGGCGAAGGCCTCACGGAACCTCGATGGCAGGCTGACGCGCCCCTTCGGGTCGAGCTGGTACCGGTGCGTGCCGAGCAGTTCGGCCACGCGTCCTCCCCTTCTCCTCCACTGTGCCCCACGTATCCTCCACAAATCCTCCACCATGTCAAGGGGACACAGTGAACTTCAGTGAAGGACCGTCAAAGATTGTGGCCTTCCGTGAAGGGGTGACCCGTGTGCGGGGGTCCGCGCGATCAGCGCGCGAGGAACGGCTCCCACTCGGGCTCGAGCCGCCCGAGCGAGAGGAGGAACCCGTCGGCCGGCGCGACCGGCCGACGTGCCAGGCGCAGGCCCGCGTCCTCGGGGCGCCGGTTCTCCTTGCGGGAGTTGCACCGCCGGCACGCCGCGACCACGTTCTCCCACGAGTGCTCCCCGCCCTTGGACCGCGGGATCACGTGGTCGAGGTTCTCGGCCGGCGCCCCGCAGTACTGGCACGTCCAGTCGTCACGGGCGAACACCGCGCGGCGGGTGAGCGGGGCCTGCGCGCGGTACGGGACGCGGACGAAGTACCGCAGCCGCACGACCGAGGGCGCCTCGATCGAGGCGCGCTCCGAGCGGAAGACCATCCCGTTGGTGGCGAGCACCTCGGCCTTCTCCTTGAGGACGAGCACCACCGCCCTCCGGGCCGAGACGACCGCGAGGGGCTGGTGCGACGCGTTGAGCACGAGCGCTCTTCCCATGGTCGGGTGCAGCGAGTCTAGCGCACGGACGGATCGGTCCCCGGGGATGCTTGAACCGGGCGGATCCCAGGGGTGTAATCCCTCGGAAGGCGACGGTACCCTGCCCGAGTTGGACGCCTGGAAGAAGCGAACAAAGGGGCCGCGCGGGGCGTCCAGCAGCTCACGGCGTGGGGCCGTCGCCTTCCCATCCCCACCGGGCGCCGCGTGCTCGGGAACCGCGGGTCGGCGGGAGCGGTCGAACCCGCAGCGAGGAGACGGAACCCGGATCCGACCCCCCGGGTAAGATGGGTTCCCCGGTGGGGAACGGGAGGCGGGCGTGCAGGCATCCGAGGCCACCCTGGACCGAGACGGCTTCGCGGAACGCTTCGGCGCGATCGAGGCGAACGTCGAGCGGGTCGTGCAAGGCAAGCGGCGCGAGATCCGCCTCGCGCTGGCCGCGCTCGTCGCCGAGGGTCACATCCTCATCGAGGACGTGCCGGGCGTCGGCAAGACGATGCTCGCGAAGGCCATCGCCCGCTCGATCGACTGCTCGTTCCGACGGATCCAGTTCACGCCCGACCTGCTGCCCACCGACATCACCGGGGTGAACGTCTTCAACCAGGAGCGCGGCGACTTCGAGTTCAAGCCCGGCGCGATCTTCGCCAACATCGTGCTCGGCGATGAGATCAACCGCGCGAGCCCGAAGACGCAGTCGGCGCTGCTCGAGTGCATGGAGGAGCGCCAGGTCACGATCGA
Organism: uncultured Actinomycetes bacterium; assembly: GCA_964640965.1. Lineage (GTDB taxonomy): Bacteria > Actinomycetota > UBA4738 > UBA4738 > HRBIN12 > HRBIN12. Next base: position 2,375 of record CAZXJB010000011.1, on the reverse strand, counting down.
CACCGAGACCTATCAGCTCGCCGTCCCCTTCATGGTGATCGCCACCCAGAACCCCATCGAGCACGAGGGGACGTACCCGCTGCCGGAGGCTCAGCTGGATCGGTTCATGATGCGGATCGCGCTCGGCTACCCGTCGGCCGAGACCGAGACGGAGATCCTCGCGACCCACGGGGTGCGGTCGCGGCTCCCGGAGATCGGGCCGGTCACCGACGCGACGGAGGTCCGCGCCATGATCGAGCACGTGCGCGAGATCCACGTCTCCGCGGACGTGCGCCGCTACATCGTGGACCTCGTCGAGGCCACACGTCGCCACCCCGACCTCTACCTCGGCGCGAGCCCCCGGGCCTCCATCATGCTGCTGCGCGCCGCCCGAGCCCTCGCGGCGGCCGACGGGCGCGACTTCGTGATCCCCGACGACGTCAAGGGTCTCGTGCTCCCGGTGCTCTCCCACCGGGTGATCGTGACGGCCGACGCCGTGATGAGCGGGAGGACCCCGCAGGTGGTGCTCGAGGAGCTGCTGCGCGAGGTCCCGGTCCCCGTGGCGGGAGGCTGACGTGCCGACGGGCCGCGGGGTGGCGGTGTTCGCGGCCGGCCTCGGGCTCTGGCTCCTCGCGCGCGCCACCGGCTCGCCGACGGTCCACATGCTCGCGGTGGGCGTCGTCGTGCTGCCGGTCGCCGCGGCCGCGCTCGCGCGCTGGGGCAGGCTCCGGCTGCGCGTGCGCCGGCGGGTGTCGGAGGCCCGCGTGCGTCCCGGGCAGCGGGTGAGCGTCGAGCTGCTGGTCGAGAACCTCTCCCCGGTCCCCGCCTCCTTCGTCCTCCTCGAGGACCGCTCCCCGCAGGCCCTCGGCCGCTCGGCGAGGCTCGTGCTCGCCGGCCTGCGACCGCGGGCGACGCGACGCGTCGGCTACGGCCTCGTCCCGCAGCGGCGCGGGCGGTTCGTGCTCGGCCCCGTCCGGGTGGAGATCTCCGACCCCTTCGCCCTCACGAGGATGGGGATGGAGCTCGACGTGCGGGACGAGATCGTGGTCGCGCCCGAGGTCGAGGACCTCGGCGGCGGCCCGGACACGCCCTTCGGGCTCTCCATGGGCCTCGCCGCGGCGCGGCAGCTGTACCGCTCGGGCGACGAGTTCTACACGATGCGCCCCTACGTCGAGGGGGACGACCTGCGCCGGATCCACTGGCCGAGCGTGGCCCGGACCGGGGAGCTCATGCTCCGCCAGGACGAGGCCACCCGCCGCTCGTCCGCCGTCCTGTTCGTGGACACGCGCGAGTCGGCCCTCGGGCGCGCGCACACGCCCGCCTTCGAGAAGGCCATCTCGGCCGCGGCCTCGGTCGGCGTGCTGCTCCTACGGTACGGCTTCACCCTGAAGGTCGTGACGAGCCAGATGCCGCCCCGGCACGTGGGCGAGGAGCTGCTGCTCGAGGCGCTCGCCGCCGCCACGCACCACACCTCCCGCTCGCTCGGCCAGGGCCTCACCCGTCTGCGCCGAGCCGCGGCCGCCGACGCCACGCTCGTCGTCGTCGCCGCCCCACCGATCGGCCCGGAGCTCAGCTCGCTCATCCAGATGGGTGCGCTCTTCGGGCCCAAGCTCGCCGTGCTCGTCCACCCCGCCGACCCCGACCGCCTCCCCATCGAGCATCGGCGGGAGCTCGAGGGCCGCGCCACGCAGGCGCTGCGCTCGCTCGCCCGCACCGGCTGGGAGGTCGTCGTCGTCCCACCGTCCGGAAGGCTCGCGGAGCGATGGCACGCCCCGAGGACCAGGTCGCTCGCGGTCACGGGCTGATCGCGCTCGCCGCGGTCGGCGCGCTCGCGCTCGCGTGCGCGCTCGCGTTCGGGCGCGTGTTCGCCGGCCGGGCACCGACGGTCCGCCTCGTCCTCGCGGCGCTGCTCGCCGTGGGCCTGGGCTGGGCCACCGAGCGCCGGGGGCTCGCGCTCGCGACGGCGGCGAGCGCCCTCGGCCTGCTCGCCGCGCTCACGTGGTTCGTCTTCCCCCAGACCGCCTGGTACGGCCTGCCCTCTCTCCGGACCCTGCGCGCGATCGAGCGCTCCCTCGCGCTCGTCGGACAGCAGGCGCGGACCCAGGTCTCGCCGGCGCCGGCGTTCCCGCC
>CAZXJB010000011.1:0-238 GCA_964640965.1 uncultured Actinomycetes bacterium | reverse complement strand
GCGGTGTGGGCCGCGTGCTCCTCGGCGTACACGCTGCTCGCGCGCGCCGGGAGCCCCATGCTCGCGCTCCTGCCGCCGGTCGCGCTCGCCGCCTTCGCCGACCTCGTGCTCGAGGACGGCGTGCGGCCGGGGTACGCGGGGGCGCTCCTGCTCGCGGCCCTCGCGGTCGTCCTCGCCGACGGGCTGCGACGGATCCGACAGTGGGGGCCGATCGCCTCGGGCCCCCTCGAGCGGCGGG
>CAZXJB010000010.1:0-33672 GCA_964640965.1 uncultured Actinomycetes bacterium | reverse complement strand
AGGGTGCTGCGGGTCCGCGACGTCACGAGCGCCTACGGGGACATCGAGGTGCTGCGCGGGGTGTCCCTCGACGTGGGCGACGGAGAGGTCGTGGCGCTCCTCGGGCCGAACGGTCACGGGAAGAGCACGCTGCTCAAGGCCGTCGCGGGGGTCCATCCGGCGACGGGCGGCTCGATCGAGCTGGACGGGCACGAGATCCGATCCGAGCCACCCCACCGCATCGTCGAGCGCGGGATCGCCTACATCCCCGAGGAGCGCTACCTGTTCCCCGAGATGACGGTGCTCGAGAACCTGCGGCTCGGCGCGTACACGCGCCGAGCCCGGGATCGCTTCGAGGAGAACCTGGCGTTCGTGTACGAGATCTTCCCGCGGCTGCGGGAGCGACGGGATCAGGCGTGTCAGTCCCTCAGCGGCGGCGAGGGGCGGATGGTGGCGATCGCCCGCGGGCTGATGAGCGGCGCCCGGGTGCTCCTCGTGGACGAGCCGTCCATCGGCCTGGCCCCGGGGCTCAAGAAGGACGTCTACGAGGCGATCCGCAACATCAACGCGCAGGCGGGCATCTCCGTGCTCCTCGTGGAGCAGGAGATCGAGCACGCGCTGCGGCTGGCGAGCAGGGTCTACCTCTTGAAGAAGGGCGAGGTCCTGTTCGAGCGTCCCGTCTCCGAGCTCGACGTGGCGCACGTGAAGGAGGCGTACTTCTAGGCGTGGACGCGTTCCTGAACTCGCTCGTGAGCGGGCTCATCGTTGGCTCGCTCTACGCCATCATGGCCGTGGGCCTCACGATCCTGTACGGCGTCAGCCACGTGTTCAACTTCGCGCACGGCCACGTCGCGGTGGTGGCCGCCTACCTCGTCTGGTTCGTGGCGATCCGGCTCGGCCTCTCGCTCCCCATCGGGGTGGTGGCCGCGCTCCTCGTCATGGTCGTCCTCGGGCTCGCGACGTACTGGGGCGCGATCCGGAGCCTCCTCAGGCGAGCGGAGTGGGGGTTCGGCACCCTCCTGTTCACGCTCGGGCTCGCGATCCTGGCCGAGTACGCGCTGCTCGAGCTCTTCGGACCACGCGTGAAGTCGGTCCCGCAGGTGCTGCGCGGCAGCGTGCGCCTGTGGTTCGGTCGCCTGACGCTGAACGACCTCTTCCTCGTCGCCGCCTCGGTGGCGCTCATGATCCTGGTCGGGACCTTCCTCAAGCGCACGATCACCGGGCAGGCGATGCGCGCGGTGGCGCAGTCCCTGCCCGGGGCCCAGGTCGTCGGGATCGACATCGACCGGATCTACGCCGCCACGTTCGTGTTCGCCTTCGTCATGACCGGCGTCTCCGGCGCCCTGCTCGGCACGAAGACCTACATGACCCCGCACATCGGGTGGGAGTGGATGATCAAGGGGTTCGTGATCGTGGCGTTCGGAGGGCTGGGCAGCGTGCCGGGGGCGATCGTCGCGGCGTTCCTCCTCGGGGTCGTCGAGGCCCTCGTCACCCTCTACCTCGGGGCGATCTGGATCTGGCCGGCCTGGCTCGTCACGTTCATCGTCGCGCTGTGGCTCCGGCCGCAGGGGATCCTCGGGGGGCGGTCGGTGTGAGCTCGACGCCGCAGCGGATGGGGGTCGTGGCGAGGACCCTGGTGCGTCCGTCGCGCGCGCTCCTGGTTGTGGCCGGCGCCCTCCTCGTCGCGTGGCCGTACCTCGGGGCGGATCGCTTCGTCCTGCACGTCGCGAGCCTGGCATTCATCTGGGCGGTGGTCGCCTCCTACTGGAACCTCACGAACGGGTTCGCCGGCATCACGTCCCTCGGCAACATGGGGTTCTTCGCGATCGGCGCGTACACGTCCGCGGTGCTCGCGAAGGAGCTGGATCTCACCCCGTGGGTCACGATGCCGCTCGGCGCGCTCGTGACGGCGGCGCTCGTCACGGTCCTCGTGGGCCTCCCCGTGCTGCGGCTGCGCGGCATCTACATCGCGCTGCTCACCCTCGCCTTCGCGGACGCCCTCCCGTCGGTCATCACGATCTTCCGTGGGTGGACGGGCGGTGGGATCGGGCTGCTCGGCATCCCCGAGCTGCTCGAGGACCTCGAGAAGTGGCAGGCCTACTACTTCGCCCTCGCGTTCTTCGCGCTCGCCGAGGTGGCGCTCGTCCTGGTGATCCGCGGCGCGCCGGGGTTGGCCTTCGTCGCCCTGCGCGACTCCGAGGCGTTCGCCCAGGCGCTCGGCGTCGACCGCTTCAGGGAGGGGCTCCGCGTCTTCGCCATCTCGGCCTTCTTCACGGGGTTCGCCGGCGCCCTGTACGCCCACGTCCTCGGGCAGGTTTCCCCGGCGATGCTCGGGATCGAGCAGTTCCTCATGGTGATCTCGATGTGGATGCTGGGGGGTGCGGGCACGCTCCTCGGTCCCGTGCTGGGAGCGGCCATCATCACGTTCGGGAACGAGTACCTGCGGGTGGCGGGGTCCCTGCGCCTGGGCCTGCTCGGCCTTGCGATCGTCGTCACGGTCCTGTTCTTCCCCGGAGGGATCATGCAGCTCATCGGGCGCGTCCGGGCACGCGGGGCGCCCGCTCGGGCGTCCTCGGGCGGATCGGCGCGCGAGCCTGCCCCGAGCGCGCTGGGGGACCCGGCGGGTGTGGGCTCGGAGGGATCGGAGGAGCGGTGATGTGGCCCGAGGGTCGCGCGGCGGCGGCCGCGTTCACGTTCGACTTCGACGCGGAGGAGGTGTGGATCGGCGAGGACCCCGAGAACGCCCACCGGCCGGGGGTGCTGTCGCAGGGCACGTACGGGGCGAAGGTGGCGGTCCCGCTGATCCTCGACCTCCTCGAGCGACACGGGGTGCGGGCGACGTTCTTCATCCCCGGGCGGGTCGCGGAGCGGTACCCGGATCGCGTGCGGAGCATCCTCGCGGCGGGGCACGAGGTGGGCCACCACGGGTACACGCACACCTCGCCCACGAAGCTCAGCCGGGAGGAGGAGGGGTCCGAGCTCGTCCGGGGCAAGGAGGTGCTCACCTCCCTCGGGGCCGAGGTGCGCGGGTACCGATCGCCGTCGTGGGACATCAGCCCCCACACGCTGCAGCTGCTCGAGACCCACGGCTTCACGTACTCCTCCCAGTTCATGGACGACATCCGCCCCTACCGCCACGAGGGGTCGACGATCGTCGAGGTGCCGATCCAGTGGATCCTCGACGACGCGCCGCACTTCTGGTTCGACGGAGCGACGTGGACGAAGAAGATCTCGACGCCTTCCGAGTTCCGCGAGATCTGGGAGGCGGAGTTCCTCGGCATCCGGCGCCTCGGCGGCGCCTGCGTGTTCACGATGCACCCGCAGATCATCGGGCGCCCCGGGCGCCTGGAGGTGCTGGATCGGTTCATCGGGTTCGTGCTCGGCCATGAGGATGTCTGGGTGGCGACCACCGGCGAGATCGCGGAGCGGGTGCGGTGAGGGCGTTCGTGACGGGGGGCGCTCGCGGGCTCGGCCGGGCCGTGGCCGAGCGGCTCGTGCGCGAGGGGGCCGACGTCGCGTTGCTCGACGTGGACGCGGGCGTGGGCCGCACCGCGCGGGAGGTCGCCGAGCTGCGCTCGGGCGCGAAGGTCCCGGCGATCCGCGGCGACGTGAGCCGCGAGGCCGACGTCGAGCGCGCGGTGGGCGAGGCCGTCGGCGCGCTCGGCGGCCTGGACCTGCTGGTCAACAACGCGGGCATCGGTGGCCCGACGGCGCCGCTCGTCGACACCTCGGTGGAGGCGGTGCGGCGGGTGCTCGAGGTCAACGTGCTCGGCGCCTTCCTGGTGGCGCGCGCCGTGGCGCGGGTGATGCTCGAGCAGGGCGAGGGCGGGTGCATCGTGAACATCGGCTCGATCTTCGGGCAGCAGGGCGTCGCGGGGAGCGCGGCGTACTGCGCGTCCAAGGGGGGCATCACCCTCCTCACGCACTCGCTGGCCCTGGAGCTCGCCCCCTTCGGCATCCGCGTCAACACGATCTCCCCCGGCAACATGGCGACCGAGATGCACTTCCAGGATCTCCGCGAGCGGGCGGCCGCGAGCGGGCGCAGCTTCGAGGAGGAGGTGGCGCGGGTGCGTGCGACGATCCCCCTCGGGCGCCACGGCACCGGTGAGGACATCGCCGGCGCGGTGGCGTGGCTCGCGTCGCCCGATGCGGCGTACGTGACGGGGCAGACCATCGGCGTGAACGGGGGGGTGCTGCTCACGTGAGGGCGCGCTTCCAGGGGCGGCGGGCGCTGGTGACCGGGGGTGGCTCGGGGATCGGGCTCGCGACCGCGCGCCTCCTGCGCGGGGAGGGAGCCGCCGTGGCGCTGCTGGATCGGAACGAGGACCGGGTGCTGCGCCGGGCCGAGGAGACCGGGTCGGCCGCCGTCGCGGCCGACGTCGCCGATCCGGGGGCGGTCTCGGCGGCGGTCGGGGCGGCCTCGGAGGCCCTCGGGGGGCCACCGGACCTCGTCGTGAACGCCGCGGGGATCTACCGGTTCGGCCCCGCCCTGGACCTGGGGCCGGAGGCGTGGACCGAGATCCTCGACATCAACCTGCGGGGCTCCTTCCTCGTCGCCCGGGAGGCGGCGGGCCGCCTGCGCGCCGCGGGCGTCGGTGGGTCCATCGTGAACATCGCCTCCGTGGCGGCCCTCGTGGCCGACCGCGTTGAGCCCGCGGCGCACTACAACGCGAGCAAGGCCGGGGTCGTGGCCATGACGAAGCAGCTCGCCGTGGAGTGGGCGCCCTACGGGATCCGCGTGAACGTCGTCTGCCCCGGGCCCATCCTGACCCCGATGCTCAGCTTGACCGAGGACCCGGACATAGCGGACCGGTACGTGCGGGAGCACATCCCGCTCGGTCGATTCGGTCGGCCCGAGGAGGTGGCGGCGGTGATCGGGTTCCTCTGCTCCGACGAGGCGTCCTACGTGACCGGGAGCGTGGTGACCGTGGACGGGGGGTTGACGGCGCTGTGACGCGGGGAGGGACGTTCCCCCACGTGCGGGCGGCCGGCGGGCCGTACGAGCGGGGCCGCGCCTACGGCGCCCAGGCTGCGGAGCGGGTCGCGCGTTCCGTGGAGGCGTACCGAGAGGTCTTCCGCGAGCTGGCCGGCCTGGATGTCGACGGGGCGCGGCGGCTCGCCGAGCGGTTCGAAGACCCGATCGCCAGGTTCCGTCCGGCGTACCTCGAGGAGATCAGGGGGATCGCCGACGGCGCCGGGGTCGCCTACGAGGACGTCCTCGCGATCAACGTCCGGACGGAGGTCATGTTCGCCGCGCGGGCGCGCGCGGCGGAGGCGGCGGGTCGCCCCGAAGGGTGCAGCGCCTTCGCCGTCCTGCCGCAGGCGAGCGCCGACGGCCACACGCTGATCGGACAGAACTGGGATTGGCTGCCCCACTGCTTCGAGACGGTGATCGTGCTCGAGGTGGAGCAGGCGGACGGACCCGATCTCGTGACCGTCGTCGAGGCCGGCCTGCTCGCCAAGACGGGGATGAACTCCTCCGGCATCGGGCTCGCGACGAACGCGCTCGTGACCGATCTGGACCGCGGCGAGCCGGGTGTGCCCTACCACGTGCTGCTGCGAGCGATCCTCGACTGCGAGACCCTCTCCGACGCCTACGCGGTCCTGATGGAGCGTCCCCGTGCGTCCTCGGCCAACTACCTCATCGCGCACCGGGACGGGATCGCCGTGGACGTCGAGGCCGCGCCGGGGGACTTCTCGCGCCTCGCGCTCGTGTTCCCAGAGGGTGGGATCCTCCTGCACACGAACCATTTCCTGGCCCTGCCGACGGGACCGAAGGACGTCTCCCTGTGGGCCATGCCGGACAGCCCGTTCCGGCTCGAGCGGCTGCGGGACGCGGTCACCGCGGCAGCATCGGACGGGTTGACGCTCGAGCGCCTCGGCGCGATGCTCGCCGACCACGCCAACTACCCGTCGGCCGTGTGCTGCCATCCCGACCGACGGGCTCGGCCCGCCGACCAGGGAGCGACGGTGGCCTCCGTCCTGATGGATCTGGACGCCCGATGCCTCTGGCTCGCCGACGGGTACCCGTGCACGACGCCGTACCGCCGCTTGGACTACTCGGGGTTCCTCGCGAAGCCCTCGCCTGTGCGCGAGGACATGCCGGCGAGGTGACGCGGGATGCGCTTCGGCTTCGGCCTCATCACGTGCGAACGGCACCCGGCGGATCCCCGTCGGCCCGAGGAGATCCACTCGCATGCGCTCGCGCTCGCCGAGCAGGCCGAGCGCCTCGGGTTCGACTCGGTCTGGGTCTCGGAGCACCATTTCCTCGACGACGGGTACCTCCCGTCGCTGCTCCCGATGTGCGCGGCCATCGCCGCGCGGACGCGTCGCATCGCGATCGGGACCGGCGTCCTCCTCGCGCCCTTCCACGACCCGATCCGGGTCGCCGAGGACGCGGCGGTGGTGGATCTGCTCTCGGGAGGGCGGCTGATCCTCGGGCTCGGCGCCGGATGGCGACCCGAGGAGCTGGACGCCTTCGGGGTCCGTCCGGGCGAGGCCGGCCCTCGGCTCGAGCGCAGCGTCCGCATCCTGCGACAGGCGTGGTCCGACGGGCTCGTCTCCGACGGCTACCCGGGGGTAGCGGTCACGCCGAAGCCGACCGGAGGGGGTCCGCCGATCTGGGTCGGGGCGCTGTCCGAGCCGGGCGTCCGACGTGCGGGGCGGATCGCGGACGGCTTCCTCGCCACGGAGGTGACCGCGGAGAGCTTCGCGGAGCAGGCGCGCTGGGCCGCGGAGGAGCGTGAGCTGGCGGGTCGCAGCGACGGGCCCTTCACCAACGCGGCCGTCGTCTCCGTGTTCGCCTGGCCGGGTCCGGATGCGTGGCAGCGGGTCCGGGACAGCCACCACTACGTGGTGTGGAAGTACCTCGACATGGAGGACGCCCGTGGGAGGTTCGGACCGCCATCGATGCCGCCGCGGCTGTCTCCGAGCGAGGAGGAGGCGCTCCGGCGGCAGATCGTCGTGGGGTCCCCGGAGCAGGTGGCGGAGGAGCTGGATCGGTTCCGGCGCCTCGTCGGTGGTGAGATCGACATCGTGGCCCGCCTCTACTGGCCCGGCCTCGACCCATCCGTCCAGGAGGAGGCGCTCGCGATCTTCGCCGAGGCCGTGATGCCACAGCTGCGGTAGCTCACGGAGGGGGAGGAGGATGCCCGCACGCGGATGGATCGTCGGGATCGACGTCGGCGGCACGTTCACCGACGGCGTCGCGTTGGCACGCGATGGCACCCTGCGGGTGGCGAAGGTGCCGTCCACGCCCGAGGACCCCTCGATCGGGCTGCTCTCCTGCCTGCGGCGGCTGCAGACCGGCGGGGTGGAGGCGATCGATCTCCTCTTCCACGGCACCACGGTCGCGACGAACGCCGTGCTCACCGGCATCGGGACGCGGGTCGTGCTGCTCGCCACGGAAGGCTTCCGTGACATCCTCAGCTACCGCACGGGGAGCCGTCCCAGGCTCTACGACCTCATGCAACCACGGCCGAGCGAGATGGTTCCCCGGCGCGACCGCCTCGAGGTCCGGGAGCGGCTCTCGAGCCTCGGCGAGGTCGTCGTGCCGCTCACCGAGGAGGAGACCCAGCGCGTGGTGGAGGCGACCGCGGCGAGATCCCCGGAGGCGGTGGCCGTCGCCTTCCTCTTCAGCTACCTGGACGACCGGCACGAGCGAGCTCTCGGGCGGGCGCTGCGCGAGCGGCTCCCCGACGTCCCGGTGGCCCTCTCCTCCGAGGTCGCCCGCGAGTTCCGCGAGTACCCGCGCACGGCCACGGCGGTGATCAACGCCGCGCTGCGCCCGGTGGTGGGCCGGTACCTGCGGGCGGCGGCCGCGGGACTCCGCGAGCTCGGGATCGACGCCCCCTTCCTCGTCATGCAGTCGAACGGAGGATGCGTGCCGGCCGAGCGAGCGGATCGGGAGGCCCACCGGTTGATCCTCTCCGGCCCCACCGCCGGCGTCGCCGGGGCCCTCGCGCTCGCGGAGCAGCACGGGCTGTCGCGCGTGATCGCGTTCGACATGGGCGGGACCTCCCTCGACGTGTGCCTCGCCCAGGGCACGGTGCCGCCCGTGACCCCGGTCCTGCGCGCGAACGAGCACCCCATCCTCGCGCCCACGGTGGACATCGTCACCGTTGGAGCGGGCGGAGGCAGCATCGCCTCGGTGGATCGGGCTGGCCGGCTCCGCGTCGGGCCGCGGAGCGCCGGCGCCGACCCCGGGCCGGCCGCCTACGCCCGTGGAGGGACCGAGGCCACGCTCACCGATGCCTACGTGGCGGCCGGCGTGCTCGGGGCGGACACGCCGCTCGCCGGAGAGCTGCCGCTCGACGTCGAGCTCGCCCGCAAGGCCGTCGGTCGCGTCGGGGAGGCGATGGGTCTGGACCTGCGCACGACGGCGGAGGGCATCATCGCGATCGCCGCGGCCCACGCCGCGCGAGCCCTGCGCCGGGTCTCGGTCGAGCGCGGGCTCGACCCGCGGGAATTCGTCCTGGTCGCCTTCGGCGGCGCGGGACCGCTGCTCGCGGGATGGATGCTGGAGGACCTCGGGCTCGGGGCCGTCCTGGTGCCGCCGCTGCCGGGCCTGTTCTCCGCGCAGGGGCTGATGTCCACGAGCCTCCGGATCGACGAGTCGCAGACGGTCCTGTCCGTCCTCGGTCCCGAGGTGATCCGTGAGGGGGCCGCGTGGTTCCGCGCCGTGGGCAGGCGGTTGACCCGTCAGCTGCGCGAGGACGGCATCGATCCCGCGCGCACGCGCCTGGTCGGCTCGGTGGACTGCCGGTACCTCGGGCAGGGGTACGAGCTCAACGTGCCGGTCCCCACGTTCGGCGCGGAGGGGCTCCGCGCGGTGGCCGAGCGCTTCCACGAGCTGCACGCCCGCACGTACGGGCACGCCGATCCGCAGGAGCCGGTGGAGGTCGTGACCCTCCGGCTGTCCGCGTTCGGCGACCTGGATCGACCGACACCGCCCGAAGTGCCCCGCGGTGGAGCGCGACCGCCCAGCGAGGCGCTCGCGGGCGAGCGCCGGGTGCACCTGCGCCGGATGGGGCGGGCGCGGGTGCCCGTGTATCGGCGGTCCGGGCTGCGGGCGGGGAACCGGCTCGTCGGTCCGGCGATCGTCGATCAGATGGACGCGACGATCCTGGTGCTGGCCGGGCAGGAGGCGAGGGTCGATCGGCACGGGAACCTCTGGATCCGCAGGGAGGGAGGGCGATGAGCCGGAGGCGCCACGCGCTCGATCCCATCACCTTCGAGTTGATCCACGCGGCGCTGCTGTCCGCCGCCGAGGAGATGGGCGGCGTGCTGAAGCGGTCGAGCTACAGCCCCATCATCCGCGAGATGGAGGACTTCAGCTGCGCCCTGTTCCGTGCCGACGGCGACCTCGTGGCGCAGGCCGACTACATCCCCGCGCAGCTCGGGGCCATGACGCTCGTCGTGAAGTCGATCGTCGGGCGCTGGGGCGGGGATATCGATCCGGGGGACGTGTTCCTCTGCAACCACCCCTACATGGGTGCGATGCACACACCGGACCTCAACGTCATCATGCCGATCCACGTGGGCGGGCAGCTGTTCGCCTGGTCGGGAGCCACGGCGCACCACATCGACGTGGGGGGTGTGAACCCGGGGACCGAGGGGGCGAGCCTCACCCAGCTCTACGCCGAGGGCCTGGTGCTCCCGCCCGTGAAGCTCTACGAGCGGGGGAGCGAGAACCGGAACCTGTTCGCGATCGTCATGGCCAACGTGCGGGACCCGATCTCCACGGCCTCGGACCTCCGAGCGCAGCGGGCCGCCTGCACGTTGGGCGAGCGGCGGATCCTCGAGCTCGTGGAGCGGTACGGATCGGCCGCCGTCCGGCTGGCGTTCGACGAGGCCCTCGATGCCGTGGAGCGCATGACCCGGGCCGTGCTCCGCGAGCTCCCGGACGGGGAGGCGGAGGCGGAGGGCTTCCTGGACGACGATGGGGTGGGAGGGCCGCCCACCCGCATCCACGCCCGGATCCGCAAGCGCGGCGACCGGATCACCGTGGACCTCTCCGGGAGCGCGCCGCAGATCCCGGGAGGGCTGAACGTCCCGTGGGCGAGCACGAGGGCGGCGGTGGTGTACGCGCTCCGAGCCATGACCGACCCGTCGATGACCACGAACGAGGGGATGATGCGTCCCGTCGAGATCGTCTGCCCGCGCGGGAGCGTGCTCAACCCGGACCCGCCCGCGGCCGTCTCGGTGCGTCACAACACCTGTCAGCGCCTCGCCGAGGTGCTGGTCCGCGCGTTCTCCTCGATGTGGCCCGAGCGGGCGGTGGCCAGCGGGACCGTCACGTTCTTCGACGTGAACCTCGAGAGCGTCTCTCCGCGCACCGGGCGCCCCTCGGTGATGATGGACGTCGTGGGCGGCGGGACGGGCGGTCACCCCTTCGGGGACGGGCTCGACGGCGTGGACACGTACATGTCGAACGTCGGGTTGCTGCCCGTGGAGGTCGCGGAGACGGAGTACTCGGTGCGGATCCTCCGCACCGAGCTCGTCCCCGGTTCGCAGGGCCTGGGGCGCTACAACGGGGGACTGGGCCTGCGTCGCGAGTACCTCGTGCTCGATCGCCCACAGACCGCCACCATCTACGGTGAGCAGACGAACCCCGCGTTCCGACCGCTCGGAGCGTGTGGGGGCACCGACGGGAGGGAGACCAGGATCTCCGTCTTCGGACCGGACGGGAGGAGGATGCCCTTGCCGACGAAGGTGACCCTCACCCTCGAGCCGGGGACCGTCATCCGGGTCGAGACGAGCGGCGGCGGAGGGTTCGGAGACTTGCGGGAGCGCGACCCGGAGCTGCGCCGCGCCGACGCCCTGGACGGGCGCACGCCCTCGCGCCGGCGGAGGGGGCGCTCATGAGCGACCGGATCGCGCTCACCGGCGCGCGCCTCATCGACGGCCTCGGCGGGGAACCGGTGGAGCGAGCCGTGATCGTGATCGAGGGCGGCCGCATCCGGGCGGTGGGGCCGCAGCGCGCGGTCCCCCGCGACCGCGACGCCCGCGAGATCGACGCGGAGGGCGCGACGGCCATCCCCGGGATCATCGACGCCCACTGCCACCTGGGCGGCAACTCCTACCCGGACGAGGTGCATTGGGTGCTGGAACCCGACCGCTTCCAGGCCATCGCGTCGGTGAGCCAAGCGGCGGCCCTCCTGCGTCACGGCGTCACGAGCGTGCGGGACATCTCGGTGAACGGGCCGCATCTCGCGCGAGCGATCCAAGCGGGGTTGGTGGAGGGCCCGCGGATCGTTCCGTGCTGGCGCGGGCTCTCGCGGCGGGGCGGGCACGGGGACGCGCCGGGCCTCCCGCCGGAGATGGTCAGGGCCTCCCACCCGTGGGGGATCGTCGCGGACGGCACGGACGAGGCGCGCAGGGCCGTGCGGGAGGTGGTCAAGCACGGCGCGCGGTGCATCAAGGTCTGGGCGAGCGGCGGTGGGCTGCACGAGAACGAGCCCGAGGATCTCCAGCACTACTCGCTCGAGGAGCTCCGGGTGATCGTGGAGGAGGCGCGGTACGTCCGCCTCCCCGTCGCGGCCCACTGCGAGAGCGCGGAGACGGCGAGGGACGCCGTGGAGGCCGGCGTCTGGTCGATCGAGCACGGTGAGGATCTCGACGACGAGACGATCGCGAAGATGGCCGAGCGGGGGGTCTCCCTCGTGCCCACGCTCACGCTGCTCGTGCAGTGGGCCTCACTGTCGACGGAGTTCGGTGGGTACTACGCGCGGCCGTACGTCCCCGGGGTCGACCAGGTGCCGCCGGACCGGGACGCGACGGTGGCGCTCCTCCGAACCCGGTTGGCGGAGAACCTCATGCGGGCGCGGGAGGCGGGCGTCCGGATCGGGGTGGGGAGCGACGCCTACTGCACGAGCCTCACCCCGTACGGGGAACAGACCCTCCGGGAGGTCCGGGCGCTCGTCGAGGCGGGTCTGTCCGAGATGGAGGCGATCGTCGCTGCGACGAAGGCCGGCGCGGGGATCCTGAGGATCGAGGCGGAGACGGGAACCCTGGAACCAGGGAAAGCCGCCGACCTGATCGTGCTGCGCCGCAACCCCATCGAGGACATCGCGGCCCTCGATGAGTCGGAGATGCTCCTCATCCTCACGCAGGGGCGGGTCGTGAAGGATGCCCTCGGCGTGGCCGGTTGATCCGGGGGAAGGCGGCTCGGGCGGGCCCCCGTCGCGGCGAGCGGGCGTCCGTGGGAGCCTTGCGAGCGCCGGGGTGGCCGCGGCGCGGATCGCGCGGGAGCCCGTCTTGCCGATCCTCGTGCTCGCGGGCGTCTTCGACCTGCTCTCGGGCGCCCCGGTCACCCACGGCGGGCTGCTCATCGGGGCGGCGGCCGCGCTCGGGCTCGACGCCCTGCGCCGGCGTCCGGATCGCGCCGAGCGCGGGGGCGGCTCGCCGGGGCGCGCGATCGCGATCCAGGCCTCCCCGCGCTGGCTGGCGGCCCTCGGCGCGTACGCGCTCGTCGTCGGGTCCTTCGCCCGCTACTCCTGGCCGGCCTCGGTGGCGGTCCTCGTGCCCGCGATCGCGGGGGTCGTGCTCGCGTGGGAGGGACCGATGCGCGCGGGCCGCGGCGAGCCGCGGTTCGATCCGCGCGGCGCTCGCGCGTGGGCCGTGGCGTTCGTCGCGCTCGCGCTGTGGGAGCTCACGAACCTGCTCCTGCAGCCCTCGCTCGTCCAAGGCTCCTACGACCACCCGACGCTCAGCGTCCTCATGGATCCCATCCTCGCCACCCACGCCGGGCGGAGCGCGTTCCTCGCGCTGTGGCTGTTGCTCGGCTGGTTCCTCCTCGAGCGATGAGCAGCCACGACCTCACCGCCGCGGTCTACGCTTCCATCGGTCTCGCGGGCCTCGCGCTCGAGCTCGTGGCCTGGAGCGGACGCACCCGGGTCCCGCCCCTCGGGGACGTCCTGCGCCGTGTCATGCGGACGCGGCCCGGTCGGGTCGGGGTCCTCGCGGGCTGGGCGTGGCTCGGTCTGCACTTCTTCGTGCGGTGAGGTCACCCCCTCAGGCATCGTGCGAGAGGGGGGACTCGAACCCCCACGGCCTTCCGGCCACCGGATCCTAAGTCCGGCGCGTCTCCCGGTTCCGCCACTCTCGCGCCCCGGCAGCCTACCGCGGCCCCCGGGAGCGGGCGGGCAGGAGCGCTACCAGTAGCGGGCCGTGGACATCGCGGTGATGGCGAGCAGGAGCAGCACGAGGTCGAGCTTGCCGAACCGCTCGAGGTCGGCGCCGATCCGCGCCATCGCCGCCTGCTGCTCGGGGGTGGGCGGGCCGTCGGCGGCCGCGAGCTGGTCGCCGAGGTCGACGAGGCGCTCGACGTTCCGGCCGACGCCGTAGTACCCGACGAAGAACGTGGTGGTCGCGAGCAGGGCGCCGATCGTGATGCCCAGGCCGAAGCTCGAGCCGAGCCACTCCCCGAGGCCACCGTGGTCGCGGAGGTCCTCGAGCCACATGAGCCAGCCGGCGGCGACCGTGGTCATGCCCAGCCCGGTGATGATCTTCGCCACCCTGCGCTTCTTCACCGCCGCGCTCATGAGCGGGCCCGCGCTCGGCCCGACCTCGGCCGCGGAAGGGCCGATGAAGCCGACGAACAGGAACGCCGAGCCGACCCAGAGCGCCCCCGAGACGATGTGCAGGAACCGCAGGACGAGCATGACGGGCTCCGCAGCCAGCATGGTCCCCCTCCTCTCAGCCGGCGGGAGCCGGACCGCGGGATGATACCGGCCCCCCGGGCGCTTCGCGGGAGCCGCGACCCCCTTCGGGTTCCCCACACACCGCCGGTGGCGATCCCGTCGGACGGGGACGGGGGCTCAGCCCCGCCTCCGACGGTCCGAGACCGTGGATGTGAGCGACGTCACCTCCGCTCCCCCAGGGCGGGCGCGCGAGGCTCGGATCATGGGCGGCCTCGCGCGCGCCGTCCTGCTGCGGCTCGAGCAGGTCCTCGTCGGCCTCTCGCCGGGCTTCGTGGTGCTCCTCGGGCTCCTGCTCCTCGCGCTGATCGGACTCGTCGACGCGGTGACGGGTCCGTTCGAGGTCGCTGTCTTCTACCTCGTTCCCGTCGGGCTCGTGACGTGCTGCCGGGGCCGCTGGGTCGGGGTCGTGATGGCGGGGGTCGCGGCGCTCGCCTGGGGCATCGTCGAGATCGGCACCGGGGTCACCTCCCTCGCGAGCCGGGTCCCCTACGTCAACGCGCTCACGCGCTTCTACGTGTTCGAGGCGGTGAGCCTGCTCGTCGCGCCGATGCGCGACGTGGTGCTGTGGGAGCGGGAGCTCGCGGAGCGCGAGGCGGCCGCGGCGGAGCAGCTGCGGGCGTTGTCCGAGCTCCGCGACGCCCTCGAGCACCAGGCGATCACCCAGGGGCGGGACATCGCCGCCCTGGCCGACATGCGCAAGACCCTCGAGGACCTGCGCGCCCCCGTGCCCTCGTAGGCGCGCACCGCGCCCGCGCCGCTGGCTCGTGGCATCATGGCCTGCGTGCGCAAGGCGCTCGCCCTCCTGCTCATGGCGTTCGCGTCGCTCGTCGCGTGCGGGAGGGGCACCCCGGAGCCGTCTCCCTTCGCCGCGTCTGAGGGCTCCGCTGCGCCGACCCCGGCGAGCCCGCTCCCGCAGCATGATCCGCAGGACGGCCGCGAGCGGCTGATCGCGGCGATCCGCGACGGCACCTCCGCGTTCGTGGTCATCCCGAGGTCCCGGTACGTGCCGATGTGGGACCGCCTCGGCCCCGCGGACCCCGACCACGTCTTCGACGCGCGCAGCCCGAACGGCGGGCGCGCCCCGATGCTCATCGCCGACGTGCAGGTCGATACGACCGGAGACGCCTGGTTCGACGTGTACCTGCCGATCCGCCCGAACGGCGCGACGGGCTGGGTGCGGGAGGAGGACGTGCGGGTGCGGCCGCGGCGCGAGCGCATCGAGGTCGACCTCTCCCGGCGGGTCCTCGAGCACTACGTCGGCGAGGAGCTCGTGGACCGGTTCCGGGTCGGCGTCGGCACGCCGGAGCACCCGACGGCCACGGGGACCTTCTACGTGTGGGTGAAGGTTCCGTACGATCCGCCGCATCCCGCGTACGGCTCGCTCGCCCTCGGGCTGTCGGGGTTCTCGCCGGTCCTCTCCGAGTGGCCGGGGGAGGGCAGGATGGCGATCCACGGCACCCCGTGGGCCTCCGACCGGGGGCAGGCCGTGAGCCACGGCTGCGTGCGTGTGTGGAACCCCGAGATGCACCGCCTCGCGGACGTGCCGCTCGGCACCCCGGTGATCATCCACCGGTGAGCGGCGGGCGATCCGTCGGGCTCGGTAGACTCGGGCGGGCCCGGGACGGGGCCACGGGGAGGAGCGGAGCGATGACCGAGCCCACCAGCGCGGCGGATCACATCGAGCTCGTCGAGCGCTACAGCGCGCACAACTACCACCCCCTGCCGGTCGTGATCGCGAGCGGCGAGGGCGTCTGGGTGACCGACGTCGAGGGGCGGCGGTACCTGGACATGCTGGCGGCCTACTCGGCGCTGAACTTCGGGCACCAGCACCCGGACCTCGTGAAGGCGGCGAGGGACCAGCTCGAGCGGCTCACCCTCACCAGCCGCGCCTTCCACAACGACCAGATCGGACCGTTCCTGCGCGATCTCTGCGAGCTCGTGGGCAAGGATCGCGCCCTGCCGATGAACACCGGGGCCGAGGCGGTCGAGACCGCGATCAAGGCGGCCCGCAAGTGGGGGTACCGGGTGAAGGGCGTGCCCGACGGACGGGCGAAGATCGTCGTGGCGAGCGGGAACTTCCACGGCCGCACGACCACGATCATCTCCTTCAGCGACGACCCTGTCTCGCGCGCGGACTTCGGTCCCTACACCCCGGGGTTCGTCACCGTGCCCTACGGCGACGCCGACGCGCTCGCGGCGACCCTCGCCGACCCGGAGGTCGTCGCCTTCCTCGTCGAGCCGATCCAGGGCGAGGCGGGGGTGATCGTGCCCCCCGATGGCTACCTGCGCCGGGTCCGCGAGCTCTGCACCGAGCACCGCGTCCTGCTCATCGCCGACGAGATCCAGTCCGGCCTCGGGCGGGCCGGCACGACCTTCGCGTGCGAGCACGAGGGCGTGGTGCCCGACGTGTATGTGCTCGGCAAGGCCCTCGGCGGCGGGATCGTGCCGATCTCGGCCGTGGTCGCCGACGACGAGGTGCTCGGGCTCTTCCGACCGGGCGAGCACGGGAGCACGTTCGGCGGCAACCCGCTCGCCTGCGCCATCGGTCGGAAGGTCATCGAGATCCTGCGCACCGGCGAGCTCCAGCGGAGCTCGGCGGATCTCGGGTCCTGGCTCCTCGAGACGCTGCGGGCGGCCGACATCCCCACCGTCCGTGAGGTCCGCGGCCGCGGGCTGTGGGTGGGCATCGAGCTCGCGCCCGAGGCCGGCACCGCCCGCGCGGCCTGCGAGCGGCTGCTCGAGGCGGGCGTCCTCGCCAAGGACACGCACGAGACCACGATCAGGCTCGCGCCCCCGCTGGTGATCACCAGGGACGAGCTCGCGTGGGCGCTCGAGCGGATCGTCCCCGTGCTCGAGACCGCGTGCCCGTAGCGCCGGGCTCAGCTCCCCACCCGGCGGGCGATGGCGCGCGCCGCGAGCATCCCGCTCGCCGCGGCCTGGACGAGCCCGCGTGAGACGCCGACGCCGTCGCCGGCGCCGAAGAGGCCGGGGATGCGGGTCTCCATCTCGGGCGAGAGGCGCAGCTGCGCCGAGTAGAACTTCACCTCGACCCCGTACAGGAGCGTGTCGCGCGCGTACAGCCCGGGCGCGAGCGCGTCCATCGCCTCGAGCATCTCGAGGACGTCGGTGAGGTACCGGTAGGGCAGGACGAAGGCCAGGTCCCCGGCGGTCGCCGCGGGCAGGGTGGGCCGGACCGAGCCCTCAGCGATCCGCTCCGGCGTCGAGCGACGCCCGAGCCGCAGATCGCCGAGGCGCTGGATGATGACGGTGCCGCCGATCAGGTTCGCGAGGTGCGCGACGTACCGTCCGTAGGCGATGGGCTCGCGGAACGGCTCGGTGAACCGGGTCGTGACGAGGATCGCGAAGTTCGTGTTGCTCGTGCGCCGGTCCGCGTAGGAGTGTCCGTTCACCGTGACCACGTCCTCGTAGGTCTCGAGCGTGACCTCCCCGTAGGGGCAGACGCAGAAGGTCCGGACGCGGTCGCCGAACGTGCGTGAGCGCGTGAGGAGCTTGAACTCGTACAGCGGGCCGGTGAGGGGCTCCATCGTCTCGGCCGCGCACTCGACCCGGACGCCGATGTCGACGAGGTTCCGCGAGGCCGGCAGGCCGAGGCGACGGGCCTCGGCGTCGAGCCAGTCGGCGCCGGCCCGACCAGGGGCGAGGATCACGAAGGGCGCCCGGACGAGCTCGCCGTCGGCGACGACGCCGACGAGCCGGCCGTCCGCGACCTCGATCCGCTCGGCGGCCGAGCCCGTGCGGATCTCGACGCGCTCGGGCGGGAGCTGGTCCCGGAGGCGCTGGGCGAGCTCCGGGAGCCGGTCGGTGCCGACGTGGCGGATCCGCGCCGGCCGCAGGGTGAGCCCCGCCGCCTCCGCGAGGCGCGTGAGGCGCTCGACCTCGGCGCGGTCCGCCCCGTGCACCTCGAGGGGCGCGCCGAGCTCCACGAAGACCTCGTCCACCTCGGTGATGAGGCGCTCGACCTCGGGGCCGATGAGCTCGGCGAGGCGCCCGCCGGTCTCGGGTGAGAGCGTGAGCTTGCCGTCGCTGAACGCTCCGGCCCCGCCGAAGCCCGAGGTCCGGTGCGAGGGGTCGCGCAGGCGCTCGGGGAGGTCCGGCCCCTTCTCGAGCACGAGCACCCGAAGATCGGTGCGGAGCGCGAGCTCGCGGGCGGCGAACAGGCCCGCCGGCCCGGCGCCCACGATGACGATGTCGGTGGCTCGGCGCTCCACGCCGGCAGCGTACGGCGGGAAGGGTGCTAGCGTCGCAGACGTGCGCTCTTCCCGATGGGCTCGCCGCGACCTCGGTCGGACGGCCGCGCTGGTCGTCCTCCTCGCGCTCGCCGTGGCCTGCACCGAACCGTCCGGTGCGCCGGGGAGGGGGACGGCCCCCGACGGCGGCCCTCCCGGGCCGACGTTCGGCGACGGCGGAACCGAGACGCCCACGCGGTCCCCGGGCGTGGACGTGGCCAGGGACGTCGTCCGTCTCACGCCGCCCCCGCGCGGGTCGTTCCTCGTGCGGGGCGCCTACCCGGACGCGCCATCGCCCTGCCGCCGCCACCGCCGTCCGGTCCTGCGTGGGCGCTACGCCGGCACGCTCCTCGTGCATCGCGCGAGCGATGGCTCCCTCGGCCTGACGGTCGCCCTGCCCTTCGAGCGGTACCTCGAGGGGATCGCCGAGGTGCCTCCCTCCTGGCCGACGGCGGCGCTCGAGGCGCAGGCGATCGCCGCGCGGAGCTACGCGCTCGCGACCACCGGCTGGGGCGGCGAGCTGGGGGAGCGGCTCGACCGGCCGATCTGCGCGACCAGCGCTTGCCAGGTCTACCACGGGCTGCCGCTCGAGCACGCGGGCGAGGCCCGGCGCTGGGTCCGCGCGGTGCGGCGCACGCGCGGCCTCGTCCTGGTCTACCAGGGCAGACCGGCCGAGACCGTGTACTTCTCGACCTCGAACGGCCGGACGTACGGGAACGAGGAGGTGTTCGGGTCCTCGCCGCTGCCGTACCTGCGGCCCGTCGTCGAGCGTGACGACGGCGCCTCGCCGCTCTCGCGCTGGCGCGCGCGGGTCCCGTTCGCCGACCTCGCGCGCTTCCTCGCTGCGGCGGGCCTGTGGCCCTCGGGCGTGCGGATCGCCGGGGCGCGTGTGACCCACGACGCCGTGACGGTCGTCGGCGGTGGGTCGTCCCGCTCGATCAGCATCTCGGAGCTTCGGGACGCCGTGAACAGGTGGGCGCCGTGCCTGATGCCCGGGCGGTACCCGCCGGACGGCCTGCCGAGCACGATCCCCTCGCGTTGGGTGCGGCTGCGCTCGACGGGTGGGGCGCTCGTCGCGGCGGGGCGCGGCTGGGGGCACGGCGTCGGCATGGTGCAGTGGGGCGCGTACGGGAAGGCGCGCCGCGGGTGGTCGGCCGCGGACATCCTCGCCTTCTACTACGGCGGCCTGCGGCCGCTGCCGTTCCCCGAGCCGGGTCTGATCCGGGTGCGGGTCGCGAGCGGGCTCACCTCGCTCCGGATCGTGCCCTCGGGGGCGGGGGCGAGGCTGAACGGGGCGCCGGTCACCGCCCGGCCGATCCAGATCCTCGGCGGCGAGCGTCTCACGGTCCGCGGGCCGTAGCGGGAGGAGTGCCCATGCGCGGATCTGCGCCGGGCGGCGTATCGTGGGTGGGCGCGATGCACATACGCGTATCCACCGTGGCCGGGGCCGTCGAGCGGATGCTCGGGCCGGACCTGCCGGTGGCGATCGAGGCCTACGACGGGAGCCGCGCCGGTCCGACCCGAGCGCCCGCGAGGATCATCGTCCGCTCGGCGGACGCGCTGCGTCGCATCGTCCAGGCGCCCGGCGAGCTCGGCCTCGGCCGCGCGTACGTGTCGGGGGAGCTCGACATCGAGGGGGATCTGTTCCTGGCGCTCGCCGCCTTGCGTGAGCGGCTGCCGAACGTCGCGCTCACGCCCTCCGCCTGGCTCGCGCTCGCGCGCCTGGTCGGGGCCCACGCGCTCCGGCCGCTCCCTCGGCCCCCCGAGGAGGCGCGTCTGTCGGGCCGTCGGCACTCCAAGGAGCGGGATGCCCGGGCGATCGCCCATCACTACGACGTCTCGAACCGCTTCTACCGGCTGGTCCTCGGCCCCTCGATGACCTACTCCTGCGCGGTGTGGACGAGCCCCGAGATCTCGCTCGAGGCCGCGCAGGAGGCCAAGCACGAGCTCATCTGCCGCAAGCTCGGGCTCCGGCCGGGGATGCGGCTGCTCGATGTCGGATGCGGCTGGGGCGCGCTCGCGATGCACGCCGCGCGCGAGCACCGGGTGCGCGCCGTGGGGATCACCCTGTCCCGGCGTCAGGTGGAGTGGGCGAGCAAGGCGGTGGCCGAGGCCGGCCTCGCCGACCAGGTCGAGATCCGCCTGCAGGACTACCGCGACATCACGGACGGGCCGTTCGACGCGATCAGCTCGGTCGGGATGTTCGAGCACGTCGGCGCCCGGAACCTCGGCCGCTACTTCGAGCGCCTGGACGCGCTCCTGCGCCCCGGCGGTCGCCTACTGAACCACGGGATCGCCAGACCTGCGGCGCGGAGGGGCCGCACGAGGCGCGGCATACCGGTCACGCCCTCGCGCCTGCGGCGACGCTCGTTCGTCGATCGCTACGTCTTCCCGGACGGCGAGCTGCATGAGCTCGGCGCGGTGATCTCGGTCATGCAGGCGCGGGGCCTCGAGGTCCGCCACGTCGAGAGCCTGCGCGAGCACTACGCCCTCACCCTCCGCGCGTGGGTCGCGAACCTCGAGGCCGGGTGGGACGAGGCCGTGGCCGAGGTCGGTGTCCCACGCGCGAGGATCTGGCGCCTGTTCATGGCCGCCTCGGCGCTCAACTTCGAGGCCGGGCGCACGCAGGTGCACCAGGTGCTGGCGGTGAAGCTCGCCGACGGCGACAGCCGGATGCCGCTGCGGCCGGGTTCCGAGGGCTGGTAGTCGGTCGCGTCCGCGTGCTGCGTTCGTGGGCCCCCAGGGACTCGAACCCTGAACCTGCGGATTAAGAGTCCGTTGCTCTGCCAGTTGAGCTAGAGGCCCGCCGCAGTGTAGCAAGCGACGGCCCCGGGGCGGGAGGGTGACCGAGGGGACTCGAACCCCCAACCCCCAGGACCACAACCTGGTGCTCTAACCGGTTGAGCTACGGCCACCACGCGCTCGCATTGTACCGGCCGCGGGACGGATCCCCCGGGGTGTTGAGGCTCCCGCCGGCGTCCGGGCCGGTCGAGTTGCCTCGTGCAGCTCCCACCGGGCATACTTGAACGACCGTTCAACACGCCACCGGAGGGTCCGGCTGGCGTTCGGGAGGGGAGTGGGAGCGATGGCGGACGCGGTGGCGTTCGACCTGGAACGGATCGACCGGCTGATCGCCGAGGAGGAGGCGGCCCTCGAGCCCAAGCATCGGGCCTCGCTCGAGTACCGCAAGACGGCGGAGCGGTACGTGGCCGGCGGGGTGGCCTCCAGCTGGCAGGACGCCCCCCCGCACGCGATCTACGTGGAGCGCGGGGAGCGGAACCGGCTGTGGGACATCGACGGCAACGAGTACATCGACTACCACCTGGGCTACGGGGCCATGGTCGTCGGCCACGCGCACCCGAAGGTGGTCGAGGCGATCGACCGGGCCGCGCGCCGCGGCACGCACTTCGCCCAGCCGACGAAGGACCTCGACGCGGTGGGCGAGAACCTCGCCGAGCGCTTCCGCCTGCCGCTGTGGCGCTTCTGCAACTCCGGGACCGAGGCCACCCTCGAGGCGGTGCGCCTCATGCGCGCGAACACCGGCCGCGACGTGATCGTGAAGATCGAGGGCACGTACCACGGGCATCACGACTCGCTGATGTTCAGCGTGGTCCCGGACCCCGCGCGCATCGGGCCGCGCGAGCATCCGGTGTCCGTGCCCCAGGCGCTCGGCATCCCGGAGGTCTTCGGCGAGCTGGTCCGGGTGGTGCCGTTCAACGACCTCGGCGAGGCCCGTCGGGCCTTCGAGGAGCTCGAGGGGAAGGTCGCCGGCATGATCGTCGAGCCGGCGATGATGAACTGCGGCGTCATCATGCCCGAGCCGGGCTACCTCCAGGGGCTCAAGGACCTCTGCCACGAGCACGGCGCCTACCTCGCCTTCGACGAGGTGAAGACCGGGGCGACGATCGCCTACGGCGGTGCGGTCGAGGCGTTCGGCGTCGTGCCGGACATCGTGTGCCTGGCCAAGGCCGTCGGCGGGGGCGTGCCCTGCGGGGCGATCGGCGCGACGGAGGAGCTGTTCGGGCCCGTGGTCCGCGGCGAGTACGACATGGCGGGCACGTTCAACGGGAACCCGCTCACGATGGCCGCGATGCGCGCGACCCTCACCGAGATCCTGACCCGCGACGCCTACGCGGGGCTCGACGCGGTGGACGCGGCGCTGAAGCGGGGGCTCGGGGCGGTGATCGAGCGCTACCGGCTGCCCGCCTACGTGACGGGGCGTGGGGCGAAGGGCTCGGTGATCTACTCGGCCACCCCGGTCCGCGAGTTCCGGGACACGATCGCGATCGACGAGCGCATCACGTACCTCGCGTGGCTCTTCCAGCAGAACCGCGGCGTGTTCAAGTCGCCCTGGAGCAAGCAGGAGACCTGGACGCTCTCGGTCTGGCACACCGAGGAGGACGCCCGTCGCTACGTCGAGAACTTCGAGGCCTTCGCGGCGGCCGTCACGGGGTGACCCGGTGAGCACCGGCTCCCTGCGGCTGCCGGACGGGCGGGACCTGGAGGTCCGCGTGGTCGGGCCCGAGGATGGCCTGCTCCTCGTCTTCCACCACGGCAGCCCGGGCGCGGCCGTGCCGTTCCCCATGCTCGAGCGCGCGGCGGCCGAGCGCGGCCTGCGGGTCGCGAGCTTCTCCCGACCGGGGTTCGGCGCCTCCACCCGCCGTCCGGTGCGGCGCGTGGCCGACGTGGCCGCGGACGTCGCCGCCCTCGCCGAGCACCTCGGCGCCGAGCGCCTGCTCACGCTCGGCTGGTCGGGCGGCGGGCCCCACGCGCTCGCCACCGCCGCCCTGCTGCCCGAGCGCGTGCTCGCGGCGGCCACGCTCGCCGGGGTCGCCCCCTACGACGCCGAGGGGCTGGACTGGACCGAGGGCATGGGCGAGGACAACCGGATCGAGTACCCCCTGGCCGCCAGCGACCCCGACGGGCTCCTGCGATGGATGGAGCCCCAGGTCGAGGCCCTGCGGGGGATCTCGGCCGAGGAGGTCGTGGCGGCCCTCCGATCGCTGGTCTCACCCGCCGACGCGGCCGCGCTCGCGGGCGAGCTGGGGGAGATCGTCGCCGCCTCCTTCCGCGCCGCCGTCGCGCACGGCCCCTGGGGGTGGTACGACGACGACCTCGCGTTCGTCTCGCCCTGGGGGTTCGAGCTCGCCGCGATCCGCGCCCCGGTCGCCGTCTGGCAGGGGGCCGAGGACCGGTTCGTGCCCCTCGCGCACGGACGGTGGCTCGCGGACCACGTGCCCACCGCCCGGCCCCGCCTGCGCCCCGAGCACGGGCACCTCACGCTCGCGCAGGCGCTCGGCGGGATCCTCGACGACCTGCTCGAGCTCGCCGCCGCGTGAGGCTCGCGCGTCGCCGGTCGGGGCGCCTATGCTTCGCGCGTCCGCACGAGGAGGTCCGAGCATGGGTGGGATCGACCCCGCCAAGGTCGAGGAGCTGATCGCGGCGCAGGAGGCGCGCCTGCGGGAGCGGGCGCCGCGCCAGGTCGCTTTCGCGGAGCGAGCCGTGCGCTCGCTCGCGGGTGGGGTGGCCTGCAGCTGGCACGCGCTCTCGCCCGTGATCCTGTACGGGGACCGGGGCGAGGGGGCGCACCTCTGGGACCTCGACGGGAACCGGTACGTCGACCTGCACGCGGGCTACGGGGTGATGGTCGTCGGCCACGCCCACCCGAAGGTCGTGGAGGCGGTGCGCCGCCGCGTCGCCCTCGGGACCCACTTCGCGATGCCGGTGGAGGACACGGTCGTGGTCGCCGAGCTCCTCGCGGAGCGGTTCGGCCAGCCGCTGTGGCGCTTCGAGAACTCCGGCTCCGAGGCGACGATGGACGCCTGCCGCATCATGCGGGCGGCCACCGGGCGCGAGCTCATCATCAAGGTCGAGGGCGCCTACCACGGCAGCGCCGACGGCCTGGCGTTCTCGTACTGGATCGACGTGGCGAAGGCGGGACCGCCGGACCGGCCGGTGCCGGTGCCGAACACCGTCGGCGTCCCGGCCGCGTACTCGGAGCCGCTCCGCGTCGTCCCGTACAACGACCTCGCCGCGGTCGAGCGCGTCCTCGCCGACGAGGGCGACCGCGTGGCCGGGATGATCCTCGAGCCGATCCTCATGAACTGCGGCGTGGTGCTGCCCGAGCCGGGCTACCTGCAGGGGCTCCGCGACCTGCTGCACCGGCACGGGGCGCTGCTCGCCTTCGACGAGGTCAAGACCGGGGCGACGATCGCCTACGGCGGCGCCACCGAGTGGTCGGGCGTCCGCCCCGACCTCGTCGCGCTCGCGAAGGCGATCGGCGGGGGCCTGCCGATCGGGGCCGTGGGCGGGACCGAGGAGGTCATGGGGGTCGTGGCCGACGGCACGATGGAGCAGGAGGGGACCTTCAACGGGAACCCCCTGTCGATGGCCGCGGCCCGGGTGGTGCTCTCGGAGATCCTCACGCCCGAGGTGTACCCGCGGTTCGACGAGCTCGAGCGCGCCCTGGTCGGCGGGATCGCCGCCGCCTTCGAGCGGGCCGGGGTCCCGGCCGTCGCGACCTCGGTGCGGTGCCGGGGCTCGGTGCACTTCCGGCCGGAGCGGCCTCGGAGCTTCCGCGAGGCCGTCGACGCGGACGACCGGCTCCAGCACCTCGCGTGGCTGTACCAGCTGAACGGCGGGGTGTTCCTCCCCGAGAACGATCCCTGGACGTTCGGCGTCGCGCACGCGGAGGGGGACATCGCCCGCGTCGTGGAGAACGCCGAGGCCTTCGCTGAGGCCGTGGCGGGCTGAGCACCCGGCGGCGGACCCGTAGACTGAACGGCGGCTCAACCGGGGCCGCCCGGCCCCGGCCTTGCCCGACGCGCGGGAGGAGCGATGAGCACGACGAGCACCCAGGGACCGGTCGAGATCGACATGGGCCGGGTCGAGGAGATCATCCGCCGCGAGGAGCAGGCGCTCAGGGACAAGCAGCCGCGGTCCCTCGCCTACCAGCGCGAGGCGAGCCGTCGACTCCCCGGCGGGGTGTCCTCATCCTGGCAGACGGCGCCGCCCCACCCCATCTACGTGAGCCACGGCAAGGGCTCGAGGGTGTGGGACATCGACGGGAACGAGTTCGTCGACTACCACAACGGCTACGGGGTCATGGTCGTCGGTCACGCCCACCCGAAGGTGGTCGAGGCCGTCCAGCGCCGGATCGAGCTCGGCTCGCACTTCGCCCAGCCCACGGAGGACGCGCTCGTCGTGGCCGACAACCTCGCGGAGCGCACCGGCCTGCCCTCCTGGCGGTTCGGCAACTCCGGGACCGAGGCGACCCTCGACGCCTGCCGGCTCATGCGGGCGGCGACCGGGCGCGATCTGCTGATCAAGTGCGAGGGCATCTACCACGGCCACCACGACGCGCTCATGGTCTCGGTCTACCCGAGCCCGGACGTGTGGGGTCCGCACGAGCGGCCGAACCCCGTCGCGCAGACCCCCGGCCTGCCGCAGTCCTACGTCGAGCTCACCCGCGTCGTGCCGTTCAACGACGCCGAGGCCGTGAAGCGTGTGTTCGAGGAGTTCCCGGGCCGGATCGCCGGCATGATCCTCGAGCCGTGCATGACCAACCTCGGCGTGACGCTGCCCGAGCCGGGGTACCTGCAGGCGCTCAAGGAGATCTGCCACGCGAACGGCGCGTACCTCGCCTTCGACGAGGTCAAGACCGGCGCCACCGTCGCCTGGGGCGGTGCGATCGAGGCCTTCGGCGTCACGCCGGACCTCGCCTGCTTCGCGAAGGCTATCGGCGGTGGCCTGCCCTGCGGGGCGATCGGCGGGGTCGAGGAGATCATGGGGCTCGTCGTGCGAGGCAAGGTCGAGCAGGTCGGCACGTTCAACGGCAACCCGCTCACGATGGCCGCCTCGCGCGCGGCGCTCACCGAGGTGCTCACGAAGGACGCCTACGCGCACTTCGACCGCCTCCACGACATCATCCGCACCGGGGTCCAGGCCGCGATCGACCGGTACCGGCTCCCCGCGAGGATCACGACGCTCGGCGCGAAGGGCGGCGTGAACTGGAAGGCCGAGCCCGTGCGCGAGTTCCGGGACGCGCTCGACATCGACGAGCGCCTGTCCTACGCGGCGTGGCTGTGGCAGCTGAACCGCGGGGTCTTCAAGTCGCCGTGGGCGAAGTGGGAGAGCTGGACGATCTCGGTCGCCCACACCGAGGAGGATGCCCGGCTCTACGTCGAGAACTTCGAGAGCTTCGCCGAAGCGATCACGGCCTGAGCGCCGATCGTGACCATCGGTCACGGCGCCCCCGCGGCGGCGACCAGGGCGCTGGCTAGACTCCGTGACCTCACGTCACGGAGGTCGACATGGCGAGGAAGGGCATCCTGGAGCGGTTGGCCGAGGGGCCGGTGCTCGGCGACGGCGGGTACCTGCTCGAGCTCGAGAAGCGCGGCTACGTGCAGGCGGGTCCCTTCACGCCCGAGGTCGCGATCGAGCACCCCGGGGCCCTGGCCGAGCTGCACCGCGAGTTCCTCCGCGCCGGCGCCGAGTTCCTGACGACCCTCACGTTCTACGCGAGCGAGGACAAGCTCGCGACGGTCGGGCTCGCCGACCGGGTGGACGAGATCAACCGGAGCGCCGTGCGCATCGCGCGCGAGGTCGCCGCCGAGGGCGACGCCCTCGTGGCCGGGGACCTCTCGCTCACCTGGGCCTACGACCCGGCCGACCCGGCGAGCGCCGACCGCGTCCGCGCGCTGTTCGACCGCCAGCTCGAGGCGATGCTGGACGTCGGGGGGATCGACTTCTTCCTCGGCGAGACCTTCAGCTACCTCGGCGAGGCCCTCCTGTTCGTCGAGCGCGCGAAGGCGACGGGCCTGCCGGTCATGGTGACGATGTCCTTCGAGCAGGTCGAGCCGCGCTCCTACGAGGGCGACGCTCCGGCCGAGTGCGCGAAGCGCCTCGCCGACGCCGGCGCCGACATCGTCGGGGTGAACTGCCTGAACGGCCCCGAGCAGCAGCTGCCGATCGCCGTGGCCATGCGGGAGGCCGTCGACGTCCGGGTGGCGTGCCAGCCCGTCGCCTACCGCACCACCGCCGAGATGCCCGACTTCACGGCCTGGCCGAACTTCCCCTACGCGCTGTCGCCGATGCAGCTCGCCCGGGGCGAGATGGCGGGGTTCGCTCGCCGGGCGCGCGAGGCCGGCATCGACGTGATCGGCTCGTGCTGCGGCTCGGTCGCGGAGCACGTCCGGGCGATGGCCAAGGTGCTCGGCAAGCTCCCCGCCGAGGAGCGTCCGTGGCGCAGCCCGACGGGCAAGCCGATGTCCGGCTACGAGTACCGGGGCCACACCGAGACCGAGGTCTGAGGCGCGCGTGAAGGACCGGTACCGCGTCGTCGTCATCGGCGGCGGCATCGTCGGCTGCGCCGTCGCCTACCACCTCGCGCGCCGGGGGCTCACCGACGTGCTCCTCGTCGAGCGCCGGGAGCTCACGGCGGGTTCCACCTGGCACGCGGCCGGCGGCTTCCACGCGATCAACGCCGATGCCCGCATCGCGGCCCTGCAGAAGTACACGATCGACCTCTACCCGGAGATCGAGCGCGAGAGCGGGCGGAGCGTCGGCCTGCATCGCAGCGGCGGGATCGAGCTCGCCGGCACGCCGGAGCGGTGGCGGTGGCTGAAGGCCCAGCTCGCGTGGCACCGGACCCAGGGCACGCCGGCGCGCCTGGTCACGCCCGAGGAGGCGGCCGCCATGGTGCCGATCCTGGATCCGAAGGGGATCCTCGGGGGGCTGTTCGATCCGAACGAGGGGCACCTGGATCCGAACGGCGCGACCCACGCCTACGCCGAGGCCGCGCGCCGCCGGGGCGTGGAGATCGTCCTCGGGAACCGGGTGCTCGCGCTCGAGCCCACCGCGGAGGGCTGGCGCGTGCGGACCGAGCGCGGGGACGTCGAGTGCGAGCACGTCGTGAACGCCGCCGGGCTGTGGGCCCGGCGCGTCGGGCGCATGGTGGGCGTCGACCACCCCCTCGTGCCGATGCTCCACCACTACCTCGTCACGGAGGCGATCCCGGAGGTCGCCGCGATCCCGGGCGAGATGCCGGCCGTGACCGACCTCGAGGGGTACACGTACCTGCAGCGCGAGGGGGACGGGGTCCTGCTCGGCGTGTACGAGACCCGTCCGCGGCACTGGGCGGTCGAGGGCGCGGACTGGGACTTCGGGATGGAGCTCTTCCCCGAGGACGTCGACCGGATCCTGCCCGAGCTCACGATGGGCTTCGAGCGCTTCCCCGTGCTGGCGGAGGTCGGCATCAAGCGCTGGGTGCACGGCGCCTTCACGTTCACGCCGGACGGGAACCCGCTCGTCGGACCCGTCCCGGGGGTGCGGAACTGCTGGGCCGCGTGCGGCGTGATGGCGGGGTTCTCGCAGGGTGGGGGGATCGGGCTCGTCCTGGCGAACTGGATCGTCGACGGGGACCCCGGCGAGGACGTGTTCGGCATGGACGTCGCGCGCTTCGGCCCCTACGCGGGCAACGACCGGTACCTGCGCGCGACGACGGCCCAGTTCTACGCGCGGCGGTTCGTCATGGCCTACCCGAACGAGGAGCTCCCGGCGGGGCGCCCGCTCAAGACCACCCCGTGCTACGACGCGTTCCTCGCGGAGGGGGCGCGGTTCACGGTGAACCGCGGGCTCGAGGTGCCCGCCTACTTCGCGCCCGCCGGGTTCGAGGAGGAGGCGACCCTGGGACGCTCCAACGCCGAGCCGCTCGTCGCCGCCGAGGTCGAAGCGGTGCGCACGGCGGCCGGCGCGTACGAGATCGCCCAGTACGCGCGGTACGAGGTCACGGGCCCCGGCGCCGAGGCCTGGCTCGACCACCTCCTCGCCTCCCGCCTGCCCGAGGTGGGCCGGATCCGCCTCGCGCCGATGCTCGGCGAGCGCGGCCGCCTCATGGGGGACCTCACCGCGGCGCGGCTCGACGAGGATCGGTTCTGGCTGACGGGCTCCTACCACCTCCAGGACTGGCACCTGCGGTGGTTCCTCGCGCACCTGCCCGCGCGGGGGGTGGAGCTGCGCAACGTGACCGACGCGTGGATGGGGTTCTCGGTCTCGGGGCCGGCCTCCCGCCGGATCCTGGCCGAGCTCACGCCCGAGGACGTCTCGGGCGAGGCCCTCCCGTTCCTCGCCGTGCGGCGGATGGACGTCGGCAGCTCCCGCGCGGTCGTGGGACGGATCTCCTTCACCGGGGAGCTCGGCTACGAGATCGTGGTGCCCGTCGCGCACCACCGCACGCTCTGGTGCGAGCTGCGCGAGGCGGGCGCGGGGCACGGCCTGCGGCCGATCGGAGACCGGGCCCTCGACAGCCTCCGCCTCGAGAAGGGCTACGGGATCTGGTCCCGCGAGCACCGCCAGGACGTCACCCCGGGCATGTCCGGGCTCGACCGCTACGTGGCGTTCGGCAAGGGGGCGTTCATCGGCCGGGAGGCCGCGCTGCGCGAGCGCGAGGTGGGCCCCACGCGTCGCCTGGCGCTGCTCGAGGTCGACGCGGCCGACGCCGACGCCTCGATGGACGACGGGGTGTGGCTGGACGGACGCCTCGTCGGCCTCGTCACCTCGGGCGGGTTCGGCCACCACGTCGGGCGCAGCCTCGCCCTGGCCTACGTCGAGACCGCCGTGCTCGAGGCCGCGTCGGAGCTCATCGTGGTGATCCTCGGCGAGGAGCGCGGCGCGCGGATCCTCCCCCGCCCCCCGTACGACCCCGACGGCTCCCGGCTGCGGGATCCGGGCCCCTGAGGTCGGGGGCACGGCGTCGCGCGTGCGGCGGGGGAGGACCTCCGTACCATCGGTGCCGCCGGACGTCGTACCCCGGGGCGGCGGCACCGGCTGCCCGTCCGGTCGTCGCCTCGGGCCGAGCGCGGTGCTACGGTGCGAGCATGGGGCGCCGGAGCAGCCTCTTGGCGGTCCTCGCCCTCGTGGGACCGTGGGTCTGGTCGACCCCGGCGCACGCTGGGGTGAGCGCCGAGGTGGTCGACGGGGTGCTCACGGTGACGGGGGGATCGGCCGGGGACGTGATCGAGATCGGGTGCTCGGGCGGGGACGTCGTGGTGAACGACGCGGACCCCGGCACCGGTCGGGCGGCCTGCGGGAGCATCGTCCGGATCGTCGTGCGGGGGATGGACGGGAGCGACGTCGTGGACCTGCGGTCCGTGACGCCGGCGGACTTCACCGTGCTCGCGCGGACCCGCGTGGTGGGCGGAGCGGGGTACGACACGCTGTACGGCTCGCCGTTCGACGACGTCCTCGAGGGCGGGGACGGGAACGACCGCATCTACGCCTCGGCGGGCGTCGACGTGCTCGACGCGGGCGGGGGTGGGGATGACCTCCGGGTGGATACGGCCGGTGACCTCACGGTCACCGACGGCGCGCTCACGCTGGGGGGAGGCACGGCGAGCCTGACCTCCTTCGAGCAGGTCACGGTCCGGAGCCTCGGTCGAGCGGTGCGCTTCGACCTCCGTGGCTTCCGCGGTCGGGCCTACGCCTACGGCGCGGACGGCCCTGACGTCCTCCTCGGCGGCCCGGGGGTGAGCGGGCTCTTCGGAGGTGCAGGCGGGGATCGGCTGATCGGCGGCGCCGGCGAGGACTTCCTGTCCGGCGGTGACGGGGGCGACGTGCTCCGTGGGGGAGCGGCGGGCGATCGGATGGACGGGGGGTCCGGGCGGGATGACTGCTCGGGCGGCCCCGGCGTGGACCTCATCGCGGGCTGTCCCTGAGGCTGCCGCGTCATCCGGGCCGGTGAGGTCGTTAGGATGCGCTCGGCATGAGCGAGCGCGATCCCCTGCCCGCGGAGCGCAAGGTCCTCGAGCGGCTCGGGGGCATGCCGCTCGACTTCCGGGCGATGGCGGCCGTCTCGAACCTTTTCCGCGCCTCCACCGCCATCCGGCGGCACATGGAGCGGACGGTGCTGGCCGAGGCCCGGCTCTCGTGGACCTCGTTCGTCGCCCTGTGGGTGCTGTGGGTGTGGGGAGAGCTGGAGTCGCGGGACCTGGCCGCGGCCGTCGGCATCAGCCGGCCCACCTCGACCGGGGTCGTGACCACGCTGGAGCGTCGGGGCCTGGTCCGCCGGCGCCGCAGCGCCGAGGACGGACGGATGGTGCGCGTCTCGCTCACCCCCGCCGGTCGGCGCCTCATCGAGGAGCTCTTCCCGCGCTTCAACGCGGCCGAGGTGGCCGTCACCAGCCGCCTGTCGCCGACGGAGCAGGAGGCCCTCGCGGGGATGCTCCGCGCGATGTACCGGACCGTCGGAGGCAACGGCGCGGAGGCTTGAGCGCCCGCTAGGCCAGCCGAACCCGCACGGGCATGTGCTTGATGCCGTTGATGAAGTTCGAGCGGAGCCGAACGACGGGGCCCGTGAGCTCGATGTCCGCGAGGCGCGGCAGGAGCTCCTCGAACATCACCCGGATCTCCAGCCGGGCGAGGTGGGCGCCGAGGCAGACGTGCGGCCCCCCGCTGCCGAAGGCCATCTGGGGGTTCGGGTCGCGTCCGACGTCGAACCGGGACGGGTCGGGGAAGACCTCCTCGTCGCGGTTGCCGGAGACGAACCACACGACGACCTTCTCGCCCTCGCGGATCCGCTTCCCTCCGAGCTCGAGGTCCCGCGTGGCCG
Source organism: uncultured Actinomycetes bacterium (assembly GCA_964640965.1). GTDB lineage: Bacteria > Actinomycetota > UBA4738 > UBA4738 > HRBIN12 > HRBIN12. The sequence goes on along the minus strand of CAZXJB010000010.1, from coordinate 2,137 downwards.
TCCGGCGGAAGTGCATCGTGGGGGTGCCCCAGCGCAGGATCTCCTCGGTCGCGAGGGGCAGGAGCCCGGGCTCCTCCCGGAGCCGGCGCCACTGGTCGCGGTGCTCCATCAGGGCGAGCATGCCGTGGCTGATCGCGTGTCGGGTCGTCTCGTTCCCGGCGACGGCGAGCAGGCAGAAGAAGTTGTCGAACTCCTGCTCGGTCAGGCGCTGACCGTCGACCTCGGCGTGGATCAGCTTCGTCACGAGGTCGTCGCGCGGCTCGCGGCGGCGCTCGGCGGCCAGACCGTGCGCGTACGCCATCATGTCCACGGCTGCGGGGCTCCGGAAGGGGAGCAGGCGGTAGTCGCTCGTGTCGTCCCGGTCGATCACCGCCCGCGAGTACTCCGGGTCGGCGTGGGCGATCATCGAGTCCCCCCACTCGATGATCTGCGGCGTGTCGGCCTCGGGGACCCCCATGATCCGGGCGAGGATCCGGATCGGCAGCTCCCGGGAGATCTCCTCGACGAAGTCGAACTCCTCCTTCGGCAGGGCCCGGTCCAGGACCCGACGCGCGAGCTCGCGGCAGAAGTCCTCGTAGCCGGCGACCGCCGAGCGCGTGAAGAGCTTGCTCACGATCCGACGCAGGCGGCTGTGCTGGGGCGGGTCCATGTCGATCATCGAGCGGCGCGCCTCGACCTCCTCCGGGGCCTGCTCCTCGAGGGTCACGCCTCGCGCCGAGGAGAACGTCCTCGGGTCGGAGAGGACCTGCTCGATGTCGCGGAACCTCGTGACCGCCCAGAACCCGTGGTTGGGTGGAGGCTCCTCCTGCCAGTGGATGGGGTCCTCGCGGCGGAGGATCTCGAACGCCCAATGGGGTACCTCGTCGACGAAGAAGTCGTGGTCCCACAGACGGATGTCCTGCAGGGTTCCCGTGCGCACCGCCCTCTCCTCTCCGGCCGCCTCGCTTCGGGGCGGTAGTTTGGCACCGAACGACCCCTCGCGCAAGGTCGAGGGAGGGGGTCGTTGGAGGTCCGCGATCCGTCCGCGCGCGCCGGAACTGGCGTGGAAGGCCCGCCGAAGCTCGCGTCGATGGCCGGAACGAGGGCGGGGCGCGCCGGCCGGACGCGCCCCGCCGCTGAGGTCCGGTGGGGGTGGGACCTCAGGCTGCGCATAGCCTGCCCGAGGGTCCTCCCGGATGCGTGGGCCGAAGGTCCCGGCTTCGGCGGGACCCAGGGCCCAGCCGCTCATAGGCCCGGCCGCTCAGAAGAACGGCGTGTAGTAGGCGAGCTCCCACTCGCTCGGATCCGTCGTGGCGGGGTCCTCCACGGCCTTCACGTAGCGCTCCCACTCGGCGCGCTTGAGCATGGTGAAGGCCGTGACGAGCTCCGAGCCGAGGGCCGCGCAGATCTCCTCGTCGCGCTCGAGGGCCTCCAGCGCCTCGACCAGGTTCGCCGGGATGTGCGTCGCGGCCCGGGGCTCCTCGCCGGTCGGTTGGGGCTCCACCGGCGGGAGCTCCTGCTCGACCCCCAGGCGGCAGGCGTGCAGGAGCGCCGCCGCCGCGAGGTACGGGTTGCACGCGCCGTCGGGAACCCGGTTCTCCAGGCGTGTGTGCGGGCCCCGGTCGGGCGAGATCCGGATCGCGACCGTGCGGTCGTCGTGGCCCCAGTTCGCCCAGTAGCCGTTCATCATGTCCGGCAGCAGGCGCTTGTAGGCGTTCACGGTCGGGGCGCAGATCGCGGCCGTCCCCTCGTGGTGCGCGAGCATCCCCGCGATGCAACGGTGCGCGAGCTGGGAGAGCTGATCCGGCGTCGAGGGGTCGTAGAGGGCGTTCTCGCCGTTCGCGTCCCGGAAGCTGATGTTCACGTGCAGGCCGCTGCCGCCGCGGTCGGCGAAGGGGCGGCCGATGAACGTGGCCCGGTGGCCCCGGCGGCTCGCGACCTCGTGCGCGAGGACGCGGAACAGGAACGCGTCGTCGGCCGCGGGGATCGCCTCCTGGTAGCGGATGTTGATCTCGAACTGGGCGTCGTCGAACTCGGTGCACCAGGCCTCGACGTCCAGGCGGCAGGCCGCGGCGGTGTCGACGATCTCGTCCACGACGCCCTCGGGGTCGACGGCGATGCCCGTCCCGTACACCCGTGAGGCCGGCGTGTGGATCGA
>CAZXJB010000009.1:0-33817 GCA_964640965.1 uncultured Actinomycetes bacterium | reverse complement strand
CCGATCCTGGCCTACTCGGGCGGGGCGCCGAACGTCGTCCGCGTCGTGAACGCGGCGGACCTCATCCCGATCGACGAGACCCGCGGCGGCGAGGCCTTCACCCGGGACCCGAGCCGGCCGGCCCCCCACAACCTCTACGGGGCCACGAAGGCGCTGTACCGGGTGGCGCGCTCGAAGGACGGGGCGCCGGAGCCGCTCTTCACCTACGCCGAGGAGCTGGAGCTGCGGTCGCGGCGCGCGACGCGGGTCCACCTGCCGTTCTCCACGACGTACGCCGACGTGTGGTGGTCCTGGAGCCGCCGCGAGCACGCCTGGGTGCGCGCCCACGGGGACGAGCCGCACCTCGACGAGTCGGGCGAGCCCATCTCGGCGACGAACGTGGTCGTGCAGGTCGTGCGGGTCGTGATCGGCCCGCGGGGCGGGATCACGCCGCACCTCGAGCTCACCGGCTCCGGCCGGGCCTACGTCCTGCGGGACGGCCGCGTGATCCTCGGCCGCTGGGAGCGGTCGAGCCTGCGGGAGCCGACGCGGTTCCTCGCCAAGGACGGCACGGAGATCCCGCTCGCGCCCGGCCGCACGTGGGTGGAGCTGCTGCCCGCCACCGTGGAGGTGGGGCTCGAGCGCTGAGCGGGCCGGGAGCCGACCCGCGGCCGCGGGCTCAGCCGGCTCGCAGCGCCTCCGCCCGCAGCGCCTCGTACGCGGCCTCGGCCCGCTGGCGCAGGCCCTCGGGGGCGGCCCGGTAGGCATCGCGCAGGCGCTCCTTGAGGCGTCGCCGGGCCTCCGTGGGGAGCGGCACGGTGCGCTCGAGCTCGGCCTCGGTCCGGGCCCGCGAGCGGTAGTCCTCCTGGATCTCGCGGTCGATCCGGGCGAGGTGCTCGGGCCGGTGCTCGAAGGGACGGAAGGCCGTCCCGAAGCGCGCGTTCACCCGCTCGATGACCGCGCCGAGGTCCGAGACGACCTCCTCGAACAGCCCCACGACGAACCGGTCGCGGTAGGGCAGGAGCGGCTCGTGGAACCGCACGTACCCCCGCAGCGAGGCCGCGGGGGTGAGCCCCGGCGTGTAGATCACGTGCGAGAGCACCGCCTCCTCGGGCTCGCGCACGAGCACGAGCGCGGGGACCCCGCGTCGGGCCGCCGCGATCACCTGGGCGGGGGCGTGCGTGTGGTGGGCGATCCGGCTGGCGTGGGGCTCTTGGGCGAGACGGAAGGCGGCGACGACGAAGGAGGAGGCGCAGCGGGGGAAGGACTCGATCACGATCTCGGTGTCCGGACCGAGCACCTCCCCGCGGCGGCGCAGCCGCTGGAGGGGCAGGGCGAGCGCGGGGTAGCGGGCCACGAGGGTCTTCAGCTCGTAGCCGACGGCGGTGCGCGCCGCTCGCGCTCCCTCGAACCGACCCATCCCTCGCACCGGAGCGCCAGCCTACCCGGCGCGGGAGCCGGGTCGCCCCGGCGGTACACTCGGGGTGCAGGCAGGGGGCCTGCGCACCCAGCGAGATCCTGCAGGAGGGGGTACCCGTGGAACGCGAGACCGGCACCTTCCGGGTGAAGTCCGGCCTGGCCGAGATGCTCAAGGGCGGCGTCATCATGGACGTCACCGACGCCGAGCAGGCGAGGATCGCGGAGGACGCCGGCGCGTGCGCCGTCATGGCCCTGGAGCGGGTGCCCGCGGACATCCGCCGCGAGGGCGGGGTGGCCCGGATGGCCGACGCGAACAAGATCGAGGAGATCATGCGGGCCGTCTCGATCCCGGTCATGGCCAAGGTGCGGATCGGCCACTTCGTCGAGGCCCAGATCCTCCAGGCGCTCGGCGTCGACTACATCGACGAGTCCGAGGTGCTCACGCCGGCCGACGAGGAGTACCACATCGACAAGTGGGCCTTCACGGTGCCGTTCGTCTGCGGCGCCCGCGACCTCGGCGAGGCCCTGCGGCGGATCGCCGAGGGCGCCGCGATGATCCGGACCAAGGGCGAGGCGGGGACCGGCAACGTGGTCGAGGCCGTCCGGCACCAGCGGACGATGCTGCGGCAGATCGCCTGGCTGCAGGGCCTGCGCCCCGAGCAGTTCGTCGCGGCCGCCAAGGAGCTCGGCGCGCCGGTGGAGCTCTGCCGGATGGTGGCCGAGCAGGGCCGCCTGCCGGTCGTGAACTTCGCGGCGGGCGGCATCGCCACCCCCGCGGACGCCGCGCTCATGATGCAGCTCGGCGTGGACGGGGTCTTCGTCGGCTCGGGCATCTTCAAGTCCGAGAACCCCGCGGCGCGGGCCCGCGCGATCGTCGAGGCGACGACCCACTACAACGACCCGGACGTCCTCGCGAAGGTCTCCCACGGCCTCGGCGAGCCGATGCACGGGATCGACATCAAGGAGCTCGGCGAGGAGGGCCTGCTCCAGACCCGCGGCTGGTGACGGGGGCGCATGAAGGCCGGCGTCCTCGCGCTCCAGGGTGACTTCCGCGAGCACGCCGCGGTGCTCGCCTCCCTCGGCGCGACGCCGGTCGAGGTGCGGACGCCCGAGGAGCTCGCCGGGGTCGACTGCCTGGTGATCCCGGGCGGGGAGTCGACCACGATCTCGAAGCTCGCGCGCAGCGCGGGGCTCGTGGAGCCGATCCGGGAGCGCGCCGAGGCGGGGATGCCGATGCTCGGCACCTGCGCCGGGATGATCGTCATGGCCAGGCGCGTCATCGGCCTGGAGCCGCTCCTGGGTCTCGTCGACATCACCGTGCGCCGCAACGCCTACGGCCGGCAGGTGGACTCCTTCGAGACCGACCTGCGCGTGGAGGACGTGGACCATCCCGTCCGGGCGGTCTTCATCCGCGCGCCGATCGTCGAGGAGGTCGGCCCCGGCGTGCGCGTGCTCGCCGAGCACGAGGGGCACCCCGTCGTCGTGGAGCAGGGCGGGCTCGTCGTGGCATCCTTCCATCCGGAGCTGGTGGGCGAGACCCGGCTCCACGAGTACGTGCTGAGGAAGGTGTGAGGGATGTCCGGCCATTCGAAGTGGTCGACGATCAAGCGGAAGAAGGCCGCGCAGGACGCCAAGCGCAGCAACGAGTTCGCCAAGCTCCTGCGGTTCGTGGAGATCGCGGCGCGCGAGGGCGGCAGCGGCGACCCGAAGGCCAACGCCACCCTCGCGACGGCGATCGAGAAGGCGCGCGCGGCGTCGGTCCCGCTCGAGAACATCGAGCGGGCGATCAAGCGCGGCACCGGCGAGCTCGTCGGGGGGGCGCGCTACGAGGAGGTCCTCTACGAGGGCTACGGCCCCGGGGGGGTCGCGATCTACGTCCAGACCCTCACCGACAACCGGAACCGGACGGCCCAGGAGGTCCGCTACGTCTTCAACCGCAACGGGGGCAGCCTCGGCGAGTCGGGGAGCGTGGCCTGGATGTTCCACCGCAAGGGCGTGATCCAGATCGAGAAGGAGGCCGCGCCCGAGGAGGAGCGCCTCCTCGAGATCGTCCTCGAGGCCGGCGCCGAGGACCTGAAGGACGCGGAGAGCACCTGGGAGATCACCACCGACCCCTCGGCGTTCCCGGCGGTGAGGCGGGCCCTGGAGGCCGCCGGCGTGCCGATGCTCTCGGCGGAGATCACGATGGTGCCGCAGGCCACCGTCCCCGTCGACGGGGCCCAGGCGAGGCAGGTCCTCGCGCTGCTCGACGCGCTCGAAGATCTCGACGACGTCCAGGCGGTCTACGCGAACTTCGACATCCCCGAGTCGGTCATGGCCGAGCTCGGCTGAGTCCGGATGCTTGCCCCCGCCCCGGCGCGACCCTAGACTGAACACGTGTTCGAGCCCTGCGTGCTCGGGGTGGACCCCGGCGTCGCCGCGACTGGCCTCGCGGTGGTCGCGCGTCGGGACGGCGGGGCCGAGATCCGGTGGGCGGACGTGATCCGGACCCCGTCGGACCTCGCCGAGGCGCAGCGGCTCCTGGTCGTCCACCGGCACGTGCGGCAGGCGATCGCCGCGCACCGGCCGAGCTCCGTGGCGCTCGAGCGCGTGGCCTGGAACCGCAACCAGGTGAGCGCCCTGCGGGTGGCGCGGGCGACGGGCGTGATCATGCTCGCCGCGGCCGAGGCCGGGCTCGCGGTCGAGGAGTACGGGCCGCTCGAGGTCAAGATGGCCGTGACGGGCTCCGGGACGGCCGACAAGGCGCAGGTGCGCGAGGCCCTCGCGCGGCTCCACGGGCTCGGCGGGGTCCCCCGGCAGCCGGACGCGGCCGACGCGGTCGCGGTGGCCCTGTGTCACCTGGCCCAGGGGCGGATGCGCCGCGCGGCGCGCGCGGTGGCGCAGCTGCGGTGATCGCGTTCGTCGAAGGCAGGGTCGCCGAGAAGGGCGCGGATCGGGCGGTGATCGACGTCGGCGGGGTCGGCTACGAGGTCCTGGCGCCGGCCTCGACGCTCGCGCGGCTCCCCGCCGTCGGCAGGCCGGCGCGGCTCCTCACGCGCCTGCACGTCCGCGAGGACCAGATGACGCTGTACGGGTTCGCGACGGCCGAGGAGCGCACGCTCTTCGACCTGCTCGTGACCGTGACGGGGGTGGGGCCGAAGGTGGCGCTCTCGTTCCTGTCGGTGCTCAGCCCCGAGGCGATCCGGCGCGCGGTCGCGGCCGGGGACATCGCCGCGCTCACCGTCGTGCCCGGGGTGGGGAAGAAGGTCGCGCAGCGGGTGGTGCTCGACCTGAAGGACAAGCTCGGCGGCGAGGGCGTCCCGCTCGTCGGGCCCCTCGCGGACGTGCGCGAGGCGCTGCTCGCGCTCGGGCTCAGCCCCCAGGAGGCCTCGGAGGCCCTCGCCGGGCTCGGCGCGGACGGCGAGCGCCCGGTCGAGGAGCTCCTCCGGGAGGCCCTGCGGCGGGTGGGCCGGGGGTAGGGTAGGGCGGTGGACGACCTCGAGCGGATCGTGGACCCGGAGCTGCCGGAGGAGGAGCGGGCCTTCGACGCCGCCCTGCGGCCGAGGACGCTCGCCGAGTTCGTGGGGCAGGACCGCATCAAGGAGCAGCTCGCGCTGCTCATCGAGGGCGCGCGCGCCCGCGGGGAGCCCCTGGACCACCTCCTGTTCTCCGGGCCGCCGGGGCTCGGCAAGACCACGCTCGCGCAGATCGTCGCGAACGAGCTGGGCGTCGGGTTCCGGCCGAGCTCGGGGCCGGCGCTCGACCGGCCGGGCGACCTCGCCGCGATCCTCACGAACCTCGAGGAAGGCGACGTCCTGTTCGTCGACGAGATCCATCGGATGCCGCGCCCGGTCGAGGAGGTGCTGTACCCGGCCCTGGAGGACTTCAAGCTCGACGTCGTCCTCGGCAAGGGCCCGAGCGCGCGCTCGATCCGCCTCGACCTGCCGCGGTTCACGCTCGTCGGGGCGACGACGCGGCCCGGCCGCATCACGCTCCCGCTGCGCGAGCGGTTCGGGTTCTCGCCGCGCCTGGAGTACTACTCGGTCGAGGACCTCGCGCGGATCGTGCACCGCTCGGCCGGGATCCTGGAGGTCGAGATCGAGGCGCAGGGCGCGCTCGAGATCGCCCGGCGCTCGCGGGGCACCCCCCGCGTCGCGAACCGGCTGCTCCGCCGGGTCCGGGACGTGGCGGAGGTCCGGCACGACGGCCGCATCACGGTCGAGATCGCCCGCTCGGGCCTCGAGCTCTTCGACGTGGACGAGCGGGGCCTGGACCGGCTCGACCTCGCGGTGCTCGAGACCATCGTGCGGAAGTTCGGCGGCGGGCCGGTCGGCCTCTCGACGCTCGCGGCCGCCGTCGGGGAGGAGACCGACACCGTCGAGGACGTCGTCGAGCCCTACCTGATGCAGCTCGGCTTCCTCGCCCGCACCCCGCGAGGGCGCGTGGCGACGGAGCGGGCGCTGCGGCACCTCGGCGTGAGCCCGGACGGCGCGCTCCCGCTCGCCTGACGGGCCTGGTGGACGGCGCGGTAGCCTGTATGCTGCCTCGCCGGAAACCGAGGAGGCGAACGCACGTTGCTCCAGATCCTTGCCCAGAGCTCGACCCAGCAGCCCGGCGGGTCGCTCATCACCCTGCTCCTGCCGGTGGCGATGATCGCCGGCCTGTACTTCCTCATGATCCGTCCGCAGCGGAACCGGCAGCGCCAGCAGCAGGCTATGCTCGCCTCGCTGCGGGTCGGGGACGAGGTCATGATCAGCGGCGGCATCTTCGGGGTGCTGACCGAGATCGACGAGGACGCCGGCACGGTCCACGTCGAGATCGCCCCCGGGACGGAGGTCCGGCTCCTCCGCCAGGGCATCCTGCAGCGGCTCACCGCCGACGACGATCGGGACCTCGACGACCTGCCGGAGGAGGGGACCGACGACCGCTCGTGAGCGAGGCCGCTGAGCGCGCGCGCACGGACCGCTCGGCCGCGCCGGAGCCCGCAGGGGACGCGGTCGGCCTGACCTTCGAGCAGATCCAGGCGGACCCGGAGCTGTCCTCCTTCATCTCGGCCGCCGACCGGGTCATGGAGGGGATGGGCTACACCGAGCACGGGTTCCGGCACGCGAACCTCACCGCGAGGATCGCCTACAACGTGCTCCACCGGGCCGGGTTCGACGAGCACACGGCGAACCTCGCCTGCATCGCGGGGTACCTGCACGACGTGGGCAACATGCTCACCCGCGAGGCGCACGGCCAGACCGGGGGCCTGCTCGTCTACCACGCCCTGCGCGACCGGATGCCGGCCGCGGACCTCGCCACCGTCGTCGCGGCGATCGCGAACCACGAGGAGGAGCAGGGGTACTCGGTCTCGGAGGTCGCCGCCGCGGTGATCCTCGCCGACAAGTCCGACGTGCACCGCAGCCGCGTGCGCAAGACCGGCCGCCCCGAGTTCGACATCCACGACCGCGTGAACTTCGCCGCGGAGCAGTCGTTCCTGCGGGTGGACCCCGCCGCGAAGACCATCACCCTGGAGCTCACGATCGACCCGCAGATCAGCCAGGTGATGGAGTACTTCGAGATCTTCCTCGGCCGGATGCAGCTCTGCCGCAAGGCCGCCGACGCGCTCGGGTGCCGGTTCAAGCTCGTCATCAACGAGGCGGAGCTCGCATGAGGCGCGCGCGGGGCCTGTGGCTCTCGATCGGCTTCGTGCTCGCGCTCGTCGCCGGATCGGCCGCGCTGTTCGCGGTCGGGCACGGGCCGGTGCTCGGCCTGGACCTCGAGGGCGGGGTCTCGGTGATCCTCTCGGCGCCCGACGGCACACCGCGGCCGGTGATGGATCGGGCGGTCGAGAACATCCGCCGCCGCGTCGACGCGTTCGGCACGGCCGAGCCGAACATCTTCGTCACCGGCTCGACGATCGAGGTGCAGATCCCCGGGCTCGCCCGCGGCTCGATCCAGGAGCGGTCGGCGAACGAGCACTGCCTCGTGGGACCGGGGCGCGTGAGCTACGGGTGCTACCCGGATGAGGCCGCCGCCGACGCGGCGCTCGCGAAGGTCGCGATCGAGCCCGTCGTGCAGTCGGTGTGCCTGACCGGGCTCGGGGACCGCGAGGGCCCGTGCTTCGGCACGCGCAAAGAAGCGCAGGCCGAGATCGACGCGCTCGAGGTGATCCCCGCCGCCCAGGCGAGTCCGGCCCCCTCCCCGCCCCCCGCCGAGGGCACCTTCTGCATCCGGGGGCCGAACGTCGGCACCCCGGTGTGCGGCTACGCGACGAAGGCCGAGGCCCAGGGGGTGATCGACGCGGTCGGCACGACGACGAGCCTCACCTACTGCCTGCAGGCCGACGGGACGACGCTCGCGAGCGACGAGGGCTCGACGTGCCTGCCCACCCGCGAGGACGCGCAGGCGGAGCTCAGCGCGCTCCAGGTCGAGCAGGTCCGCACGCGGTTCTGCGTCGTGTCCTCGGCCGGCAAGGACCTCGGGTGCTTCCTCACACGCGAGCGGGCGCAGGCGAGGCTCCAGGAGACGGGGCAGGAGCGCCTGCTCGAGGTCATCGGGACGACCGCGCGCCTGGAGGAGCGGGAGGTCTTGGAGACGCTGACGCCCTCGAGCCCGGGCTACGACGCCACGCCGGTCACGTGCGCGACGGAGGCCGAGCGGGCTACCCCGGCCTGCTCGTTCGAGGCGCTCGCGGACCAGGACGTCGTGTACCTCGGGCAGGACGGCACGACCAAGTACAAGCTCGGTCCCGTGCGGATCACCGGCGACGCGATCGCGCGGGCGAGCGCCGTGTACGACACCGGCGGACAGACCTCGGTCGGCCAGGGATGGATGATCCTGTTCGACCTCACGAAGCAGGGAGCGGACCGCTTCGCGAAGGTCACGACGGAGCTCGTGGGGCGCCAGCTCGCGATCGTGCTCGACCGAGAGGTCATCTCGGCCCCGACGATCCAGGAGCCGATCACCGGCGGCAGCGGGCGGATCACCGGCTCGTTCACCGAGCAACGGGCCAAGGACCTCGCGACGGTGCTGAACGCCGGCGCCCTGCCGGTCTCGCTCACGACCGAGCAGGTCGTCACCGTGAGCCCGACCCTCGGGGAGCAGTCGCTCCGGCAGGGGCTGCTCGCGGGGATCGCGGGGCTCGTGCTGCTCGCCCTCTACCTGCTCTTCTACTACCGCCTGCTCGCGCTCGTCGCGTGGTTCGGGATGGCCATCTGGGCGGCGCTCGCGCTGGGGCTCGTGGCCGTCGCCGGGAGCACGATCGGGTACACGCTCACGCTCGCCGGCGTGGCGGGCCTGGTGATCTCGCTCGGCGTGACGACCGACTCCTACATCGTGTTCTTCGAGCGCCTGAAGGACGAGGTGCGATCCGGTCGCACCCCGCGCTCGGCGGTCCAGCCGGCCTTCAAGCGCGCGTACCGGACGATCGTCGCGGCCGACGTCGTGACCGCCCTCGCGGCCGTCATCCTCTACATCACGGCGATCAGCTCGGTCCGGGGGTTCGCGCTCACGCTCGGCGTCTCGACGGCCCTCGACCTGTTCGTCGTGTACTTCTTCAAGCGCCCGGCGGTGTTCCTCATCGCGCGCAGCGAGCGGCTCGTCCGGCTGCGCGGCTTCGGGCTCGCGAGCGGCGTGGCTGCCGACCACGCCGCGGCGCCGGTCGTCGCGGGAGGGTCGCGGTGAACCTCCGGCACGTGATCGACGCCTTCCGCGGGTACGTGACGCCGCGGTTCCGCATCATCGAGCACCGCCGGTGGTGGGCGGCGCTCTCGGGAACGCTCATCCTGCTCTCCCTGGGCGGACTGGTCTTCCGCGGCCTGAACTTCTCGATCGACTTCACCGGAGGCTCGCTGCTGCAGTACCCGGATCGGACGGCGGCCTCGGCCGAGGAGGTCCGCGCGGTGCTCGCGGGCTACGGTCGGGCCGACGCGGAGATCCAGATCGTCGGGGGCGAGGAGATCCAGATCCGCACGAGCGCGCTCACCGACGACCTGTCCGCCGATGAGCGCACCCAGCTGGTGTCGGACCTCGCCGCGCAGGCGGGGGTGGATCCGACGGACGTGAGCGTGCAGGTGGTGGGGCCGACCTGGGGGTCGCAGATCTCCCGCCAGGCGCTGATCGGCCTGGTCGTGGTCCTCGTCGCGATCACGCTGTACATCACGCTGCGGTTCGAGTGGAAGATGGCGATCGGCGCGCAGGTCGCGATGGTGCACGACGTGCTCATCACGGCCGGGGTCTACGCCCTCACGGGGCGTGAGGTCTCCCCGGCCACGGTGATCGCGATCCTGACGATCCTCGGGTTCTCGCTGTACGACACGGTCGTCATCTACGACAAGGTGAAGGAGAACACCGAGTCGCCCGCGCTCCTCGCGAGGGACACGTACTCGGGGGTCGTCGACCTCTCGCTGAACTCGGTGTTCATGCGCTCGGTGAACACCTCGCTCGTGGTCGTGCTGCCGATCCTCTCGCTCCTGCTGTTCGGCGGCTCCACCCTCAAGGACTTCGCGTTCGCGATGCTCATCGGGACGCTCACCGGCGCGTACTCGTCCATCTTCGTGGCCTCGCCGATCCTCGCGGTCCTCAAGGAGCGCGAGCCGAGGTACCAGCAGATCCGGGCTCGCCTGGAGCGCGGGCCCGAGCGCCGGCGACTCGCGCCGGTCCCGGCGGGACCCGAGCCCGCCCGCGCCCTCGCCGGCCCGGAGGAGGCTGCGGAGGCCGCGACCGCGGCGCCGACGCGGCGGCCTCCGGCCGGTCCGGGGTCCCGTCCCGCCAGACGTCGCAAGCCGCCGGCCAAGCGCAAGCGGAGGTGAGCCCGTGGAGATCGACCAGCTGAAGGCGCTGATCCGGGACGTGCCCGACTTCCCCCAGGAGGGCATCGTCTTCAAGGACATCACGCCCCTGCTCGCCGACGAGATCGCCTTCTCGACCGTGATCGACCTCATCGTCGTCCACTTCGGGCGCGGCAACGTCGACAAGGTCGTCGGGATCGAGGCCCGGGGGTTCATCCTGGCCTCGCCCGTCGCCTACCACTTCGGGGCCGGGTTCGTGCCCGTGCGGAAGAAGGACAAGCTGCCCTGGGAGACCGAGGCCGCCGAGTACGAGCTCGAGTACGGGACGGCGACGCTCGAGATCCACCGCGACGCGATCGCCGCCGGCGAGCGGGTGCTGATCGTGGACGACGTGCTCGCGACCGGCGGCACGGCCCGCGCGACGGCCGACCTCGTCGAGCGGATCGGCGGGAAGGTCGCGGGGATCGCGTGCCTCATCGAGCTCGGGTTCCTCCAGGGGCGTTCCAGGCTCGACGGCTACGACCTGTTCACGCTGATCTCGTACTGAGCCTCCGGGTCCTCGACGCCCGAGCCGGGCGTAGACTGGCTTTCCCGGAGGAGGGAGCCGGCGTGGAGTCCCGTGAGCAGGTGAGGTCCGAGCGACGGGGCGGGATCCTCTCCCGCCTGCGTCCGGGCGCGGGCGAGCCGGAGCCGGCCACCGGGCTCGAGCTGCTGCTCCGCACCGTCCGCGCCTACAACCCCAAGGCCGACCTGCGCGAGATCGAGCGCGCGTACCGGTTCGCCGAGGCGGCGCACGCCGGCCAGCGGCGGATCTCCGGAGACGAGTTCATCACGCACCCGCTCGCGGTCGCGACGATCCTCGCCGACCTCGGGCTCGACACGACGACGCTCATCGCCGCCCTCCTGCACGACACGGTGGAGGACACGGAGGTCACGCTGGAGCAGCTCGAGCGGGAGTTCGGCCCGGACATCGCCCGGATCGTCGACGGGCTGACCAAGCTCGAGGCGATCGAGCTGCGCAGCCGCGAGCTCGAGCAGGCCGAGAACGTCCGCAAGATGATCGTGGCGATGGCGGGCGACATCCGCGTGCTCCTGATCAAGCTCGCCGACCGGCTCCACAACATGCGCACGCTCTCGGTGCTCGCGCCCGAGAAGCAGCGGCGGATCGCCACGGAGACGCTGGAGATCTACGCGCCGCTCGCGCACCGCCTCGGCGTGCAGCAGCTGAAGTGGGAGCTCGAGGACCTCGCGTTCAAGACGCTGCACCCGGGTCCGTACCACGAGATCGCGAGCCTCGTCGAGCGGCGGCGCGAGGAGCGCCAGGCCTACGTCGAGGGGCTGCTCGAGGCCGCCCGCCAGCGCCTGCGCGAGGCCGGCATCCGCGCCGAGGTCGAGGGCCGTCCGAAGCACCTGTACTCGATCTACGAGAAGATGGTCGTGGGGGGCAAGGAGTTCAACGAGATCTACGACCTCGCGGGCCTCCGGGTGCTCGTGGACTCCGTCCGGGACTGCTACGCGGCCCTCGGCGCCATCCACTCCCTCTGGAAGCCGGTCCCGGGCCGCTTCAAGGACTACATCGCGATGCCCAAGTCCAACATGTACCAGTCGCTGCACACGACGGTCGTCGGGCCCGGCGGCCGACCGATCGAGGTGCAGATCCGCACCCACGAGATGCACCGCACCGCCGAGTACGGCATCGCCGCGCACTGGCGCTACAAGGAGGGTCGCGACGGCAAGAAGGCGAAGGAGGCCGCGGATCTCGCGTGGCTCGGCCAGATGCTCGAGTGGCTGAAGGACATGGCCGACCCCCGCGAGTTCATGGAGGGCCTGAAGATCGACCTGTACGCGGGGCAGGTCTTCGTCTTCACCCCCAAGGGCGACGTCATCAACCTCCCGGCCGGCTCCACCCCGGTCGACTTCGCGTACGCGATCCACACCGAGGTCGGGCACCGCACGATCGGCGCGAAGGTCGGGGGCCGGCTCGTGCCGCTCGACTACGAGCTGCGCACCGGGGACACCGTGGAGATCCTGACCTCGAAGGCCGAGGGGGAGGGACCGTCGCAGGACTGGCTGAAGTTCGTGAAGACGCCCCGCGCCCGGAACAAGATCCGCCAGTGGTTCAGCCGCGAGCGTCGGGAGGACGCGATCGAGCAGGGTCGGGACGCCCTCCAGCGCGCGATGCGCAAGCAGAACGTCCCGTTCAAGCGGCTGGCGACCGAGGAGGTCCTCCGACAGGTCGCGGACGACATGAAGTTCCCCGACCTCGACTCGCTCTTCGCGGCGGTGGGGGAGGGGCACGTCTCGCCCCAGTCGGTGATCGCGCGCCTGTCCCGCCTCGTCACCGGGGCCACCGAGGAGGACGTGACCGAGGTCCCGCTCGCCCGACCCGTGCGGATCGAGAAGCCGGACGTCACCTCGGGCGTCGTGGTGCCGGGCTCGGCCGACGTGTGGGTGAAGCTCGCGCGGTGCTGCACGCCGGTCCCGGGCGACGAGATCATGGGCTTCGTCACGCGCGGCCAGGGGGTCTCGGTCCACCGCACCGACTGCCCGAACGCGAGGGCGCTCATGCGCGAGCCCGAGCGCGTCATCGAGGTCTCCTGGCGCGCGGGCAAGCCCACGACCTTCGTCGTGACGATCCAGGTGGAGGCCCTGGATCGCACGCGGCTCCTCTCCGACGTCGCGACGGTGCTCTCCGACAACCACGTGAACATCCTGTCGGCGACCTCCACCGTGGGCCGCGACCGGACGGTGACGCTGCGGTTCACGTTCGAGCTCGCGGACATCACGCACCTGTCGGGCATCCTGAACGCGGTGAAGAAGGTCGAGAACGTCTACGACGCGTTCCGGGTGGTGCCCCGCTAGCGCTGTCGACCGGCGGGGGCGTCGCTCGGCTGCTCGTCGGCGCCGAGCCCGCTCTGCTTCAGGACCTGGTACCAGTGGTCCTCGTACGCCTCGCCCGCCTCGGGGCTCGGCGTCGGCTCCGCCCCCTTCTTGCCGCGCTTGCGGTCGGCGCCGGCCTCGACGGGGGTGGGACCCGGATCGGGCTCGACCCGCTCGGCCGCCGCGACCGCGGGCTCGGGGGCTGGTGCGTCCGGCGCCGGGGGCGTGGCGGGGGCCTCGCGGGTGGCGACGACCTCGACGGTGGGGGCGGCCGTGGCGGCCCGAGCGGCGGGCGCCGCCGGCTCCTCGGCCGGGCGAGGCTCCCGCGCGCGCTGGAGCTGGCGGGCGCGGGCCTGGATCTGCTCGAGCTCCCGCTCCAGGCGCTGGCGCTGGATCTCGTAGGCCTGCGCGACCAGGCTGGTGAGGCGCTCGGCCTCGGACAGCCGTCCCCCGAGCTCGGACTGGAGCCGGGCGACGACCTCCTCGGCCGCCCGCAGCTCCTCCTCGGTGCGGTCGACCTCCGCGAGCGTGCTCGCGAGGGCCTCCTCGGCCTGGTGGATGCTCGCCACGTCCGAGAGCGGGCCGTCGGGAACCGCCGCGGGCGGGTGCTCGCTCACGTCCTGCGGTTCGGTGCTGGCCACGGATCTCCTCCCCAGCGTCCGGGCACCCCGGGGTATCCTCCCCGGGATCCGGACGACCCGACGGTCAACCCCACCATCGGCTCGGTCCCGGGCGGGCTTGAGACGGGAAGGAGGAGGACGAGATCCGTATCACCCTGCAGCGGGTGAGCCGTGCCGCCGTGCGCGTGCGCGGGGAGACCGTGGCCGAGATCGGGCCGGGCCTGCTCCTGCTCGTCGGGGTCGGCCGCGAGGACGGGCTCGGGGCGTACGACCGGCTGGCCGAGAAGGTCGTGAACCTGCGGATCTTCGCGGACGAGCAGGGCAAGATGAACCGGTCGATCCTCGAGCTGGGAGGCGAGGTGCTCGTCGTGCCCCAGTTCACCCTCTACGCCGACGTCCGCCGCGGGCGCCGTCCGAGCTTCGACGCGGCCGCCCCACCGGAGCTCGCCGCCGACCGCGTCGAGGCGTTCGCCCGGGCGCTCGAGGCGCGAGGCGTCCCCGTCCGCCGCGGCGCCTTCCGCGAGCACATGGAGGTCGAGCTCGTGAACGACGGTCCGGTCACGCTCTGGATCGACACGGCCTGGCTCTGAGCGGGGCCGCCGCGGCCCCGCGGCCGGGTCCGATACCATGCCCGCGATGTACCTCGACGTCTTCTCCGACAACTCCTTCGAGACGAACTGCTGGCTGATCGGGGACGACGGCACGGACGAGGCCGTCGTCGTGGACCCCGGCTTCTCGCCCGAGCGCGTCCGCGCGATGCTCGAGGCCGAGGGCAGGCGGCCGGTGGCCGTGCTCGCCACGCACGGGCACTTCGACCACCTCGGGGCCGCGGCGCTGTTCTGCGGCGAGGACCTGCCCTTCTACATCCACGAGGCCGACGTGCTCGCCCTCACCGACCCGATCGGCTGGGGCGCCGGGTACGAGGCGCCGCCGGTCCCGGTGAAGGACGTCCGCCCCGTCGTCGACGGCGACGAGCTCACCTTCGCCGGCTTCCGGATCGAGGTCCTGCACACGCCCGGCCACACGCCAGGGAGCGTGTGCTTCCGCACCGACGGGTGGGTGCTCTCGGGCGACCTCGTGTTCGCCGGCGCGATCGGGCGCAGCGACTTCCCGAACTCGGACCCGGCGGCGATGCGGCGGAGCCTCCGGCGGTTCCTCGCGCTGCCCGACCCCCTGCCCGTGCTCCCCGGCCACGGTCCCCGCACCACGGTCGGGCGCGAGCGCGAGCGCAACCCGTTCCTCCAGGGGCTCTGAGCGTGGACCTCGCGCCGCCCCGGGGGACGCTGGACCTGCTGCCGCCCGACGGCGGCCGGATGCGGGCGCTGTACGACCGCGCGGCCGAGCTCGCGCGCCGCTACGGGTACCGCTACGTGGAGACCCCGGGGTTCGAGCACACGGAGCTGTTCGTCCGGACCTCGGGCGAGACGAGCGACGTGGTCACCAAGGAGATGTACACGTTCACCGACCGCGGGGGGCGCTCGCTCACGCTGCGGCCGGAGGGCACGGCGCCGGTCATGCGCGCCTACCTCGCGCACCGCGCAGAGATGCCGAGCCCCTTCAAGGCCTACTACCTCACCCGGATGTACCGCTACGGGCGGCCGCAGGCCGGCCGCTACCGCGAGCACCGGCAGTTCGGGGTCGAGATCTTCGGCGTCGCCGAGCCCGCCGCCGACGTCGAGGTGATCGTGCTCGGGGACGAGCTGCTGCGCGGGCTCGGGCTCTCGCGCTACGAGCTGCAGGTGAACTCGATCGGCGACGCCGCGTGCCGACCCGCCTACCGGGAGGAGCTCCTCGCCTACCTCCGGGCCAACGCGGACCGCCTGCGCGACGAGCACCGCGAGCGCTTCGCCGACAACCCGCTGCGGGTGCTCGACTGCAAGCACGAGGCCTGCCGGGCCGTCGCCGCCAGGGCGCCGAGGATCACCGACCGCCTGTGCGAGCCCTGCCGGGAGCACCTCGAGGGGGTGCTGCGGGGGCTGCGCGAGGCGGGCCTCGAGCCGGTCGTCACGCCGACCCTCGTTCGGGGGCTCGACTACTACACGCGCACCGCCTTCGAGTTCGTGAGCCTCGTGCTCTCCGAGGCCCAGGGCACGCTCTTCGGCGGCGGGCGGTACGACGGCCTGGCCGAGACCCTGGGCGGGCCGCCGGTCCCCGGCGTGGGGTTCGGGATGGGACTCGAGCGGGTCCTGCTCGCCTGCCGCGACGAGGGGCTCGAGCCGCCGAGCGAGCCCGGGATCGCGGTCTTCGTCGTCGGCCTCGGCGAGACCGGCCGGGCCGTCGCCGCGGCGCTCCTGCGCGAGCTGCGGGGGGCCGGGATCCCCGCCGACGGGCCCTACGAGGAGCGGCCACTGAAGGCGCAGCTCCGGATGGCGGACCGCGCCGGGGCCGCCTACGCGGCGATCTGCGGCGATCGCGAGGCGGCCGAGGGGGTCGTGACGCTCCGGCGCCTGGCCGACGGGGCCCAGGAGGAGGTCCCGCGCGCCGATGTGGTGAACTGGCTGCGGGGGCGGCGATGGGCGTGATGCGGACGGCGATGCGGACCCACGCCTGCGGGGAGCTCCGCGCCGAGCACGTGGGGGAGGCGGTCACCCTCTGCGGCTGGGTCTGGCGCGAGCGCGACCACGGCGGCGTGACCTTCATCGACCTGCGCGACCGCGAGGGGCTCGTCCAGCTCGTGATCCACCCCGAGGAGGCGCCCGAGGCGCACGCGGCGGCCAAGGCCTTCCGTGCCGAGTCGGTGGTCCGCGTGACCGGCGAGGTCCGCCGCCGCCCCGAGGGCACCGTGAACCCGGCGCTGCCGACCGGCGAGATCGAGGTGGCCGTGCGGTCGGCCGAGGTGCTGACCCAGGCCGAGACCCCGCCCTTCCCGATCGAGGACCGGATCGAGGCCTCCGAGGAGCTCCGCCTGCGCTACCGGTACCTCGACCTGCGACGGCCGGAGATGACGCGGATCCTGCGGCTGCGCCACCGGATCACCCGCATCATCCGCGACCACATGGACGCCCTCGGCTTCCTCGAGGTCGAGACGCCCTACCTCACGCGGAGCACCCCCGAGGGGGCCCGGGACTTCCTCGTGCCCTCGCGCCTGTGGCGGGGGTCGTTCTACGCGCTCCCGCAGTCACCCCAGCAGCTGAAGCAGCTGCTCATGGTGGCCGGCCAGGACCGCTACTACCAGATCGTCCGCTGCTTCCGGGACGAGGACCCCCGCGCCGACCGGAGCTTCGAGTTCACCCAGCTCGACGTGGAGATGTCCTTCGTCTCCGAGGAGGACGTCTTCGCGGTCATCGAGCCGCTCATGGCCGAGATCGTCCGGCAGACCCAGGGGGTCGAGGTGCCGACGCCGTTCCCGCGCATGCGCTACGCCGAGATGCTCGAGCGCTACGGCTCGGACAAGCCGGACCTGCGCTACGGGATGGAGCTCGCCGACCTCGGCGGGGCGTTCGCGGGGACCTCGTTCCGGGTCTTCGCCCAGGCGCTCACCTCGGGCGGCGTCGTGAAGGGCTTGGCGGCGCCCGGCGGGGCGGCGCTCTCGCGCAAGGACCATGAGCAGCTCACCCAGATCGCCCGCGAGAACGGCGCCGGCGGGCTCGTGACGTTCGCGGTGCTGCCCGAGGGGGTGCGCTCGCCGGTCGAGAAGCACGTGACCGCGGAGGAGGTCGAGGCGGTCCTGCGCGCGACCGGGGCGCGCGAGGGCGATCTCGTGCTCGTCGTGGCGGACCGGGTCGATCGCGCGAACGTGGCGCTCGACGCGCTCCGCCGGCGCCTGGCCGCCCGGCTCGAGCTCATCCCGCCGAACGCCTGGACGTTCTGCTGGATGGTCGAGCCCCCGCTCTTCGAGTGGAGCGAGGACGAGGGCAAGTGGGTGAGCGTCCACCACCCGTTCACCGCGCCCGCCGACCCGGCGGACCTCGAGCCCGAGACGGCGCGCAGCCGCGGGTACGACCTCGTGCTGAACGGGTTCGAGCTCGGCGGCGGGAGCATCCGGATCCACGACCCCGAGATCCAGCGCCGGGTCTTCGAGCGGCTCGGGCTCACCCCCGAGCAGACCGAGGAGCAGTTCGGGCACCTCATCCGGGCCTTCCGCTACGGCGTGCCTCCCCACGGAGGCATCGCCCTCGGCCTGGATCGGATCGTGATGCTCATGGCCGGCAAGGAGGCGATCCGCGACGTGACGGCCTTCCCGAAGGCCCAGTCCGGCGCGGACCTGCTCACCGGGGCGCCGGCGCCGGTCTCGGAGCGGCAGCTCGCCGAGCTCGGGCTCGCCCTCCGCGAGCCCGCGCGGCCCCCGGGGGGAGGGGAGCGAGAGGAGGAGTGATGGCCGAGCTCACCGCCGCCGACGTCGAGCTCCTTCGGGGGCCGCACTACGCGACGGTCGTCTCGATGGACCCCGACGGCACGCCGCACGCCACCGTGACGTGGATCGACGCCGAGGACGGGCACGTGCTCGTGAACACCGCCGAGGGTCGGCGCAAGGCCCGGAACCTGCGACGGGACCCGCGCGTGGCGGTGCTCGTGCAGGCGGACCCCTACCGGTGGATCTCGATCACCGGCACCGTGGTCGCGGCCGAGACCGGCCCCGAGGCCGAGGCCCACATCGACGCGCTCTCGCGTCGCTACGACGGCACCCGCTGGACGCCCGTCGAGGGGCAGGTGCGGGTGCGCTTCCGGATCCGGCCCGACCGGATCATCCGCTACGGCTGAGGCGGCGATGGCCGAGGTCCCGCTCGCGGCCCGCATGCGCCCCCGGAGCTTCGAGGAGTTCGTCGGGCAGCGGCACCTCATCGGCCCCGGTCGGGCGCTCACGAAGCTGCTCGAGGCGGGGCACCTCCCCTCGCTGCTCCTCTGGGGCCCGGCCGGGACCGGGAAGACCACCCTGGCGTACCTGCTCGCCGAGGCCGTGGGGGCGGAGCTCGTGCAGCTGTCGGCGGTCTCCTCCGGCGTCGCCGACGCCCGGCGCGTGATGGAGCGCGCCCGCGGGGGGCTGTTCCGCACGGTCCTGTTCGTGGACGAGGTGCACCGCTGGTCGAAGACGCAGCAGGACGTGCTCCTGCCGGCCGTCGAGGACGGCACGATCACGCTGATCGGGGCCACGACCGAGAACCCCTACTTCTCGCTCGTCACGCCGCTGCTCTCGCGGTGCCTGCTGCTGCGCCTGGAGCCGCTCGCGCCCGAGGAGGTCCGCGCGCTCCTCGACCGGGCCCTCGCCGATCGCGAGCGGGGCCTCGGCGGTCTCGGGGTGAGGGTGCGGGAGGAGGCGCTCGAGCACCTCGTCGAGGTGGCCGGCGGCGACGCGCGGATCGCGCTGACCGGGCTCGAGGCGGCGGTGCTCGCGGCCCACGCGGCGGGGGAGCCCGAGGTCACCCTGGAGCGCGCCGCCGACGCGGTCCAGAAGAAGGCCGTCGTCTACGACCGGCAGGGCGACGCGCACTACGACGTCATCTCTGCGTTCATCAAGTCGATCCGCGGCTCGGACCCCGACGCCGCCCTCTTCTGGCTCGCGAGGATGCTCGAGGCGGGGGAGGACCCCCGGTACATCGCCCGGCGCATGGTCGTGCATGCGAGCGAGGACATCGGCCTGGCGGACCCGCGGGCGCTCCTCGTCGCCGTGGCGGCCGCCCAGGCGGTCGAGTACCTCGGGCTCCCTGAGGCCCGGCTGAACCTCGCCGAGGCGGCGATCTACCTGGCGCGCGCCCCGAAGTCCAACAGCGTGCTCGTGGCGCTCGGCCGGGCGCAGGAGGACGCCGCCTCCTCGGATCCCGTCCCGCTCCATCTCCGCGAGCCCGGTCACCCCAAGCTCCGGGAGCTCGGGTACGGGGTCGGCTACCGGTACCCCCACGAGTACCCAGGACACGTGGTCGAGCAGGAGTACCGACCACCCCGGTTCAGCGGGAAGCGCTACTACGAGCCCTCCGGCCAGGGCGAGGAGCGAAAGGATTGACTTAGTCCACGACTTAGTCTATTTTCCTCGCGATGCCCACGGTGGTCAACGTGCATGAGGCGAAGACCCACCTCTCGCGGCTGCTCGAGCGGGTCGCGATGGGTGAGGAGGTCGTGCTCGCCAAGGCCGGTCGTCCGGTCGCGAGGCTCGTGCCGGTCGTGCCGCTGGTGACCGTTCGCCGTCCGGGCAGCGCGCGGGACCTCGTCAGGGTCGCCCCGGACTTCGACGCGCCGCTGCCGGAGGGGATCCTCGAGGGCTTCGAGTGAGGCTGCTGCTCGACACGCACGCGTTCCTCTGGTGGATCACCGACGACGCGCGACTCTCGGACCGTGCCCGCGCGCTCATCGGAGACGGCGGGAACGAGGTCTTCCTGAGCGCGGCCTCGGCCTGGGAGCTCGCGGTCAAGGCCTCCCTCCGGCGCGTGGAGATCGCCCAGCCCCTCGAGCGGTTCGTCCCGGATCAGCTGGAGCGCAACGGCTTCCAGGCCCTCCCGGTGCTGCTCCGTCACGCCCTCGGGCTGCCGGCGCTCCCGCCGCTGCACCGCGACCCGTTCGACCGGATGCTCGTGGCGCAGGCCCTCGCCGAGGAGCTCACGCTGGTGAGCGCCGACCGAGAGATCCGGCGCTACCCCGTGCCGGTCGCGTGGTGACGGCGGGACGGCGGCTCGGGGCGGCCGGGTATGATGCGGCCACCTGACCTTCGATCCCGAGGAGTCTCGCCATGGCCGTGATCGGTGCGCTCGACGGGGGCGACGTCGCCCTGATCGTCCTGTCCGCGTTCTGGGCCCTGCTCGTGCTGTTCCTCTGCGTGGTGCTCATCAACGCCTTCCGCGTGCTCGAGGCCACGAAGATGATCATCGACGCGATGCGCGAGGAGACCGTGCCGCTCCTGCGCGAGGTCAAGGGCTCGGTCGAGCGCACCAACGGGCTGCTCGAGCAGGCGAACGTCGTGGCCGCGCGGGTCGAGAAGGTCTCGGGCCTCGTGGAGCAGGCCGCGGCGAGCCCGCTCGTGAAGGTGATCTCCTTCGGGGCGGGGATCTCGAAGGCCGCCAAGCGCTTCCGCGGCGGCACGCGCTCCGGGTCGTGAGGACGGCATGAGGCGCCTGTTCTGGCTCGCGGTCGGCCTCGGCGCCGGCGTGGCCGGGGCGGTCATGACGATGCGGTTCGCCCGGCGGCAGGCCGAGAGGGTCGCCCCCTCGCGGGTGGCCCGCGAGGCGAAGGCCGGGCTCATGGACCTCGCCAAGCTCGTCTCCGAGTCGATCGCCGAGGGCCGGCGGGCGATGCGCGAGCGCGAGGAGGAGCTCCGCAGGGACCTCCGGGACGCCGGGTAGACTCGGCTCCCATGGAGGGCCGGGAGATCCGCGAGACGTTCCTCCGCTTCTTCGAGGAGCGGGGCCACCGGCGCGTGCCCTCGGCGAGCCTCATCCCGCCGCCCGAGTCCGGCCTGCTGCTCACGAACGCGGGGATGAACCAGTTCATCCCGTACTTCCTGGGCCACGCCCCCGCGCCGTTCCCGCGCGCGACGACCGTGCAGAAGTGCTTCCGCACCAACGACATCGACAACGTGGGTCGCACGGCCCGCCACCTCACCTTCTTCGAGATGCTCGGCAACTTCTCCTTCGGCGACTACTTCAAGCGCGAGTCGTGCGGCTGGGGGTTCGAGCTCGTCACGCGGGTCTTCGGGATCGACCCCGAGCGGATCTGGGTGACGGTCTACGAGAGCGACGACGAGACCGTCGAGATCTGGCAGGAGATCGGGATCCCGCCCGAGCGCATCGTGCGGCGCGGCAAGGCCGACAACTACTGGTGGACCCACGCGGCGGGGCCGGCCGGGCCTTGCTCGGAGATCTACGTCGACCGCGGGCCGCGATTCGGCCCCGAGGGCGGCCCCGAGGTGGACGAGGACCGCTACCTGGAGATCTGGAACCACGTCTTCATGCAGGACGAGGTCGACGACCACGGCGAGATCGTCGGCGAGCTCCCTGCGAAGAACATCGACACGGGCGCGAGCGTCGAGCGCCTCGCCGTCGTCCTGCAGGACGTGGCGAACGTCTTCGAGACCGACCTGTTCCGCCCGCTGCTCGAGCTCGCCGAGTCCCTCGCGGGGCGCCGCCACGGCGAGGACCCCGCGACCGACGTCTCGCTGAAGGTCATCGCGGAGCACGGGCGGGCGACGAGCTTCCTCATCGCCGACGGCGTCCTGCCGTCGAACGAGGGGCGGGGCTACGTCCTGCGGCGCATGCTGCGGCGGCTCGTGAGCCACGCCCGGCGCCTCGGCATCGAGCGGGAGGTCACGCCGGCCCTCGTGGCGGCCACCGTCGAGGCCTTCGGCGACGCCTACCCCGAGCTCGTCGAGAACCGCGCGTACGTCGAGCAGGTGGCGAGCTCCGAGGAGGAGCGGTTCGCCCGCACCCTCCGCCAGGGGATGGCGGTCTTCGAGGACGAGATCTCCCGCGCCCGGGAGGCGAGGGTCCTGCCGGGCTCGGTCGTCTTCAAGCTCCACGACACGTTCGGGTTCCCGAAGGAGCTCACCCGCGAGCTCGTCGAGGACGAAGGGCTCGCGATCGACGAGGAGGGGTTCGAGGCGCTCATGGCCGAGCAGCGCGAGCGCGCGAAGCGCGCCGCGAAGAAGGGGCGCCTCGGCGAGGAGCTCGCGGCCGTCGCCGCCGAGGTCGGCCGGAGCGGGTTCGTGGGCTACGAGACCCTGGAGGCCGAGGGCCGCCTCCGGGCGCTGCTCACCGACGAGGGGCGGGTGCCCGTGGCGGAGGAGGGCGAGGAGGTCAAGGTCGTGCTCGACCGGACGCCCTTCTACGCCGAGTCCGGGGGCCAGATCGGCGACCACGGCTACCTGCGGACGGCGGGCGGGCTCGTGCGCGTGCTCGACACGCAGTACGGGCCGGGCGAGACCGTCGTGCACACCGGCGTCGTGCAGTCCGGCGAGGTCCGCGAGGGCGAGGAGGTCCACGCCGAGGTGGACCGCGTCCGCCGCGAGGCCACCGCGAGGGCCCACACGGCGACCCACGTCGTCCACTGGACGCTGCGCCACATCCTCGGCGAGCACGCGCGGCAGGCCGGCTCGCTCGTCGCGCCGGGGCGCCTGCGCTTCGACTTCCCGCACCACTCGGCGGTCCCGCGGGACGTGCTCGACCAGGCCGAGGAGCTCGCGAACCGCCGCCTCGCGGAGGACCAGCCGGTCACGATCTACGAGACGACCTTCGAGGAGGCGCGCAGCCAGGGCGCGATCGCGCTGTTCGGCGAGAAGTACGGCGAGTTCGTCCGGGTCGTCGAGGTCGGCGACTACTCGATCGAGCTCTGCGGGGGCACGCACGTGCCGCGCACCGGCAACGTCGCGCTCATCCGGATCCTCGGCGAGTCGAGCATCGGGGCGGGGATGCGCCGGGTCGAGGCGCTCGTCGGCCCCGACGCGCTGAAGGAGATCAACCTCGAGCGCGACCTGCTCCAGGCCGTCGTCCAGGCCCTCGGGGCGGGGGACCCGCGCGCGGCGCCCGAGCGGGCGCGCCAGCTGCTCGAGCAGGTGAAGCGCCTGGAGAGCGAGCTCGGCACGATCCGCCGCCGGGAGGTCCGGGCCAGGATCGAGGAGCTGGCGCGCACCGCCGTGCCCGTCGCCGGCGCCCTGCTCGTCACGGCGGTGCTGCCCGCCGCCGCCGACGAGCTGCGCGAGCTGGCCCAGGGGGTGGTGGGCCGGCTCGGGTCCGACGGGGGCGCGGCGGCCGTGCTGGGGAGCGACGCCGAGGGCAAGGCGCTCATCGCCGCCGCCTGCAGCCCGCAGCTCGTCTCGCGCGGCGTGACGGCGCCGGCGCTCCTCGAGCAGGCGGCGAAGCGGATCGGCGGGGGCGCCGGCGGCAAGCCGACCCTGGGCTTCGCGGGGGGGCCGAACGGCGCCGCCGTGCGGGAGGTGATCGGGGCGATCCCCGCTCGGCTCGAGGAGCTCCTGGCCGGCCGGGACTAGTATGGCCCAGACGAGATCCGGGCGGGTCCTCGGCCTCGACCTCGGGGACGTCCGGATCGGGGTCGCGATCTCCGACGAACGCCGGCGCCTGGCCGTGCCGCTCGGCACGGTGCGCGCGGGGGCGCCGCAGGACCTGCGGGCGATCGCGGAGCTGGTGCGCGAGCAGGACGTCTCGCTCGTGGTCGTCGGGCATCCGCTCTCGCTCTCCGGGGAGCGGGGCGAGGCCGCGCGGCGAGCCGAGGCCTTCGCCGAGGCGCTGCGGGCCGCGCTGCCGGTCCCGGTCGAGCTGCAGGACGAGCGCCTCTCGACGGTCGAGGCCGATCGCGCCCTCCGGGAGGCCGGCGCGAGGGGGCGCCGCCGGCGGCGGGCGGTGGATCGCTCGGCGGCGACGGTGATCCTCCAGGCGTACCTCGACGCGCATCCGGCGTGAGCTTCGGCGGGACCGGCCCGCTATGCTCTGGCCCCGGATGTCGGTGACCGCCGCCCAGGCTCCGACGGAGGAGCGCACCGGCCGCCACCGGCGGCGACGACCGCCGTGGCTCGCCTTCGGGTCGCTCGTGGTCCTGCTCGTGATCGTCGGGGGCGCCCTCGCGAGCGTCCGCTACTACGAGTGGTGCCAGGGCGCGTCCGGACCGCGGACGCCGGTCGAGATCACCGTCGCCGGAGGCGCGAGCGGCGCCGAGGTGGTCGCCGAGCTCCACGAGGCGGGGGTCCTGCGCTGCGGGACGGTCTCACGGTGGCTCCTGCGCCGCAGCGGTCTGGAGGACCGGATCCTGCCCGGCACGTACCAGCTGACCACCAACATGGTCCCCGAGGAGGCCTTCCGCGCCCTCACCGAACCCCCGCCGCCGGCCCCGACCGTGCGCCTGACGATCCCCGAGGGGTACCGGCTCACGCAGATCGCCGAGCGCGTCCACGAGGCGCTCGGCATCCCCGAGCGGCGGTTCCTCGCGGAGGCGAACAGCGGCCGCTGGTCGCTCCCGCCCTACCTGCCGAAGGGCGTCTCCACCCCCGAGGGCTTCCTGTTCCCCGAGACCTACGAGTTCCTGCGGGAGGGCACGACGGCGAGGGACGTGATCCGCCGGCTGCTCGAGCAGTTCGCCGCGGAGGCCGAAGCCCTGCCGTTCGACCGCGCGCGGGCGCTCGGGCTCAGCCCCTACGAGGTGGTGATCGTGGCCTCGATGGTCGAGGAGGAGGCCAAGCTCGAGCGGGAGCGCCCGCTCATCGCCGGGGTGATCTACAACCGGCTGCGCGCAGGGATGCCGCTCGGGATCGACGCGACGCTGCTGTACGACGACCCGACGCCGGACGGGCAGCTGTCGGAGTCCGACCTCTCCTTCGACAGCCCCTACAACACGCGGCTGCACGCCGGGCTGCCGCCGACCCCGATCTCGAGCCCCGGGCTCGCCTCGCTCGAGGCGGCGCTGAACCCGGCGGAGACCGACTACTTCTACTACGTGCTCTGCGGCGCGGACGGGCACCACGCCTTCGGCGTGACGCTCGCCGACCACGAGCGGAACCGGGCGCGCTGCGGTGAGTGAGCGAGCCCCCCGCATCCGGATCGACGGCGCGACCCGCACGGTCGGGGTGATGGGCTGGCCGGTGACGCACAGCCTGTCCCCGGAGATCCACAACGCGGCCTTCGCCGCCCTCGACCTGCCCTGGGTCTACGTGCCGCTGCCGGTGCCGCCGGGACGCGTGGGGCAGGCCCTCGAGGGGCTCGAGGCGCTCGGCTTCTCGGGCGCGAACGTCACGATGCCCCACAAGACGGAGGTCGCCGAGCGGATCGGGCGCCTGTCCGAGGACGCCCGGCGCCTGCGGGCGGTGAACACGGTCGTGGTCGGGGCGGCGGGCCTGGAGGGGCACAACACCGACGCGCCGGGGTTCGACCGGTTCCTGCGCCGCGACGCCGGCTTCGACCCCGCGGGCCGCTCGGCGTTGCTGTTCGGAGCCGGGGGTGCGGGGCGGGCGTGCGCCCTCGCGCTCGCCCAGGGCGGGCTCGCGCGGCTCCTCGTCGCCGCTCGCGACCCCTCGCGGGTGGACCTCGGCGAGACGCTCGAGGGCGTCCGGACCGAGGTGCGGATCGTGCCGCTCGAGCGGGCCGGGGCGGAGCCGGTGGACCTCATCGTGAACGCGACGCCCCTCGGGGCGCTCGGCGAGCAGCTGCCGCTGCCGCCGCTCGGGCCGGGCGTGGTGGTGGTGGACCTCCTGTACCGGCCGGCGACGACCCCGCTCCTGCAGGCGGCTCGGGCGGCCGGCGCGACCGCCTACGGGGGGCTCGGGCTGCTGCTCGCCCAGGCGGCACTCTCCTTCGAGCTGTGGACCGGGCGCGTGGCTCCCGTCGACGTGATGTCGGCGGCCGCCCTCGCCGCCCTCGCCGAGTCCCCCGGGGGAGGCCCTTCGGCCGAGACGTAGGCCGGGACGACCTCCCCCGTGCCCCGGGGGCTCAAGACCGGGTCGCGACGGCCCGATGGTGTTCTCGGACGAACCCATGGAAGACCTGACCGCGCTCGCCGTGCGCCTGTCGCAGAGCGTCGGGGATGCGCGCGGGGTGCTCATCCTGTCCCGGGACGGGTTGGTGCTCGGCGCGTGCCCGGCCGACGCCGAGGAGCGCCTGAAGGTCCCGTGGCTGCGGTTCGCCTCCCTCGGCGAGCCGGAGCGTGGGTTCCTCCAGTTCGGCGGCGAGATCTGGAGCTACGTACGCCGCGGCGCCTACGCGGGGTTCGTCGTGACCGGCATCGGGGTGCGGCCCGGCTTCGTGCTCGACCAGATCGAGATCGCGCTCCTGCACGCCGAGGAGGCGCGGGCGCGCCGGGAGGGCCTCCGTCCCGAGACGACCCCGCCGCAGCCGGTCGCCCCGATCGGCAAGCCCCGCACGCCGCTGCACCCCGAGGTGCGCCCCGAGCCACCGCTCGTGATCCGGGCCGAGGCCCCGAGCGTCGGGGCCGCGAGCCCCGCGCAGGCAGCGCCCCCGGGCCAGCCCTCGGTCCCGGCGGTCGGCCAGGGCCCACCCGCCCCCCAGCCCCCCGCGCCCTCGGCCACGGGCCAGCCCCCGGGCGCGGCCGCTCGGGTCGAGGTCGCAGCGGTCGGAGACGCGGTCGCCACGACCGCGGCGGAGGAGGCGGTCGACGCGGGAGCACCGAGCCTGGAGGCGGCCTCACCGCCTCCAGCATCGGCCGGCGTCCCCGCAACCGACGGCCCCGCGGCGGCGGCAGAGGAAGAGGAGGAGGGCGAGGAGGAGATCGACCGTTTCTCCCTCGCGCGGGAGTTCTCGCAGCTCCTTCAGGAGCGCGATGAGGGTGCCGATGGTTAGGCCGACCCCGACCGAAGGGTGTAGCACCGCATGGTGATGGCGAGGCGGAAGACCAAGCAGCTCGGGCAGATCCTGCTCGAGCAGGGGCTCCTCACGCCGGAGCAGCTCGAGCACGCCCTCGAGGAGCACCGCAAGACCCCGCGCTCGCTCGGCCGGACCCTGATCGACCTCGGCTACATCCGGGAGCGCGACCTCGTGCGGGCCCTGGCCGAGCAGGTCGGCCTCGAGTTCGTGGACCTGTCGGAGCACCGCATCGACCCGGTCGTCGCCGGGCTCCTGCCCGAGCCCCTCTGCCGCCGGTACCGCGCGCTGCCGATCGGCGAGCGCGACGGGAAGCTCCTCGTCGCGATGTCGGACCCCGCCAACGTCTACGCGCTGGACGACATCCGCACGCTCACCGGCCGCGACGTCCAGCCGGTGGTCGCGACCGCGAACGACATCGAGCAGGCGATCCAGAAGTTCTCGGCGATGGGGGAGCAGGTCGAGGCCCTGGCGACCGAGGCCGCCGAGAAGCTCGAGGGCGAGACCGAGCTCGGGGACGTCGAGGCGGCGGTGGAGGACGCCCCGATCGTCAAGCTCGTGAACGCGATCATGACCCAGGCCGTCGCCGATCGCGCCTCGGACGTGCACATCGAGCCGAGCGAGAAAGACGTGCGCGTCCGCTTCCGCGTCGATGGCGTGCTCCACGAGGTCATGCACTCGCCGAAGAACATCCAGAACGGCCTCATCAGCCGCCTGAAGGTCATGGCCGACCTCAACATCGCCGAGAAGCGGGTCCCGCAGGACGGGCGCGTGAGCATGCGCGTCTCCGGCAAGCAGCTCGACCTGCGCCTCGCGACGCTGCCGACGGTCTACGGCGAGAAGGTCGTGATCCGGATCCTCGACAAGTCCAACGCGCTGCTGCAGCTCTCGGAGCTCGGCTTCCAGGAGCAGGCGTACCGGCGGTTCGAGAGCTCCTTCCGCCGGCCCTACGGCGCGATCCTCGTGACCGGACCCACCGGCTCGGGGAAGTCGACGACCCTCTACGCGACGCTGAACATCGTGAACAGCCCCGACCGCAACATCATCACGGTCGAGGACCCGGTGGAGTACCGGCTGCCGGGGGTGAACCAGATCCAGATCAACCCCAAGGCCGGGCTCACGTTCGCCTCGGCGCTCCGCTCGATCCTGCGGGCCGACCCCGACATCATCCTGATCGGTGAGATCCGGGACCGCGAGACCGCCATGATCGCCGTCGAGTCGGCCCTCACCGGGCACCTGGTCCTGTCCTCGCTCCACACGAACGACGCGCCGAGCGCGATCACGCGCCTCACCGAGATGGAGGTCGAGACCTTCCTCGTGGCGTCGGCGGTCGACTGCGTCGTCGCCCAGCGCCTCGCCCGTCGGCTCTGCGACAAGTGCAAGGAGCCGTACGTGCCGGACCCGCAGGAGCTGCGTGAGGCCGGGTTCACCGACGAGCAGATGGGGCAGATCCACCAGCTGTACCGGGCGGTGGGGTGCGAGTACTGCTCGCGCACCGGCTACCGCGGGCGCTTCGGTCTGTACGAGGTCATGCCGATGTCCGAGGAGATCGAACGGCTCACGGTCGAGCGCGCGTCGTCCGAGGCGATCCGGGCGGTGGCGCTCGAGCAGGGGATGATCGACCTGCGCGCCGACGGCCTCATGAAGGCGATGCAGGGCCTCACGTCCATCGAGGAGATCGCGAGGGTGGTGAAGTGAGATGAGCATGGTTGCGCCGGAAGAGCCCGAGGTGGCGATCCCGATCCCCGAGCTCCTCGAGGTCGTCCTGGAGCGCGGAGCGTCGGACCTGCACCTCACGGTGGGCGCCCCGCCGACGATCCGCCTCCACGGCGACCTCGTCCGCCTGGACGAGTACCCGGTGATGACCCCGAAGGGGCTGCAGGGGATGATCTACGCCATCCTGCCGCAGAAGGCGCGCGAGCGCCTCGAGCAGGAGCTGGAGCTCGACATGAGCTACGCGCTGCCGGGCAAGGCCCGGTTCCGCGTGAACGTCTACTTCCAGCGGGACTCGCTCGGCGCGGCCTTCCGGCTCATCCCCTACGAGATCAAGACGATCGAGGAGCTCGGACTGCCGAGCGTGGTCGCCGACCTCGCCCGCTACCCGCGGGGCTTCGTCGTGGTCACCGGGCCGACCGGCTCGGGGAAGTCGACGACGCTCGCGGCGATGGTGGACATCGTGAACCGCGAGCGCCAGGCGCACATCATGACCGTCGAGGACCCGATCGAGTTCCTCCACAAGCACCGGAGCTGCATCGTGAACCAGCGCGAGGTCGGGGCCGACACCCACAGCTTCGCCGCCGCCCTCAAGCACGTCCTGCGCCAGGACCCCGACGTGATCCTCGTCGGCGAGATGCGGGACCTCGAGACGATCTCCACCGCGATCACCGCGGCCGAGACCGGGCACCTGGTCTTCGCCACGCTCCACACGCAGGACGCGCCCCAGACGATCGACCGCATCATCGACGTCTTCCCGCCGCACCAGCAGCAGCAGGTGCGGGTGCAGCTCGCGACGACGCTCCAGGGCGTCGTCACCCAGCAGCTGCTCCAGACGGCCGACGGCCGGGGGCGGGTCGTCGCGGTCGAGGTGCTCGTCGCGACGCCGGCGGTGCGGAACCTCATCCGCGAGGGCAAGACCCACCAGATCTACTCGATCATGCAGGCGGGCGGGCGGTTCGGGATGCAGACGATGGACCAGTCCCTCGCCAACCTCGTCAAGGCCGGCAAGATCACCCAGCAGATCGCGTACGAGCGGTGCCACGACCCCGAGGAGCTGAACCGGCTCATCGGCGGCGCGAGCGCCGGGTACCACGCCGGGGCCGGCGCCGCGGCCGCGGTCGGGCTGTCGGTCGGCGGGTACGAGTACTGAGGCCGAAGGAGCGAGCCATGCCGACGACGTTCGAGTACAAGGTCCGGGACCGCACCGGCAAGCTCGTCACCGGCCAGCTCGTCGGCGACAGCGAGACGTTGGTCCTGCAGCGCCTGCGCGAGCAGGGCCTCACGCCCGTCGAGGTCCGCAAGGCCAACGCCGGCGTCCGGATGGAGATCAACCTCCGCCCGGGCCGGGTGAAGCTGAAGGACCTCGCGGTCTTCTGCCGACAGTTCGCGACGATGGTGAACTCCGGCCTGCCGATCCTGCGGGCGCTCGCGATCCTCTCCGAGCAGACGCCGAGCAAGGAGCTCGCGAAGATCCTCGTCCAGGTCCGCACCGACGTCGAGCAGGGGTCCTCGCTCTCGGGCGCGCTGCGCAAGCACCCGAAGGCGTTCAACGACCTGTTCGTCGCGATGGTGCAGGCCGGCGAGACCGGGGGCGTGCTCGACGACGTCCTGCTCGACATCGCGGACACGATCGAGACCGAGGTCGAGCTCCGCCGCAAGATCAAGTCCGCGATGACCTACCCGGTCGTCGTGGTGATCCTCGTGCTGTTCATCATGGCCGCCATGCTGCTGTTCATCGTGCCCCAGTTCGAGACGATCTACGCGAGCCTGAACAGCAGCCTGCCGCTGCCGACGCGGATCCTGCTCGGCGCGTCGAAGCTCGTGCGGACCTACTGGTGGATGGTCATCCTCGGGGCGATCGGCGGCCGGTACGCCTTCCGTCGCTACAAGGCGACGCCCCAGGGCCGCGCCCAGGTCGACCAGGTGAAGATCCGGGTCCCGGTGTTCGGGCCGCTGTTCCACAAGGTGGCGCTCGCTCGGTTCGCGAACACCTTCGGGATGCTGCTGAAGTCCGGCGTGCCGATCCTCCAGGCGATGGACATCGTCAAGGAGACGGTGAACAACAAGGTCATCGCCAAGGCGGTGGACGACGTGAAGGGGAGCGTGCGCGAGGGCGAGTCGATCGCGAAGCCCCTCGGCAAGCACGCCGTCTTCCCGCCGATGGTCGTGCAGATGCTCGCCGTGGGGGAGGAGACCGGCGCCGTCGACACGATGCTCGAGAAGGTGGCCCAGTTCTACAACTCGGAGGTGGAGGCGACGGTGGACGCCCTCACCTCGCTCATCGAGCCCCTGCTCATCGCGGTCATCGGCGGGGCGGTCGGCGCGGCCGTCATCGCCCTGTACATGCCGATGTTCAACATCATCAACCTGATCCAGTAGCCGCAGCGGGCTCAGCCATCCCCGAGGAAGCGGACCTCGACCCCGATCGCCTCGTGCACCGGCCGGGCGCGCAGGTCCAGGGAGAGCAGGACCCGCGCGATCAGCGTCGGATGCCCTCGAGCGCCTCGCGGACCTGCTCCGCCGTGAGCGGGGGCAGGGGCTCGGGCTCGGCGACGAGGAGACCCTCGCGCTCGACCAGCCGCAGCCGCACGTCGACCGACCCGTCTTCTTCAGGGTAAGAGACGATCGGGGAAGGTGCCGAAGAAGGCCTCGCGCTCCGCCTCGGGGCGCGCGTTGAACGCCCGGATCCACGCGTGGACCGCCTCCTGGTCGGTGAGGTCGACGCCGTCGGCGAGCATCGCGAGCGCGAGCGCCTTCGCCGGGCCGAACCGGGATGGGTCGGTCGCCGCCCGTCGGAACCCCGGGGCGAGCTTGCGGACCGTGCGCTCGGCCTCGGCGATCCAGCGCTCCTCCAGGCCGCGCTCGGTGAGCGCGAACCGCACCCAGGCCGCGAGCACCTCGGGCAGCGCGCGGATCTCGGCGGCGTCGAGCGTCGCCTTCCGGGGGAGGAAGTCGAGCATGAACAGCTCGACCACGATGGGGCTCCAGCGCAGGGGGTCCCCGTCCCCGTGGTCGCAGCGCGCGTCGAGGCAGTGGCCGACGATCGAGGCGACCTCGGGCCCGGGGTCCTTCGGCGCGAACGGGGAGGCCAGGAACCGCGCGAGGAGGGCGGACCTCGCCTCCTCATCCGGCGGCTCCGGTGGCTCGGGGAGGGGAGCGGCCGGCAGGAGCCGCATCCGCGCGAGCAGGAGCGCCCGCAGGTCCTTGAACCCGGGCGTCCAGTCATCGTCGAGGTACAGGTCACCGGTCCGGATCGCCGCGAGGACGCGCGAGGCCATCACGCCCGGGTCGGCCTCCGAGACCCGGGCGCCCGGTCGGCGCTCGGCCCGGCGCCGGATGTCACCGGTGGGGACGCCGACGGCGGCGTCCTTGATGATGCCGCCGAGGTTGACATCCTCGAGCGCCATCACCACGTGCGGGACCGGTCCGGGTAGCGGAAGGTGGCGAAGTACGCGAGCTGGTCGTCGTAGGGGTCGGCGAGCTGCCAGGCGCCCTCGAACGCGGGCCGCCCGACGACCGGGCTCCACGAGGGCTCGGGGATCCCCTCGGCCCGCAGACGCGCGGCCGCCTCGGCCGCGTCCTCCCGCAGCGGCTCCTCCTCGAGCACGGTGGCGAGCGCGAGCAGGATGGCGAGCCCCACGGGCCCGCCGAGGGCCTCGGCGCCCTCCAGGATGGCGGGCCCGATGGCGGCCTCGAGCTCCTCCCGTGCGGACAGCGGGATCGGGGGCTTGTAGAAGGTCCCGAGGACCTGGCTCGCCCAGCGCTCGGCCTCGAGCGGATCCTCGACCCTGAGGAGCTCCCGGCCGCTCCGCAGGACGGCCGCGACGAGATCGTCGACGGGAGGGATCCCGGTCTCGGCGCGGCGGAGGCTCCGCGGCCCGCTCCCGCCCCGTCGCCCCTTCCCTCGGGCGCCCCTCCTGCCCCGGCTCTTCGGCACGGCGCCCATCCTGCCGCGGGGCCACGGGCCCGGCAAGCTCGCAGGTGGCGGCCGGGGTGACTACCCCGTTCGGGTCATTCCCGAGGATCGGCCGCGCCAGGGGTAAAGCGGGGGCGCCCCGCGGCCGACACAGGGATGGACGCGCGCCACGGGGGCGCGTGCTCGGGAGTGGAAGGAGGAGGTGCTCCATGCTCCAGCGTTTGTGGGAGCGCCGGAGGGACGACGAGGGCTTCACCCTCATCGAGCTGATGGTGGTCGTCCTGATCATCGGCATCCTGATCGCCATCGCGCTGCCGACGTTCCTCGGCGCCCGCCAGCGCGCCCAGGACCGCGGTGCCCAGTCGGACCTGCGGAACGCCATGGCCGCCGCGAAGACGTACTTCACGGACGGCGACACCTACAACGGGTTCGACAACACCGATGGTGAGGCGATCGAGCCGTCGCTCACGTGGATCGCGCTCGCCGACCCCGCGGTCGGTCAGGTCGCGGTGGGAGTCGTCGACGGTAGCGACAGCGACACGACGGCGAACGACTCGGTCCTGATGGTGGCGGAGAGCGCGTCGGGCACGTTCTTCTGCATCGCCGACGACCCGCTGGTTGGCACCACGTACGGGTCGGGGGCGAGCTACGCGGCGGTTGACACGCTCGCGGAGTGCAACGGCGCCAGCTGGTAGGCGCGCGCAGGCCTCCTGAGGGGAAGGGGCGGTCTCGCGACCGCCCCTTCCCTTTCAAGGCGTCTCCGAGACGAGCCGATAGGGGATGACATGGAGCGTGTGCTGAGGGCGCGCGGGCGCGACGAGTCGGGGTTCAGCCTCGTGGAGCTCATGGTCGTCATCCTCATCGTGGGGCTCCTCCTCGCGATCGCCCTGCCCACGTACCTCGGGACCCGCGCTCGGGCGGCCGACCGGGCGATCCAGACCGACATGCGGACGGGGCTCGCGGCCGCCCTCGCCTACTACGCCCAGACCCGGGATTGGACCGGGTTCGACCTCGCGCAGGCCCGCGACGAGGAGCCGGCGGTGCCGTGGGAGGAGGATCCGGCGGGCCCCGAGCGCGGCGAGGTGCAGATCCACGTCCACGATGACCAGGAGCTGCTCCTCGTGGGTCTTTCCTCCAGCGGCACGTACTTCTGCCTCGCCCAGGTGGCCGGGAGCCCCTCGACCGATCGCGGCAAGGGCGCCACGTTCGCCGCCGTGGACACCGTCGCCGAGTGCACCGGCGGCTGGTAGCGGCCCCGCCACACTCAAGGGCGACCCCCATCCATCCGATGCT
>CAZXJB010000008.1:0-37583 GCA_964640965.1 uncultured Actinomycetes bacterium | reverse complement strand
GCGCCTACAGGAGCCGCGCGAGCTCGTCGAAGCAGCGGTCGACGTCCTCCTCGGTGTTGAAGAAGTGCGGGCTGATCCGCAGGCCGTCGCCGCGGAAGTCCGTGCACACGTCGCGCTCCAGGAGCGCGTGGCAGATGCGACCCGCCTCGGGCCCCACGCCGACGTTCACCACGCCGCCCCGGGCCTCGCGCTCGCGCGGGGTACGCACCGGTAGGCCGAGCGCGTCCGCCCGCGCGATCACGTGGTCCGTGAGCTCGCCCTGGCGGGCGCGGATCGCCTCGGGCGTCACCTCCGAGATGACGTCCATCCCGCCCTGGGCGAGGAAGACGACGGGCGCGGGCGGGGTGCCGTGCTCCAGCCGCCGGGCGGTCGGGTGGTACTCGAGGTGCTCCAGGTCGAAGGAGAAGGGCTCGCGCGTCGCGAACCACCCGGTGACGGCGGGTTCCAGGCGCGGGAGGAGCTCCCGGCGGGCGTAGAGGAACGCGAGGCCGGGCCCGCCGCACATCCACTTCAGCACGCCCGCCGTGTACAGGTCGCAGCCGAGGTCGTGCAGGTCGAGCGGCACGATCCCGAGGCCGTGGTAGTCGTCGACGAAGGAGAGGGCCCCGCGCTCGCGGGCGATGCGGCAGATCGCCTCCGCGTCGACGAGCGCGCTCGAGCGGTACAGGACCCGGTTGACCATCACCACGGCCGTGCGCTCGTCGATCGCGCGGTCGTACGCCTCGAGCGGGACCGTCAGGCCGTCGGGGGAGCGGAGGACGCAGATCTCGGCCCCGCGGGGGCGCTGCGCGAGCCAGACGTGGGCGTCGGTGGGGAAGTCGAGCTCGGAGAGGACGATCTTCGGACGGTCGGTGAACCGCAGGGCCGAGGCCACGGTCGAGAGCGCGATCGAGATGTTCGTGGTGATGGCGACCTCGTCGGGGTGGCAGCCGGTGAGGGCCGCGAACGAGCGCTTCAGCTCGCCCATCGCGGGGAAGACGTGCTCCATCCAGACGTGGTCGGGGGCGCCCCGCGAGGCCCAGGTCTCCAGGTAGCCCTCGAGGCGCGCCCTGGCTCGAACCCCGATCGGACCGAGGGAGGCGCTGATCAGGTACGCCTTGCGGGCGAGCACGGGGAACTCGTCCCGGTAATCGGCGAGGTCCCGGGCGGGCGCCACGGCGATCAGCCGCGGTCCTCGGTCGGGGCCGGGCCGCGGGAGCGGTACACGTACTCGAGCTTGAAGCGGTCGGGATCCTCGAGGTAGACGGCGTAGTACTCGGCATCCGCCGAGCCCTGGTCCAGGGGCCCGCCGTACAGCACGGTGATCCTCCGCTCGCGCAACCAGGCGTGGAGCTCGTCCACGGCCTCCCGGGAGGGCGCCCGGAGCGCGACGTGGTTCACCCCGATCCGCTTGCGGTGGAAGCCGTGGTAGAGGAAGGGCTCGGCCGTCTGGACGAGCGTGAGGTACCCCTCCTCGTCCCCGAACGAGACCCAGCCCTCGCCCCGCTCGAGCTCGCGCATGCCGAGGTGCCCGAGCACCTCGCGGTAGAAGGCCTCCGAGGTCGCGAGGTCCCGGACGTTCAGGTCCAGGTGGTGGAGGGGGGTGCCCACGCGATCAGCTCCCGACCTCCCCGGCCTCGTCCTCTTCGTCCTGGTGCCGGAGGAGGTAGTCGATGTACAGCGGCCGCAGGGCCTCGGCCAGCTCGCCCCGGTCGGCGTCGATGAAGTCGTTCAGGAGCGCGAGGGGCCGCATGATGTCGGTCTCGCTCCGCCACTCGTCCCCGGCGGCGGCCCGGGCCTCCGGGATCGTCTTCAGCAGGTCCCAGAGGAACCGGAAGTCCAGGCGCCGCCAGGCCAGGCGGGTGGCCCGGTCGTGGAGCTCCGCCGAGGAGAGGTGCTCGAGCTCGGCCCGGTCGGTCACGGCTCGAGCATAGTCCGCGGACCGCCGCCCCGAGCATGGTCCCGCCCGTACAATCGCCGACGTGGGGACCGACACCCTCGTCATCCACGGCGCTCGGGAGCACAACCTCAAGAACGTCACCCTGGAGCTCCCGCGGGACAAGCTGATCGTGTTCACGGGCCTGTCGGGCTCGGGGAAGAGCTCGCTCGCCTTCGACACGATCTACGCGGAGGGCCAGCGCCGCTACGTGGAGTCCCTCTCGGCCTACGCCCGGCAGTTCCTCGGGCAGATGGAGAAGCCGGACGTCGACTTCATCGAGGGGCTCTCGCCCGCGATCTCGATCGACCAGAAGTCCACCTCGCGGAACCCGCGCTCGACGGTGGGCACGATCACCGAGGTCTACGACTACCTGCGGGTCCTCTTCGCCCGGATCGGGCATCCGCACTGCCCGCGGTGCGGCCGCGCGATCGGCCGCCAGACGCCGGAGCAGATCGTCGACCAGGTGATGGAGCTCCCCGAGGGGACCCGGTTCCAGGTCCTCGCGCCGGTCGTGCGGGGGCGCAAGGGCGAGTACGAGAAGCTCCTGCAGGACCTCGCCCGCCGCGGGTTCGTCCGGGCGCGGATCGACGGGGAGGTGCGCGAGCTCTCCGAGCAGATCCGCCTCCCCCGCCACTACAAGCACACGATCGAGGTCGTCGTGGACCGCCTCGTGGCGAGACCCGATATCCGCCGGCGCCTCACGGACTCGATCGAGACGGCGCTGGAGCTCACCGAGGGGCTCGCCGCGATCGCGGTGCAGACGGAGTCGGGGGAGGACGTGCAGACCTTCAGCGAGGCCCTCGCCTGCACGCACTGCGGCATCTCCTTCGAGGAGCTCCAGCCGCGGAACTTCTCGTTCAACTCCCCGTACGGCGCCTGCCCGGCCTGCGATGGGCTCGGCACGCGCCTGGAGGTCGACCCCGAGCTCGTGGTCCCGGACGTGGACCTGTCGATCGCCGAGGGGGCCATCGCGCCCTGGGCGGGGACGCGCCTGGAGTACTGGGACCGGGTGCTGGAGGCGGTGGCCGAGGCCCACGGGTTCTCGGTGCACACCCCGTGGCGGAAGCTCCCGAAGCAGGCCCGCGACGTCGTGCTGTACGGCTCGGACCGGGAGATCTACGTGCGGTACAAGAACCGCTACGGCCGCACCCGGGCGTACTACACGACCTACGAGGGGGTCATCCCGGTCGTCGAGCGCCGGCACGCGGAGACGGACTCCGACGCGCAGCGCGAGCGCCTCGAGCAGTTCATGCGCGAGATCCCCTGCCGGGCCTGCGGCGGCGCGCGCCTGCGCCCCGAGAGCCTGGCCGTGCGGATCGGCGGCCTGAACATCGCGCAGCTCACGGCCCGCTCCATCCGCGAGGTGCTCCGCTTCTTCGACGAGGTCGAGCTCACCGAGCGCGAGCGGATGATCGCCGAGCGCCTGATCAAGGAGATCCGGGCGCGCCTCGGGTTCCTGGTGGACGTCGGCCTGGACTACCTCACGCTCGACCGCCCCTCGGCGACGCTCGCCGGCGGTGAGGCGCAGCGGATCCGGCTCGCGACGCAGATCGGCAGCGGCCTCGTCGGCGTCCTCTACATCCTCGACGAGCCCTCGATCGGGTTGCACCAGCGCGACAACCGCCGGCTCATCGACACGCTCCTCCGTCTGCGGGACCTCGGCAACACGCTCATCGTCGTCGAGCACGACGAGGCCACGATCCGGGCGGCGGACCACATCGTCGACATCGGGCCCGGGGCGGGGGAGCACGGGGGCGAGATCGTGTACTCGGGCGACCTCGAGGGCCTGCTCGCCTGCGGAGCCTCGCTCACCGGCGCGTTCCTGTCCGGGCGTCGCGAGATCCCCACGCCCCAGGTCCGACGGACCCCGGGCGAGCGGTGGCTGAAGGTGGTCGGCGCCCGCGAGCACAACCTGAAGGACGTGGACCTGGAGATCCCCCTCGGGCTGTTCGTCTGCGTCACGGGCGTGAGCGGCTCGGGCAAGTCCACCCTGATCCAGGAGGTGCTGCTCCGAGCCCTGATGCAGAGGATCTACCGCTCGCGCGTGGTGCCGGGCAAGCACCGCCGGCTCGTGGGCTGGGAGCAGATCGACAAGGTCATCGACATCGACCAGTCGCCGATCGGCCGGACCCCCCGCTCGAACCCGGCGACGTACACGGGGGTGTTCGACCACATCCGGGCGCTGTTCGCCCAGGTGCCGGAGGCGCGGGTGCGCGGCTACAAGCCGGGGCGCTTCTCGTTCAACGTCCGCGGCGGCCGGTGCGAGCACTGCGCCGGCGACGGCCAGATCAAGATCGAGATGCACTTCCTGCCCGACGTGTACGTCACTTGCGAGGTCTGCAAGGGCCGCCGGTACAACCGGGAGACGCTGGAGGTCCGCTACAAGCACCGCTCGATCGCCGACGTGCTGGAGATGAGCGTGGACGAGGCGCTCGAGTTCTTCCAGAACATCCCGGTGATCCGTCGGCACCTGCAGACGCTCGCCGACGTCGGGCTCGGGTACGTGAAGCTCGGGCAGCCGGCGCCGACGCTCTCGGGCGGGGAGGCCCAGCGGATCAAGCTCGCGGCGGAGCTGCAGAAGCGCGCGACCGGCAACACCCTGTACGTGCTCGACGAGCCCACGACCGGCCTGCACTTCGAGGACGTCCGCAAGCTCCTGAACGTGCTCCAGCGCCTGGTCTCCCAGGGCAACACGGTGATCGTGATCGAGCACAACCTGGACGTCGTGAAGACGGCGGACTGGATCATCGACCTCGGCCCGGAGGGCGGGGACGCGGGCGGCGAGATCGTCGTCGCCGGCCCTCCGGAGGTCGTCGCCGCGCACCCGACCTCGCACACCGGTCGGTTCCTCGCCGAGGTGCTCGGCACGCTCCCGCTCGCGGTGGCGCGGGCCGGGGCGGACGCGTGACGCCGAGGTTCCGGAGGCCTCGGGTCGGCCCCGCCTCGCTCGCCTTGCTATAGTGCGCGCGCCCATGTCCAGGAGGCTGCTCGCGTTCGCGCTCGTCCTCGGCCTGGCCGCGGTCGCCTGCGCCCAGACGCCGGTCGCGCCGCAGCTCGGCTCGGGTCCGGGCTTCCTCGCCCAGGTCGTCGACCCCCTGAACGACGCCGGCCGCTACCCCTCGGTGACCGTGGTGGACGGTCGGCCCGTGATCGCGTACTTCGCGTTCGAGGAGCCGGCGCCCGAGGGCTCGCTCCCCGAGACCCGCCCGGTCACGGCGCCGAGCCTGCCCGGCGTCATGCTGGCCGCGGAGCAGGACGGGGTCTGGACCCGTGGGGCGATCGCCATCGCCGAACAGATCCCCAACGTCCAGGTGGCCTTCAACCCCGCCTTCGCGAAGCCGGTCGGCCGCCTCACGGCGGAGAGCGTCACCGGCCTGCAGCTCGTCGCCGACGCGAGCGGCACGCTCCACGCGGTGTGGGGGAGCGCCGACGGCATCTTCTACGCCACCGGGACGGCGGATCCCGCGTCCGCCACGCAGTGGACGGTGGAGCGGGTGACGCGGACCCCCGGCCTCGGTCCGTCGCTCGCGGTCGACGAGATGGGCATGCCGTGGATCTCGTACCTCACCTCGACCTCGACGCAGGCGTCCGTCGAGGTTGCCTCCATGGAGGGTGGGGTCTGGCGGACCGAGCGGGTGGCCGAGGTGGCCGGGTGCGCGACCTGCCGCACCGCGATGCTCGTCACGGGCGACGGCCCGGCGGTGGCCTTCGCCGAGGCCGTCACGGTACGGGTGGCCACCCGATCCGACCGCGGCCGCTGGGACGCGGTCGAGGTCGAGGGCGGCGGCGCCCAGGGCCTGTCCGGGGTCGTGACGCCGAGCGGCGTCGCGCTCGCGTACCACGTCGGCGAGGAGGTGCACGTCGCCACGGGCCCGACCGGCGGGCCGTTCCGGACGGGCACGGTCGCCCCCGTGGGCGCCGGGGCCGCCGATGCCGCCGGCGCGGGGACCTCCATCGCGTCGGACGACGCCGGGACGCTCTGGGTCGCCTGGACCGACGGGGAGGCCGGGGTGGCGATGGCCACGGGCGACGGGACGACCTTCTCCCCGGTCGACACGGGGTCGGCCGCCCTCGGCGGCGCCATGCCCTCGGTCGCGACCACGCCCGACGGCGCCACCCGGTTCGCGGCCTGGTACGACCCCGGTCCGCAGGACCTGATGCTCGGCACGCTCGGCGACCTCACCGGCCTCGCCATCGCCCGCCCGAGCCCGACCCCCACCGGGGTGGTGCAGCCGAGCCCCCCGCCGACGCAGGAGTGCACCCCGGTCGTGGACGGGAAGGTCACCGTGGTCGCGGAGGGCATCGCGTTCACCGACGGCATCTGCATCCGGGCTCCGGCGGGCGAGCCCTTCACGATCCTGTTCGACAACCGCGACGCCGGGGTCCAGCACAACGTCCAGGTCTTCTCGGGGCCCGAGACCTCCGGTGACACCCTGTTCCAAGGCGAGATCATCACCGGACCGAGCCAGATCGAGTACCGGATCCCGGCCCTGGACGCCGGTGAGTACGCCTACAACTGCGTCATCCACCCGACGA
Organism: uncultured Actinomycetes bacterium; assembly: GCA_964640965.1. Classification (GTDB taxonomy): domain Bacteria; phylum Actinomycetota; class UBA4738; order UBA4738; family HRBIN12; genus HRBIN12. The sequence goes on along the minus strand of CAZXJB010000008.1, from coordinate 31,129 downwards.
CGATGATCGGGAAGATCCTCGTCGGCGAGGCGGGCGGCGCCACCGGCCCGACGGGGGCGACCGGGGCCACGGGCCCCACGGGCCCGACCGGCGGCGGCGGTGGCCAGGCCCTCACCACGACCGTCGTCGCCCAGAACATCGCCTTCGACACGCAGACGATCGTGCTGCCGGCCAACACCGAGCACGCCATCACCTTCGACAACCGCGACGCCGGGGTCCAGCACAACATCGCGATCTACACCGACTCGAGCCTCGCCGAGCAGCTCTTCAGCGGCGAGCTCATCACCGGGCCGGCGACGACCACCTACACCATCCCGCCGCTCCCGCCGGGCGAGTACTACTTCCTCTGCATCGTTCACCCCATGATGAACGGGACGGTGCTCGTCCGCTAGCCGGCGGTCGGCGGCTACGCCGGCCCGCTCGGGGCCGCGGGTAGCATTCTCTGCGTGAGCGTCCCCCGTCCCGAGCCGGAGACCGTCCCCGACGCGCCCGGCGCGTACCTGTTCCGGGACGCCGACGGCCGCGTGATCTACGTGGGGAAGGCCCGGTCGCTCCGCAAGCGCCTCGCGAGCTACTGGTCCCGGCCGCTCCACCCGCGGACCGAGGCGATGATGGCCGCGGCCGAGAGCGTGGACTGGATCGTCGTCTCGACCGAGGTCGACGCGCTCATGCTCGAGTACAACCTCATCAAGGAGCACCAGCCCCGCTTCAACATCCGGTACCGGGACGACAAGTCCTACCCGTACCTCGCCGTCACCGTCGGCGAGCGCTGGCCCCGGGCGCAGGTGCTCCGGGGCGCCAAGCGCCGAGGGGTCCGGTACTTCGGCCCGTTCGGCCACGCCTACGCGATCCGCGAGACCCTCGACGCCCTCACGCGGGTCTTCCCGGTCCGGACCTGCTCGAACGCCTTCTTCGACCAGCGCGCGCGGGCCCGCCGGCCGTGCCTGTACTACGACATCGGCCGCTGCTCGGGCCCCTGCGTCCCCGAGGTCACCCAGGTGACCGAGGAGGCCTACCGGGCCGACGTCGAGGCCCTCTGCGAGTTCCTGTCCGGGGGCGAGCGCCCGGTCCTCGCCCGCCTGGAGCGCGAGATGCGCGAGGCGGCCGAGCGCCAGGAGTACGAGCTCGCCGCCAAGCTCAGGGACCAGCTCGCGGCGGCCCGGAGGGCCCTGGAGCACCAGGAGATGGTCCTGCCGCGGCCCGAGGCCCTCGACGTCGTCGCGCTCGTCGAGGACGACCTCGAGGCTGCGTTCCAGGTCTTCTCCGTCCGCCGCGGCCGGGTGACCGGCCGCAAGGGCTGGATCGTGGACCGGGTCGAGGACCTCGACCGCGCGGGCCTGCTCGCCTCCTTCCTGCGCGAGCTGTACATGGAGCGCGAGGACGTCCCGCCCCGGGTCCTCGTGCCGGAGCGGCCCGAGGGGGCCGAGGTCCTCGAGGCCTGGCTCGGCGAGCGGCGCGGCGGCCGGGTCCGGATCGCCGTGCCCGAACGCGGCGCCAAGCGCAAGCTCCTCGAGACCGTGACCGAGAACGCCCGCGACCACTTCCAGCGCCACAAGCTGAAGCGCGCCTCGGACTTCGGTGCCCGCTCCCGCGCGCTCGCGGAGCTCGGGGCCGTCCTCGGGCTGGAGCAGGCGCCGCTCCGGATCGAGTGCTACGACATCTCGAACCTCGGGCCGAGCGACAAGGTGGGCTCGATGGTCGTGTTCGAGGACGGCCTGCCCAAGCGCTCCGACTACCGGCGGTTCGAGATCAAGGGCGTGCCGGGGCAGGACGACTTCGCGAGCATGGAGGAGGTGCTCCGCCGCCGGTTCGCCCGGCTGCGGACCGAGCGCGAGGAGCCGGGCGACCGCCCCCGACGGTTCGCGTACCCGCCGGCGCTCGTCGTGGTCGACGGCGGACGGGGCCAGCTCGCGGTCGCGACGCGCGTGCTCGCCGAGGCGGGGCTCGACATCCCCGCGGTCGGGCTGGCGAAGCGTCTGGAGGAGGTGTACCTGCCGGGTCGCGCCGAGCCGCTGCGGATCCCTCGGGGCTCGGAGACCCTGTTCGTGCTCCAGCACCTCCGTGACGAGGCCCACCGGTTCGCGCTCACCTATCACCGCGCGAAGCGGGGCAAGCGCGTGCTGGCCTCGCCCCTGGACGAGATCCCCGGCATCGGCCCGGCGCGGAAGCGAGCGCTCCTGCGCCGGTTCGGCTCGCTCGCCCGCCTCGCGCGCGCCACCCCCGAGGAGATCGCCGCGACGCCGGGGATCGGCCCCGAGCTCGCGAGGGCGATCTCGGAGCACCTGCGGACGCCGACCCCCTCAAGGCGGGAGAGCGCCTGATGGCCGAGGGCGACCTGCGCGACCGCGCCGAGCCGCAGGCGGCCGCCCCCCGCCACGGGGAGGGCCCCGCGTTCACGATCATCACCGGGCTGTCGGGCGCGGGCCGCTCGGAGGCCGCGAAGGCCCTCGAGGACCTGGGCTACTTCGTGGTGGACAACCTGCCGCCGGCGCTCCTGCCGAAGCTCGCCGAGCTCGCGGCACGACCGGGCGGCCCCGGGGGGCGGGTGGCGATCGTCGTGGACGCCCGGGGCGGCGTGTTCTTCGGCGAGCTCTCGAAGGCGCTCGAGGAGCTCGACGGGCTCGGCATCCCGTACCGGATCCTGTTCCTCGAGGCCTCCGACGAGGAGCTCGTGAACCGGTACGAGGCCACGCGCCATCGCCATCCCCTCGCCCCGGCCGACCGGGTGGTCGAGGGCATCCGCAAGGAGCGCCTGATGATGGAGGGGCTGCGAGGGGAGGCCGACCTCATCATCGACACGACCGGCATGGGCCCGCACGAGCTTCGGCAGCGCCTGCGGGAGGCGTTCTCGGACGCGCCGCCCGAGCAGGGGTTGCAGGTCTCGCTCGTGTCGTTCGGCTTCAAGTACGGGACGCCTCGGGACGCCGACCTCGTGCTCGACGTGCGGTTCCTGCCGAACCCGCACTGGGTGGACGAGCTCCGCCCGCTCCCCGGGACCGACCCGCGGGTCCGCACGTACGTCCGGGGGCAGCAGACCTACCGCGAGTTCATGCGCCGGCTCCGGGCTCTCCTCGGCTTCATGGTCCCCGGCTTCGTGGCCGAGGGGAAGTCCTACCTCACGGTGGCCGTGGGCTGCACGGGCGGCCGGCACCGCTCGATCGTCGTGGTCGAGGATCTGGCCGCGTTCTTCCGGGACAAGGGGCTCATGGCGACCGTCATGCACCGGGACCTCGACCGCTGAGGCCATCCCCAGGGGCGCCGCGGGCTCCAGCTCGGGACGCATCGGCTAGCATGGGGGGAACGCCAGCCCCCGTCAGGAGGTCGCGCATGAGCGTGAAGGTCGGCATCAACGGGTTCGGACGGATCGGCCGCAACTTCTTCCGCGCCGCCAAGGAGCAGGGCAAGGCCTGGGACTTCGTCGCCGTGAACGACATCACCGACGCGGCGACCCTCGCGCACCTGCTGAAGTACGACTCGGTCCTGGGGGTGCTGCCCTCGGAGGTCCGCGCGACCGAGGACGGCATCGTCGTGGACGGGGACGAGATCAGGGTGCTCGCCGTCCGCGACCCGGGCGAGCTCCCGTGGAAGGAGCTCGGGGTCCAGGTCGTGGTCGAGTCCACGGGCCTGTTCACCAAGCGCGAGGACGCCGAGAAGCACCTCGCGGCCGGTGCCGAGAAGGTCATCATCAGCGCCCCGGCGAAGGGGGAGGACATCACGGTCGTCCTCGGGGTGAACGACGACGCCTACGACCCGGCCACCCACCACGTCATCTCCAACGCCTCCTGCACGACCAACTGCGTCGCGCCGATGGCGAAGGTCCTGGACGATGCCTTCGGCATCGAGCAGGGGTTCATGACCACGGTCCACGCCTACACGAACGACCAGCGCATCCTGGACCTGCCGCACAAGGACCTCCGGCGCGCGCGCGCGGCGGCGGTGAACATCATCCCGACCTCCACGGGGGCGGCGAAGGCGATCGGCCTGGTCCTGCCGCACCTCAAGGGCCGGCTCGACGGCATCGCCCTGCGGGTCCCGGTCCCCGATGGGTCCGTGACCGATCTCGTCGTCACGCTGTCCCGGGAGGCGACGGCGGAGGAGATCAACGAGGCGTTCCGTCGCGCGGCGGAGAGCGGCCCGCTCGCGGGCGGCCGGCTCGTCTACACGGAGGACCCGATCGTCTCGACGGACATCGTCGGCTCGCCGGCCTCGTGCACCTTCGACGCGCAGGCCACGATGGCCCAGGGGCGCTCCGCGAAGATCCTCGGCTGGTACGACAACGAGTGGGGGTACTCCAACCGGCTGGTCGACCTCGTCGACCTCGTGGCCGCGTCGCTCTAGCGGGGTCGCGGTGGGCATCCGCACGCTCGAGACCCTGGACGGGGTCGAGGGGCTCCGTGTCTTCGTCCGGGTCGACCACAACGTGCCCCTGGCGGAGGGGCGGGTCGCCGACGACGCGAGGATCCGGGCGAGCCTGCCGACCCTGACGGAGCTGCTCGCGGGTGGGGCGGCGCTCGTCGTCGCCTCCCACCTCGGGCGCCCGAAGGGCGCGGTGCGCGAGGACCTGCGGCTCGCGCCGGTCGCGGCGCGCCTGGCCGAGCTGCTCGACCGGGAGGTCCGAGCCCTTCCGGTCGTGAGCGGGCCCGAGGCGGAGGCGGCCGCGGGGGCCCTGGCGCCGGGCGGGGTGCTCTACCTCGAGAACCTGCGGTTCGATCCCCGCGAGGAGGCGGACGACCGGGGCTTCGCGGCGGAGCTCGCCGCGCTCGCCGATGCCTACGTCGACGACGCGTTCGGGGCGGTCCACCGCGCCCACGCGTCGGTCCACGCCCTGCCCGAGCTCCTGCTCGAGCGGGGGCGGCCCGCTGCGGCGGGGCGGCTGCTCCAGCGGGAGGTGGAGGCGCTCACGCGCCTGCTCGTCGAGCCCGAGCGCCCGTTCGTGGCGGTCCTCGGGGGCGCGAAGGTCTCCGACAAGCTCTCGACGATCGGCGCCCTCGTCGACCGGGTCGACGCCCTGCTCATCGGCGGGGCGATGGCCTTCACGTTCCTCGCGGCCGAGGGCGGCGCCGTGGGCGCGAGCCGCGTCGAGCCGGACCTGTTCGAGGAGGTCCGGGCCGTGCGCCGCCGGGCCGAGGAGCGCGGCGTGCTGCTCGAGCTCCCCGTCGACGTCGTCGCGGCCCGCGAGATCTCCCAGGAGGCGCCGCGCCGGACCATCCCGGCGTCGGCGGTGCCGCCGGGCGAGATGGGGCTCGACATCGGCCCGCGCACGGTGGAGGAGTTCGCGCGGATCCTCGCCGAGGCCCGCACGATCTTCTGGAACGGGCCGATGGGGGTCTTCGAGCTCGAGCCCTTCTCGGCCGGCACGCGGGGCGTCGCGACGGCCATCGCCGGCGCGCGCGCCTACACCGTCGCCGGCGGTGGCGACAGCCTCGCCGCGGTCGCGCGGTTCGGGCTCGAGGAGGGGTTCGACCACCTGTCCACCGGCGGCGGCGCCTCGCTCGAGTTCCTCGAGGGGCGGCGGCTGCCGGGCATCGCGATCCTGGAGGAGGGGTAGGAGGAGGGAGATGGCCCGACGCCCGATCATCGCGGCCAACTGGAAGATGCACAAGACCCACCTGGAGGCCATCCAGGCGGTGCAGAAGCTCTCGTACCTGCTGGACGCCGAGGACACCGACCGGGTCGAGGTCGTGATCTGCCCGTCGTTCACGTCGCTCCGCTCGATCGAGACGCTGATCGACAGCGACCGGCTGCCGTTCGGCCTGGGAGCGCAGAACGTGCACTTCGAGGACGAGGGGGCCTTCACCGGCGAGGTCTCGCCGGTCATGCTCGCGGCGCTGAAGGTCCGCTACGTGATCGTCGGGCACTCCGAGCGGCGGGAGCTGTTCGGGGAGACGGACGAGGTGGTGAACCGCAAGGTCCGGGCGGTCTTCGCGCACGGCATGCGGCCGATCCTCTGCGTGGGCGAGACGCTCGCCGAGCGCGACGCGGGCCTCACCGAGGAGAAGGTGACCACCCAGATCGAGCGCGATCTCCGGGGGGTGGACGCGGAGCAGGTCGCCCAGCTCGTGGTCGCCTACGAGCCGATCTGGGCGATCGGGACGGGCCGGAACGCGCTCCCCGCCGACGCGGGGGAGACGATCGGCCTGATCCGCCGGACGATCGCCGAGCGCCACTCGAAGGAGGTCGCCGAGGCCGTGCGGATCCAGTACGGGGGGAGCGTGAAGCCCGGCAACATCCGCGACTTCATGGCCCACCCGGAGATCGACGGCGCCCTCGTCGGCGGCGCGAGCCTGGATCCCGAGAGCTTCGCGCTCATCGTCAAGTACCGGTGAGGGAGGACCCGTGAAGCGGCTGCTCTACGTGTGCCTGGACGGGCTGGGCGACGACCCGGTGCCGGAGCTCGGCGACCGGACGCCGCTCGAGGCGGCGCCGACGCTGAACCTCGACCTGCTCTCGCGGCGGGGACGGACGGGGACCGTGGTCACGGTCGGCCCGGGGATCGCGCCGGAGTCCGACATCGCGGTCTTCGCGATCCTGGGCTACGACCCCAGCGAGGAGCACCCGGGGCGCGGCGTCGTCGAGGCGATCGGCGCCGGGATGGCGTTCCGCGACGGCGACGTCGCCCACCGTGTGAACTTCGCGACGGCGGACTGGCCCCGGATCCTCGATCGGCGGGTCGGCCGCGACCTCTCCTCGGAGGAGGCCGCGGCGCTCGCCGAGGAGGTGAACGCGAAGCTTCGGCTCCCCGGGGCGACGTTCACCCTGCGCTCCACCGTCGAGCACCGCGGGGCGCTCGTGATCCGGACCGAGGACGGCTCGCCGCTCTCGGCGGCGATCACGAACACCGACCCGGCGTACCGCAAGGAGGGCTCGCTCGGCGTGGCCCTCGAGACCTTCGAGCCGGAGGTCGCGCGGGCCGAGCCGCTCGAGGACACCGGGGCGGCCCGCCGGGCGGCCGAGCTCACGAACGCGTTCGTGGAGGGCGCGGCGAAGATCCTCGAGGCCTCCGAGATCAACGCCCGCCGCCGCGCGCAGGGCAAGCTGCCCGCGAACCTCATCCTCACCCGGGACGCCGGCGATCACCGGCCGGCCCTGCAGCCGATCCGTGAGCGCTTCGGCCCGTCGTGGGGATGCTTCGTCGAGATGCCGGTCGAGCGCGGCATCGCGATCCTGCTCGGGATGGCGCCGGTCGACGTCCCGCGCCTGGGGGACGAGGAGGCGTACGTGCGCTGGGCCGAGCTCGCCGCCGAGGCCCTGGAGGGCTACGACGCCCTGTACGTGCACCTCAAGGGGCCCGACGTGCCGGCCCACGACGGCCGCCCGGAGGACAAGCGGGACGTCGTCGCCCAGATCGACCGGGCCTTCTTCGGGGAGCTGCTGCCGCGGCTGGACCTCGACCGGACGGTGGTGGTGGTGACCGCCGATCACGCCACCTCGTGCGTCCGCCGAGCGCACACGGCGGAGCCCGTGCCGCTGCTCGTCTCGGGGGGCGGCGTGGCGCCCGACGGGGTCGAGGTCTTCGGCGAGCGCGCCTGCGCGGACGGCGCGATCGGCGAGATCCGGGGCGTCGAGATCCTGCCCCGGGCCATGGAGATCCTCCGGGGCTAGCGGCTCGGCGGCGGGACGAGGCGACGGTGCGGCTCCGACCGGAGCCGCACCGTCGCCGTATAGTGATGCGGGAACCGGCTCGGGAGGGCTCCGGGCCGGGTCGGGGAGGGAAGGGCCGGGCGTGAGCAAGGTCCAGACGGAGGACGCGCGGGAGGACGCGGGACTCCAGCCGTCCCTCGCCCCCGGCCTCGGGGTCGAGGGACGCAGCCCGTGGGAGCTGTTCTGGCGCCGCTTCCGCCGCGACCGCGTCGCCCTCGTCGGCCTCGTGCTCATCGGCCTCATGATCGCCGTGGCGCTGAGCGCCGGGTTCTTCGCGAACGAGGTCGTCCACCATCCCGACGTCAACGAGTTCCACTTCGACATGCTCGACGAGTACGGGCTCCCGCTCGGCCCGAGCAAGGAGTTCTGGTTCGGGGCCGACCCGCAGGGCCGCGACCTCTTCCTGCAGGTGATGTACGGGGCCCGCACCTCGCTCATCGTCGCGTTCTTCGCCACCGGGCTCGAGGTCGTGATCGGCGTGGCGCTGGGGGTCATCGCGGGGTTCTTCCGGGGCAAGGTCGACACGTTCATCTCGCGCACGATGGACGTGGTGCTCTCGCTGCCGGTGCTCCTGCTGGCCCTGGGGCTGGTCGCCGCCTGCGGGCTCCAGCCCCAGGGGTGCCTCGGCGGGCTCATCAAGCCGGGACTGCTGCTCGTGAGCTACGTGATCGGCCTGTTCAGCTGGCCCTACCTCGCGCGGATCGTGCGCGGCCAGGTGCTCTCCCTGCGAGAGAAGGAGTTCGTGGAGGCCGCCCGGGCCCTCGGGGCCGGCAACCTCCGCATCATGTTCAAGGAGATCCTGCCGAACCTCGTCGCGCCGATCGTCGTGTACTCGACGCTGCTCGTGCCCGCCAACGTCCTGTTCGAGGCCGGCCTGTCCTACCTGGGGATCGGGGTCCCCATCACGACCCCATCCTGGGGCCGGCAGCTCGCGGACGCCAGCCACCTGTTCCAGGACGCCTGGTGGACGATGTTCTTCCCCGGCGTGTTCCTGCTCATCACGACGCTCGCGTTCAACCTGGTCGGTGACGGTCTCCGCGACGCGCTCGATCCTCGGGCGGAGGCCGCTGCGTACGCTCGGAAGGGGAAGCGTCGGAGGCGGAAGGAGGCGATGGGGAAGGGCGAGGTCGTTGCGACGGAGCCGGCCCCGGCGGGTGGGGCCGGGTGAGTCGCGGAACGAGGGGGGAAGCGCATGGGCAAGCACGTGAGGGTGTTCGCGTTCGTCGCCGTGCTCGCGCTCGCGGCGGCCGCGTGCGGCGGCGGAGGCGGCGGCGGGCAGACCGGCCCGACGGGGCCGACCACCACCGGCGCGATCCAGCCGGGCGGGACGCTGCGGGCGTGGATGGACACGGACGTCACGGCCGCGTTCGACCCGCAGAAGGAGTACTTCCAGGTCTCCTTCGCCTTCTACCGGTGTTGCCTGCTCCGGACGCTGCTGTCCTACAACGGCAAGGGCCCGGACCAGGACGGGGACAAGGTGTTCCCCGACCTCGCGGCCGAGATGCCGACCGTCTCCGACGACGGCCTCACCTGGACGTTCAAGCTGAAGCAGGGGATCCACTACGCCCCGCCGCTGCAGGACGTCGAGATCACCGCCCAGGACTTCATCCGGGCGATGATGCGTGAGGCCAAGCCGGAGGTGGCGGCCGGCTACGGCTTCTATTACAGCGTGATCGAGGGATTCGACGACTTCGCCGCCGGCAAGGCCGACACCATCACCGGCATGACGGCCGTCGACGACTACACGCTCGAGATCAAGCTGACGCAGCCCGCCGGGGACCTCGGGTACCGGTTCGCGATGCCAGCCACCGCGCCGATCCCGCCGAACCCGGCCGACCCCGAGGCGCCGCTCGGTGTGGCCGAGGGGCACGACGATGACTACGGGCGCTTCCTCGTCGCCTCGGGCCCGTACATGTTCGAGGGCTCGGAGGCCATGGACTTCTCGCTCCCGGCGAAGGAGCAGCAGCCGGTCCAGGGGTACCAGCCCGACAAGCTGATCTCCCTCGTCCGGAACCCCTCGTGGGTGGCCGACGACCAGGACGACCTGCGGCCGGCGTACGTGGATGCGATCAGCGTCGAGATCTGCCCCGGCTGCGACCAGGAGGTCGCCGAGGAGAAGGTGGCGAACGACGAGATCGACCACATCTTCACCAACGGGGTCTCGGCGCAGACCGCGCGGAAGTTCTCGCAGGACCCGAACCTCCAGGACCAGTACTTCGTCGAGCCGGGGTCGGGGAACTACTACCTGGCGATGAACCTCGCGGTGCCGCCGTTCGACGACATCCACGTCCGCAAGGCCGTGAACTACGCGGTGAACAAGGAAGGGTGGCGGCGCCTGTCGGGCGGTGAGGCCTCCGGCGAGATCGCCGGGTACTTCACCCCGCCGGGTCTCCTCGGCAACCTGCTCGAGGGCTACGACCCGTACGAGACCCCCAACCACGAGGGCGCCGACTCGCCGGAGGGGCTCCAGCTCGCGAAGGACGAGATGGCGCAGTCCAAGTACGACACGAACCAGGACGGGATCTGCGACGCGCCCGAGTGCAAGGGCGTCCTCTCGGTCGGCGTCGTCGGTCGGGTCTCCGAGGCCCAGCACCAGCTGATCGCGCAGAACCTCGCGGCGATCGGCATCGAGCTGGACGTGAAGAACTTCGACAACTCGACGGCCTACGGGAAGATCTTCGACCCGAAGAACCACATCCCGTTCAGCGTGTTCGCCGGCTGGCTCCAGGACTACCCGGACGCGTACACGTTCTACTTCTTCCCGATGTACGGGCCGAGCATCCTGGACCAGTACAACACGAACTACTCGATGACCGGGGCGAGCCCGGAGCAGCTGAAGAAGTACGGGTATGAGGTGACCGATGTTCCCGGCCTGAACGACAAGGTCGACGAGTGCGCCGCGCTCACCGGCGACGCTCGCGTCCAGTGCTGGGCCGAGGCGGACAAGATCCTGATGGAGGAGGTCGTCTCCATCGTCCCGATGATCTTCAGCAACGTCGAGCAGATCATCTCGAGCCGCATCGTGAACTACACGTACTGCCTCTTCGACAACCAGATGGCGTACGAGCAGGTCGCGATCGCGCCCGAGTTCCAGTGAGCACGGAGGAAGCAGACGGGGGCCGGCCCTGCGGGGCCGGCCCCCGTACCCCCCGGAGGACGCCGTGATCAGGTACATGATCCGCAGGACGCTCTTCCTCGTGATCGTCCTCGTGGTCGTGTCCCTGTTCACGTTCCTCGTGTTCGTGAAGCTGCCGGCCGGCGACCCGATCGCCCGAGCGGTCGGGCGGCACCCCAGCCCCGAGCTCGTCGCCCAGGTGCGGAAGAACTTCGGCCTCGACCGACCGCTGTGGGTCCAGTACTGGAAGTTCGCCTCGGGGATGATCCCGTGGCCGGGGTTGTTCCTGAACGAGAAGGTCTACTTCTCCTACCGGAACCAGACCTCGGTGAAGGAGCAGATCCTCGACCGCCTGCCGGTGACGATCGCGCTCACGATCGGGGCGGCCCTGCTGTGGCTCGCGATCGGGATCCCGATCGGGATCATCTCGGCGATCCGTCGAGGGAGCCTGCTCGACCGGGCGGCCATGATCTTCGCCCTCGTCGGCGTGTCGGCGCCGATCTTCTGGCTCGGGCTCGTCCTCCTGTACGTGTTCCACTTCTGGTTGGGGTGGCTGCCGACGGCCGGTCTCCCGAAGGGGCAGTCGGTGCTCGAGTCCGTCGCGCAGGGCTACTTCGTGCTGCCGTGGTTCTCGCTCGCGATCACCTCGGCGGCGTTCTACTCCCGGATGACCCGGGGGAACCTCATCGAGACGATGAGCGAGGACTACATCCGGACGGCTCGCGCCAAGGGGATCTCGGAGGGGCGGGTGATCTTCCGTCACGGCCTGCGGGCCGCGCTGACCCCGGTCGTCACGATGTTCGGCATGGACGTCGCGTTCCTCCTGGGCGGCGCGGTCATCACCGAGTCGGTCTTCCAGCTCCCCGGGCTCGGCCAGTACGCGATCGTGTCCCTCTACGCGGCCGACTTCCCGGCCGTGATGGGGGTGACGCTGCTCGGCGCCTTCTTCATCGTGGTCGCGAACTTCGTCGTGGACGTGCTGTATGCCTTCCTCGACCCCCGGGTCCGGTACGCGTAGCCCCGCCGGGGCAATCCGCCTCGCCGGCCGGGCGCGTATACGGGACGGAAGCGCGGCGGGTGGCCGGCGCGCCGGTTGGTGGGTAGACTTCGGCGCAACCGCGCGGGAGCAGGGAGCGACGTGGGCCAGGTGACGGACGAGGAGGTCACCGGGCCGGGAGAGGCCCTCGGCGGGGCCGAGCCCGGCGGCGCCATCATCGGCAGGACCCCCTGGCAGATCTTCTGGATGCGGTTCCGCAAGGACCGGGTCGCCCTCGGCGCCGGCGTCTTCCTGGTGCTGCTGGCGGCCGTCGCGGTCGCCGCGCCGATCATCTCCCGGGGCGTCGTCCACCACGACCCCAACGCCCTGTTCCGCGAGACCCTGAACGAGATCGGGCTCCCGGTGGTCGGCCCCGGCCGGGAGTTCTGGTTCGGGGTGGACACCTCGGGCCGGGACGTGTTCGTGCGCACCATCTACGGGGCCCGCACCTCGCTCGTGGTGGCGCTGCTCTCGACCGGCTTCGCTGTCGGGCTGGGCATCCTCCTCGGCTCGCTCGCCGGGTACCTGGGTGGGTGGGTGGACACCGTGATCTCCCGGGCCATCGACCTCACGCTGTCGCTCCCGGTCCTGCTCTTCTCGATCGGGATCGCCGCGACGTGCTCGATCACGGCCGAGGGCTGCCTCGGCGGTCTCGTCGAGCCGGGGATCTCGCTCGTGACGGCGATCATCGCGCTGTTCACGTGGCCGTACATCGGCCGGATCGTCCGCGGCCAGGTGCTCACGATCCGGAACAAGGAGTTCATCGAGGCGGCCCGCGCCATGGGGGCGGGCACCGGCCGGATCCTGCTCCGCGACGTGCTGCCGAACCTCGCGGCGCCGATCATCGTGTACGGCACGCTCATCATCCCGAGCAACATCCTGTTCGAGGCGGCCCTGTCGTTCCTCGGCGTGGGGATCCCGCCGACGACGCCGTCGTGGGGACGGATGATCTCGGACGCGGCGAGGGGCCAGCTCTACACGGTGGCCTGGTGGATGCTCTTCTTCCCGGGGATGGCGCTCGTGCTCACGACGCTCGCCTTCAACCTCGTGGGCGACGGCCTGCGCGACGCGCTCGACCCGAGGACGCAGGTGACGGGGTAGCGGCCAGGAAGGAGGGGAGACGGGGGAGATGACGTTGGTGGAGACGGATCGGAGACGGACGAGGGGGGTGGATGGATGAAGAAGCACCTCATGGTCGTGGCCTTCGTGGCCGCGCTCGGCCTCGTCGCGACCGCGTGTGGGGGCGGCGGCGCGAAGACCACCGGACCGACGGGGGCCACGGGCGAGACCGGGCAGATCCCGACCGGCGGGATCCTGCGGGAGGAGACCACCGACTTCGGGTTCACGGGCGCGTTCGACCCGACGGGGGAGTACCTCGGGGCTGCCTGGGCCTACTACGGGAACTTCCTCCTGCGGGGGCTCGTGAGCTACCCGTGGCTCCCGGGCGAGAAGGGCGGGAACCAGCCGGTGCCGGACCTCGCGACCGACCTCGGCCAGGTCTCGGCCGACGGGCTCACCATCACGTTCACGCTGAAGGACGGCGTGATGTGGCAGCCGCCGCTGAACCGGCCCGTGACCTCGCAGGACGTGGCGTTCGCGTTCCAGCGGATCAACACGAAGTCCCTGATCGCGCAGTACGGCAACTACTACTGCGGCACGATCGTGGGGATGGACTGCGAGGGCAAGTCGCAGCAGGACCCGATCTCAGGCATCGAGACCCCGGATGACAAGACGATCATCTTCCACCTCGAGCGCCCGACCGGCGACATCCTGTACCGGCTGGCCCAGCCGGCCGCCGCACCGCTGCCGCCGGAGGTCGCCGGCTGCTTCGACAAGGCGGGGGAGTACGGGCGCTACGTCATGTCGAACGGCCCGTACATGCTGCTCGGCTCGGACGAGCTCGACATCAGCTCGTGCGACACGCTGAAGCCGATCAAGGGGTTCGACCCGGACAAGTTCATGTACGTGGTCCGCAACCCCAACTACGACCAGGCGACCGACGACAACCGCCAGAACTACATCGACGGCTGGTCGCTCGTCATCAACACGAACCTGGACGACATCTACAACCGCGTCCTGAACGGGGACATCGACATCGCGCACGGCGCGCCGCCGGCCGCGATCCTGCAGCAGTACCTGACCAACCCGGACCTGCAGGACAACCTGAAGACGAACTCGGGCGACCGGACCTGGTACATCACGATGAACCTCATCGTGCCGCCGTTCGACGACGTCCACGTCCGCAAGGCAGTGAACTACGTGGTGGACAAGGCGGCGATGCTCCAGGCGACCGGCGGTCCGGTCACGGGCGACATCGCGACCACGATCGAGCCGCCGACGGTCCTGCCGGACCTGGCGGACTACGACCCGTACGAGACCCCGAACCACGCGGGTGACGTCGAGGCCGCGAAGGCCGAGATGGCCCAGTCGAAGTACGACTCCAACGGCGACGGCGTGTGCGACGACCCGGTCTGCGACAACGTCCTCATGGTCAACCGGAACTACGATCCGTGGACCGAGTACACGCCGATCCTCACGGAGAACCTGAAGCAGATCGGGATCAACCTCAAGGTCCGCGAGCTCGACGTCTCGACCGCGTACACGACGATCCAGACGATGAGCAACCTCGTCCCGATCGCCGCGAACGCCGGCTGGGGGAAGGACTACGCGAGCCCCTACGGGTTCGACTTCTTCCTGTTCAACACCGCCGGCCTCTCCTGCGAGGGCGCGGTGAACTACTCGAACATCGGGCTCGACGAGGCGCTCGCCAAGGAGTGCGGGCCCGAGGTGTACGCGGCCTGGAAGGCGGCCACCGACAACGGGAAGAACCCGCTGCCGAACGTCGACCAGGACATGGAGGAGTGCGTCGCCAAGCCGTTCGGCGCCGAGTACAACGCGTGCTGGGCGGCGCTCGACCGCAAGCTGATGGAGGAGATCGTGCCCTGGGTCCCGTACCGTTGGGGCTCCCAGAACACGGTCCTCGCGGACTCGGTCGTCGCGTGGGAGTACGACCAGTCCGCGGGCTGGACGGCCTACTCCCGGACGGCCGTGAACAACGGCCTGACGATGGACGAGGTCGCCCAGATCTGAGCCGGGGACGGGAGGGGCCCCGCTCCGGGGCCCCTCCCCCGCCCGGGGATACACTGAGCCGATGCTCCGGTACATCGTCCGCCGGCTGCTCTGGGTCGCGGTGACCCTGCTGCTGATCACGTTCCTCACGTACCTGATCTTCTTCGTGATGCCGCCGACCGACCCGGCGGTCAACTTCGCCGGGAAGCAGCCGACGCCGGAGCTCGTCGCCGAGGTCCGCAAGCAGTTCGGCCTCGACAAGCCGGTGATCGTCCAGTACGCCCTCTTCGTGAAGCGGATCTTCCTGGGCGACGAGTACGGATGGCCGGGCCTCGGCTTCTCGTTCAACACGCGCTCGGCCCTGAAGCCGATCATCTACGAGCGGTTCCTCGTGACGCTGCAGCTGGCGCTCGGGGCCGCGATCCTCTGGCTGCTCGTCGGCGTGCCGATCGGCATCCTCTCGGCGCTGCGACCGCGCTCGCTCTTCGACCGCTTCGCGATGGGGTTCGCGCTCTTCGGCGTCTCGACCCCGGTGTTCTTCCTCGGCCCGGTCCTGCTCTACGTGTTCTGGTTCAAGCTCGGCTGGCTGCCCGGGACCGGGTTCTACTCGATCACGAAGTACGGACCGGGGACGTGGTTCGTCCACATGATCATGCCGTGGAGCGTCCTCGCGCTCGCCTTCGCCGCCTTCTACGCTCGCATGACCCGGGGGAACCTGATCGAGGTGATGGGGGAGGACTACATCCGCACGGCCCGAGCCAAGGGCCTCACGGAGCGCCGGGTGGTGACCCGGCACGGCCTGCGGGCCAGCCTGACGCCCGTCGTCACGATGCTCGGGCTGGACCTCGGCGGGCTGCTCGGCGGGGCGCTCATCACCGAGACCGTCTTCAACCTCAAGGGCCTCGGGAACTACGCAGTGGAGAGCGTCTTCTCCGGCGACCTCTACGCTATCTTGGACGTGACGATCATCGCGGCCTTCGCCGTGACGCTCGCCAACCTGGTCGTGGACATCATCTACGCGTTCCTCGACCCGCGGGTGCGGTACGCGTGAGTGGGCGGGTCGGGGTGAGGAGGATCGCCGGTGGCTGAACCGCTGCTCGAGGTCAGGAACCTGAGGGTCCACTTCCCGACCGACGACGGGCTCGTGAAGGCCGTCGACGGGATCAGCTTCCAGATCATGCCGGGGGAGACCCTCGGCGTGGTGGGGGAGTCCGGCTCGGGCAAGTCGGTCTCGTTCCTCACGGTGATGGGGCTCATCACGCGCCGCGAGGCCGTCATCGAGGGCGAGGTCATCTTCCAGGGCCAGGACCTGCTGCAGCTGCCCGCCGAGGAGATGCGCCACATCCGCGGCGAGAGGATCTCGATGATCTTCCAGGACCCGATGACCTCGCTCCACCCCTTCTACAAGGTGGGGGACCAGATCGCCGAGGCGATCCGGGCGCACCAGAGGATCTCGAAGAAGGAGGCGTTCGAGCAGGCGGTGGACATGCTGCGGCGGGTGGGGATCCCGCGGCCCGAGGAGCGGGCGCGCCAGTACCCCCACGAGTTCTCCGGCGGGATGCGCCAGCGCGCGATGATCGCGATGGCGCTCGCGCTGAACCCCGACCTGCTGATCGCCGACGAGCCGACGACCGCCCTCGACGTGACCGTGCAGGCGCAGATCCTCGACCTCATCGACCGGCTGCGCGAGGAGTTCAACGCCGCCGTCGTCATCATCACGCACGACCTGGGCGTCGTCGCCGAGCACTGCGACCACATCCAGGTGATGTACGCGGGCAAGATCGTGGAGTACGGGACCGCCGAGGACATCTACTACGGCCCGCACCACCCGTACACGTGGGGCCTGCTCGGCTCGATCACGCGCCTGGACGAGGAGAGCAAGGGCCGGCTCCGCCCGATCCGGGGTCTGCCCCCCTCGCTGATCTTCGTGCCGCCCGGGTGCGCCTTCCACCCGCGGTGTCCGTACGCCTTCGATCGGTGCCGGGTCGAGGTCCCCGAGCTCCTCCCCATCGACGGCCACCACGCGGCCGCGTGCCATCTGCCGCTGGAGGACAAGCGGCGCATCTTCGCCGAGGAGGTGGCGGCTCGCTCATGAGCACGCAGCTGACCGAGCGTCCGGTCGCGCCCACGGAGGAGGCCCGCACGCCGCTCGTGCGCCTGCGCGGGGTGAAGAAGTACTTCCCGATCACGCGGGGGATCATCTTCCAGCGGCGGATCGGCAACGTGCACGCGGTGGACGGGGTGGACCTCGACATCTACCCGGGCGAGACCGTCGGGCTCGTGGGTGAGACCGGGTGCGGCAAGTCGACCCTCGCGCGCGTGATCATGCGCCTGTACGACGCCACCGAGGGCTCGATCGAGTTCGAGGGCCGGGACATCACGCGCCTGAAGGGGCGGGAGCTCCGCGAGCTCCGCCGGAACATGCAGATGATCTTCCAGGACCCCTTCGCGTCGCTGAACCCCCGTCGGACGGTCGGCTCGATCATCTCCGAGCCCTTCCGCCTGCACAGGACGGTCCCGAAGGACCGGATCAAGGCCGAGGTCCAGCAGCTCATGGAGCTCGTGGGGCTGAACCCCGAGCACTACAACCGGTACCCGCACGAGTTCTCCGGCGGTCAGCGGCAGCGGATCGGGGTGGCCCGGGCGCTCGCCCTGCGGCCGAAGCTCATCGTCTGCGACGAGCCGGTCTCGGCGCTCGACGTCTCGATCCAGGCCCAGATCCTGAACCTGCTCGAGGACCTCCAGGAGGAGTTCAACCTCACGTACCTGTTCATCGCGCACGACCTGTCGGTCGTGAAGCACGTCTCGGACCGGGTCGCCGTGATGTACCTCGGCAAGATCGTCGAGATGGCGCCGGGCGGGACGCTCTACCGGAACCCCAAGCACCCCTACACCGGCGCCCTGCTCTCGGCTGTGCCGATCCCGGACCCGCGCCTCGCGGCCCACAAGAAGCGGATCATCCTGGAGGGCGACGTGCCCTCGCCGATCGACCCGCCGTCGGGCTGCCGCTTCCACCCCCGGTGCCCGAGCGCCCAGTTCCCGATCTGCTCGGAGCAGGAACCCCGGCTCGAGCCGATGCGCCCGGGCCAGGTCGTCGCCTGCCACTTCCCGCTGCCCGACCGGGCGATCATCGACGAGGGGGCGAACGACCGGCCGACCGCGGCCTCCGAGGGGCCCGCCGGCGGGTAGACTGGGCACCGATGCTGAACGTCATCGCGATCGTGCTCGCCGTGCTGAGCTCGCTGTTCCTGATCGTGTTCATCCTGCTGCACTCGGGTCGGGGGAGCGGGCTGTCGGACATGTTCGGCGGGTCCACCACGCTCGCCGGCGGGACCGCGCTCGAGCGGCGCCTGGACAAGATCACCGTGGCCACGGCCATCATCTTCGGTCTCTCGGTGATGTGGCTGTCCTGGCAGTGGAAGTAGACGGGCCCCCCGCCGGCGTTGGTAGTATCGGAAGCGCTCGTCGGAGTGGCGGAACTTGGTAGACGCGCTAGGTTGAGGGCCTAGTGGGTGCATAACCCGTGGGGGTTCAAATCCCCCCTCCGACACAGGGTTCTACCGGCAGCCTTCCCTCTCGAGGCCGATGATCGGACCTCGAGACGGAAGCCCCCATGTCAGGGTCACGCCCAGGAACAGCAGGCTGGACTTCCGGATCGTGAGACCAGGCCGCAGCCGGCGCTAGCGCTCAAACCGCAAGCGGATCGCGAACCGGCGCCCGGATAGGAGCGTCTGGGGAATCTCCTCACCCACAGAGGGCTGGACCCTTCGTTTTCGGCCGTTAGCCGGAGGAGATGCTCGAAGCCGATGTTATCCCTGAACTCCGCGCAGTCCGAAGCGAGGAGGGAGATGGTCCCGCGGTACATCCACCGGTACCGCAAGATCGAGGCGTCGGGGTTCGTTCCCCGCGACGGGTGCGAGACGCCGGTTCCCTCGTGGAAGCGGTCGGACTGGGCCAAGGACGTGCTGCCGGAGCACGACCGGGCGCGCGATCCGGACGCGACGGTGCTGTGATCGAGGTGCCACCAGCTGCGTGGCGACCGGGAGCAAGGAGGAGGAGGAGGAGGGGACCATGACAGGTAGCATCACTCGGCTGGAGAAGAAGCGCTTCGACGCGCCCGATGAGACGCGCGCAGCCCCTTCGACAAGGGCAGGACGAGGTCGTCACCTTCGGCGACCTCGTCTTCGCTCGGGAGACGCTCGAGCCCGGATGGCGGTGGTCGGAGCACGTCAAGCCGACCGTCGGCACCGAGAGCTGCCAGAAGTACCACGTGAAGTACATCCTCTCGGGGCGGCAACGGGTGGTCATGGAGGACGGCACCGACCTCGTGCTCGAGCCGGGGGACGTGGCGGTCATGCCGCCCGGACACGACGCGTGGGTCGAGGGGGACGAGCCGAACGTCCTGCTCGAGCTGATCGGCCTCGTCCAGCGGTCCTGAGCTCGCTCGGACGACGGCCGAGCGCTCGCTGCGTGGTCGGGGCCGTCGCGGCACATGTTAATGTGTGTGCATGTACGAGCGACGGTTGCATCTTCTCCTCGACGAGGCGCGGTACCAGCGGGTGGCAGCTGAGGCACGGCGTCGGGGCGTCTCGGTCGCCTCGGTCATCCGGGAGGCCATCGATCGAGGCCTGTCGCCGCCCGGCGCGGCGCGTCAGGCGGCGCTCGAGCGGATCCTCGCGGCCCCGGACATGACGGTGCCCGGGGAGCCCGCCGAGCTCCGGGAGGAGCTCGACGCCCTCCGGGCTCGACGCCGGTGATCGTCGTCGACACCACGGTCCTCGTCTACGCCAAGGGCGCCGACCACCCCCTCCGCGAGCCGTGTCGCGCGTTGCTGGAGGCCGTGGCTCGGGGCGTGATCACGGGGACCACCACCGCCGAGGTCATCCAGGAGTTCGCCCACGTGCGCGCGCGGCGGCGCCACCGATCCGACGCGGCGGAGCTCGCCTCGGCCTACCTCGACCTGCTCTCGCCGCTCCTCCCGGTCGGGGAGGAGCAGGTGCGCGAGGGGCTCCGGCTGTTCGAGCTCCATCCCCGCCTCGGCTGCTTCGACGCCGTGCTCGCGGCGGCCGCGGTGGCGGCGGAGGCCGAGGCGCTCGTGTCCGCGGATGGGGCTTTCGGGTCGGTGCCAGGGCTCGTGCACATCGACCCCGGGTCCCCGGAGCTCTGGTCCCTCCTCGGGCGGTGAGGCTCTGTCCCCGCCGACGCCCGGCCGCTGCACCAGAGCTCCACGGGACACCCTCGGCGTCGTGCTCCCCACCTCCGTCGGTCGGCGACGAGACAAGGGTGGATGCGGCGCGTGTGACGGCGCGTGTGACGAGCGCGGCGCCGGCGTCAGGCCCAGGTGCCGCGGAAGCGGATCGTGAAGCGCTCGGGGCCGTCGGCGTAGACGAGCCGGTCGGGGCGGTCCCCGTCCGAGCCGTCGATCGTGACCCACCGCTTGAGGGTCGCGCCCGGTCCCAGCGTGAGGGCCTGCGGGAAGAAGCGGGTGGCCGGGGCGCCGGGCGGGGGGTTCGGCAGGGCCTCGTGGAGCTCGCCCCCGACGTCCACGACCGAGAAACCCTCGACCGAGACGGGGACCCGGCCGGTCGAGATGTTCGTGACCTCGACGAGGAAGTAGTAGCGGTCGAGGTCCTCGCCGCCGCAGCGGTGGTGGTAGACGGTCCGCAGGTCACCGCCGATGAGCAGGCCCTCGGCGGTGCAGGCGCTGGGGCGGTCGCCGAGCGCGTCCACCTTGACCTCGAGCCTGGTGCCGGCCGCGGGCTCGGGGAACGTGGCCGAGACGGCGCCGGGTGGGGGAGGGGAGGCGTAGGGCGCGCCGGAGCCGCCGGTCGGACCGGTGGGCCCCGTGAGGAGGGCCCCGCCGCCGCCGTCCCCGCCGTGGAGCAGCCGCGAGCCGAGCCACAGCAGGAGCAGGAACGCGAGCGCGCCGCCGCCGAGCATCGCCCAGGCCCGCACGGCCCGGCCGGCATCGGGCGCCCCACCCCGGCCGCCGGGTCGGCGGCGGGGTGGCGGGCGACCACGCGAGGGCCTTCCTCGAGCCATCTCTCCTGCCTATCGTCCCGCGCCGCGGCTCCCTGTACCAGGAGGCGCCTCGAGGTCGGCGGATCGGGTCACCAGCGCGACGGCGGGGGAGGCCATCGCACCCGCAGGGGGGTCGAAGGTCCTCCCTCGGGAGTCTCCGTCGGACGGGCGATACCGGAGCGGCCGTGCCCGGGCTAGCGTTGGAGCACCATGGTTCGTCGCGCTCACGGCATCGACCGGCTCGCGCGCCGGCTGGGCCGCCTGCGGGGTGGTCGTCTCGGGGAGGATCGCGGAGCGGTCGCCACCGAGTACGGGCTCCTGCTCGCGCTCGTCGCGCTCGCGATCATCGTCGCGGTCACGGCCTTCGGGCTCGCGCTCCTGCGGCTGTTCCAGGCCGGCGTCGACGCGTTCCCCTGAGGCCCGGGGCGCGCTCGACGGCTCAGCCCGCCACGCGGAACGGCACGCTCGTCCGGCATCGGTAGCTGTCGTCCAGGCACAGGTGCAGCTCGTAGCGCCCGGCCGGGAGCGGCCAGCCGGCAGGGCCGCGAGCCCCTGGGCCGATGGTGGTGCTGCCCTCGATCGTGCCGCGCGTGTACCGCCAGGCGAGGAACCGGGCTCGCTTCGGGTCCGCGCCCGTCCGGTAGACGCCGAGCCAGTCGAACCGGTTCCCAGGCGCGAAGGCCCAGGAGACCTCGAGGCGCTGGTCTCCTTCGAGCGTGCGGTCGGCGAGCGTGAGGACGGGCGGCTGATCGGTCTCGACGAGGACGACCCGGTCGCGGGCGAGCTCTGCACCGCTCGTATCGAGCAGGAGGACGTCGTAGGCACCCTGCGAGAGCCCGGCGGTGTCGAACCGCACGCGGCCGTCGGTGGTGCCGCCGGTCGGGATCATCTCGCGGACCGGACCCGAAGACCCCGCCGGCGCGAGCGCGACCCGCTCGCCCGGGTCGCCAGGGGCGTGGAACCAGACCGGGAGCAGGCCCCCGACGCGGGAGCGCTGGCGGTCCGAAGCGACGAAGACCGGCGGCGCGGCCGGCATCACGGAGAACGTCGCGACGACCGCGCGGTGGTCGCTCGGCCAGGGCCGGACGACGATGTCGGCGTTCCCGCGGGACTCGCCGACGACCCAGCTGGCGAGCGGCGACGCGTCGTTCGCCGCCCACACGAAGTCGATGCGGTCGTGGACGTCCCAGTCGTACACGAAGGGGGGCGGGTACCCCGGCGTCCACGTGAAGCCGGGGTCGGCCACGGGATCCGGGTGGACCGCTCGGTAGGAGTCGACGAACCCCGCCTCCTCCATCGCGAGCGAGACGGGCCAGCGGATCGGGTACGGCAGCCTCCGGGCCTCGACGGCGGGGCGGGTCCAGTCGCGCCACGAGGGCGCGTTGAAGTCGCCGGTGAAGAACGTCGGCACGCCGGCGTCGAGGATCGGCCGCAGCGCGGCGAGGTGCTTGGCGATCGCGCGCAGCCGCGTGTTCGACTCCTGCTCGAGAGCCCGCTCGCGGTCCATGCCGCGGTTGACGACGCGGTAGGGCGTATACGGGCAGCAGGGCAGGTGGGTGTTGGCGATGGCTGCGATCTCGCCCGGCCCGAGGACGAGGTAGGCCCAGCGCCCGTCGCTCCCCTCGGGCTCGAGGATCGGGAAACGCGAGATCACGTGCATCCGGGGGCTCACGTGGAACCCGAGCGCGCGCGCGATCCGCCGCAGCCTGGCGTAGGGCTCCTGCATCCCGACCACGTCGGCCCGAGCCGCGCCGATCGCCTCGATGACCTTGCCGAGGTCCGTCGCGGTCGCGCCGTACCAGATGTTGAAGGTCATCACGCGCAGCCGCACCGCCTCGGGCTCGACGGCGACCGCCGGGGCTCCGAGCGAGCCTACGAGCACCGCGATCGCTGCGAGCCCCGCACCGACGACGCGCCGTCCCGACCGCTGCACTCCGGCCATCGTGGCCACCCCCTCCCGCACGGACCGCTCGCCGGATACGCTACCCGGGGACCACGACCGGGAGGAAGACCCCATGGGCGAGCAGGCGGACCTGGTGCTTTCGAACGGCGCCGTGTACGCGGTGGACGCGGCCAGGCGGTGGGCGCAGGCGGTGGCCGTCCGGGACGGACGGATCGTCGCCGTCGGGACCGACGCGGACGTGCGCGAGCTCGTCGGCCCGCGGACCGAGGTGATCGACCTCCGGGGGCGCATGGTGCTCCCCGGCTTCCAGGACGCGCACATCCACCCGCCGGCGGCGGGCGTGGAGATGCTCCAGTGCGAGCTCCTCGACCTCCACGGCCTCGAGGCCTACCGCGAGGCCATCCGCGCCTACGCCGAGTCCCACCCCGAGGTCGAGTGGATCCTCGGCGGGGGGTGGGCGATGGACGTCTTCCCCGGCGGCGTGCCGACCAAGGACATCCTGGACGAGCTCGTGCCGGACCGGCCGGTGTACCTGCCGAGCCGGGACGGCCACAGCGCGTGGGTGAACTCGGCGGCGCTGAAGCGGGCCGGCATCACCCGCGAGACGCCGGACCCGCCGGACGGGCGGATCGAGCGCGACGAGCTCGGCGAGCCGGTGGGGACGCTCCAGGAGGGCGCGATGCGCCTGGTCGGTGATCTCGCGCCCGAGCCGACCCAGGAGGAGTGGGAGCGGGGGCTGCTGGAGGCCCAGCGGTACCTCCACTCGCTCGGCATCACCGCCTGGCAGGACGCGATCGTCGGCGGCTCGTACCCGACGCTCGAGGCGTACCTCGCGGTCGCCGGCCGCGGCGAGCTCACGGCGCGGGTCGTCGGCGCCCTCTGGTGGGACCGCTACCGGGGCCTCGAGCAGATCCCGGAGCTCCTCGAGGCGAGAGCCCGCGCGCCGGTCGGGCGCTTCTCGGCGACCAGCGTGAAGATCATGCTCGACGGCGTCTGCGAGAACTTCACCGCCGCGGTGCTCGAGCCCTACCTCGACGCCCTGGGGCGGCCGACCGACAACCGCGGGATCTGCTTCGTCGAGCCGGAGCTGCTGAACGAGGCGGTGACGCGGCTGGACGCCGAGGGGTTCCAGGTCCACTTCCACGCCCTCGCGGACCGCGCGGTCCGGGTGGCGCTCGACGCGATCGAGGCCGCGCTGCGCGCGAACGGCCCGAGCGACCACCGCCACCACCTCGCGCACATCCAGATCGTGCACCCCGAGGACGTCCCGCGGTTCCGGCGCCTGAACGCGGTCGCGAACGCCCAGCCGCTGTGGGCCGCCCACGAGTCCCAGATGGACGACCTCACGATCCCTTTCCTCGGCGAGCCGAGGTGGCGTTGGCAGTACCCCTTCGGGAGCCTCGTGCGGGCCGGCGCGGTCCTCGCGATGGGGAGCGACTGGGGCGTCTCCAGCCCCAACCCGCTGGAGGAGATCCACGTGGCGGTGAGCCGGGTGATGCCGCCCGAGTACCCCTACACCGTCGAGAACCGCGAGGTGCTCCTGCCCGAGGAGCGCCTGGACCTGCCGACGGCCATCGCCGCCTTCACGATGGGGTCGGCCTACGTGAACCACCTGGACCGCGAGACCGGATCCATCGAGGCCGGCAAGCTCGCGGACCTCGTGGTCTTGGACCGGAACCTCTTCGAGCAGCCCGTGGAGGAGCTCTCGCAGGCCCGGGTCGAGCTCACGCTCGTGGAGGGCCAGCGCGTGTTCGCCGCCGGCGACCTCGCCTGATGGGTGCCTGAGAGGGCCGCGGACCCGGGGTCAGCCGCGCTCCTTCCCCTCGGGCTCATGACCTGCTAGGCTGCGGGCACGGCCTGAACGGCCGTTCAAGGTTCTGCGGACGACGTCCGGGTGGGGGTGATGCGTTCATGCAGCGGCGTCCAGCGCCCATCGATCCCGCGAGCCTGGAGCCCGCGCTCCGGCCGACGCTCGCGGCGAGCCGGACCCTGCCGGCCGAGGCCTACACCTCGCCGGAGGTCTTCGCCTGGGAGCTCGAGCACCTGTTCGTGGGGGGCTGGGTCTGCGTCGGCCGGACCGATGGCCTGACCGAGCCCGGTGACCAGCGCGCGGTGCGCCTCGGCGACGAGGGCATCCTCCTCGTGCGGGGGGAGGACGGCGCGCTCCGCGGGTTCCACAACTCCTGCCGTCACCGCGGGCACGAGCTCCTGTATCCGGGGGAGAGCCGGAACGAGCGGGTCATCAAGTGCCCGTACCACGCCTGGGTGTACGGGCTCGACGGCGCCCTGCGGGCCGCGCCGCGATTCGGCGAGGTGTCGGGGTTCGACCGGACCCACTACCCGCTGATCCCGGCCCGCGTGGCGGAGTGGCACGGGTGGGTCTTCGTGAACGCGAGCGGGGACGCCGTGCCCTTCGAGGAGTGGGTCGGCAACCTCGAGGGGTTCGTCGCGCCCTGGGAGCCCGAGCGGATGTTCGTCGGGGCCGGGCACGAGTACGTCGTGCGGGCGAACTGGAAGACGATCACCGAGAACTACCACGAGTGCTACCACTGCCCGAGCATCCACCCGGCGCTGTGCAAGGTGTCGCCGCCCGACTCGGGCGAGAACCATCCGCAGGAGGGCCTGTGGGTGGGCGGGTCCATGGAGCTCATGGACTTCGCCGAGACGATGTCGCTCACGGGCGGGTCCAAGGGCGTGCGGATCCGCGGCCTGAACGACAAGCAGGCGCGGGAGGTCTCCTACTACGGGCTGTTCCCGAACCTCCTGATCAGCCTGCACCCCGACTACGTCATGACCCACCGGTTCGAGCCGCTCGGGCCCGGGGAGACGAAGGTGGAGTGCCTCTGGCTGTTCCCGCCCGAGGCGCGTGAGCGGCCGGACTTCGACCCGTCCTACGCGGCCGAGTTCTGGGACATCACCAACCGCGAGGACTGGGCGGCGTGCGAGTCGGTGCACCGAGGGCTCACCTCGAGCGGGTACCGCCAGGGGCCTTTCGCCCGCAACGAGGACGAGGTCCGCATCTTCATGGCGATGGTCGCGCGGGCGTACCTCGACGGGGTCGCCTCGACCCCGCCGCGGGTCGAGCCGGCCGTCCGCTCCGCCTGATCCGCCCCGGACGGCCCGCGCCGGCGGCGCGACGTTGACCCCTGGTCAGGGCCGCCGGTTGGCGCCCCCGTGGGTGCGGCGCACGATACCCCCGCGCCCCGGTGGGGGGCGGCGCGGTCGGAGGACCGCGCCTGCGAGCAGGCGAGGAGGATCCGGATGGCGTTCGACATGAGCCTGGTGCAGCGCGGGGCGCGCCTGCGCCGCACCCCGTACTTCCCGTCGACCCAGGAGCGGGACCCGAAGGGCTACACGGTCTACAACCACATGCTGTTCCCGATCCGCTTCGACACCTTCGAGGCGGAGTTCGAGGCGCTCCTGAACGACGTCACCCTCTGGGACGTGGCGGTCGAGCGCTGCCTCGAGATCTCGGGCCCCGACGGCTTCCGGTTCGCGCAGCTCCTCACCCCGCGGGACCTCTCGAAGTGCGCGGTCGGGCAGGGCAAGTACGTGATGATCTGCGACTCGGACGGTGGGATCATCAACGACCCCGTGCTCACCCGGATGGACGATGACACCTTCTGGTTCGCGCTCGCCTCCTCGGATGCCCTGCTGTTCGCGCGAGGGCTGAAGAACGCCTACCCCGACCTCGACGTCACGATCCGTGAGGCCGAGGCCGCGCCGCTCCAGGTCCAGGGGCCGAGGTCCAAGCCGCTCATGGCCAAGCTCGTGGGGGAGCAGATCCTGGACCTGAAGTACTACTGGTGGCGCCGGGCGGAGATCGCCGGGGTGCCGGTCGTCATCACCCGGACCGGGTGGACCTCGGAGGTCGGCTACGAGGTCTACACCCTCGACCCCTCGCGCGGCGTGGACGTGTACGAGGCGATCATGGAGGCGGGCCGAGAGTTCAGCATCAAGGCCACCGGCCCGAGCGACATCCGGCGGATCGAGGGCGGCATCTTCAACTGGGGCGCCGACATGACCTATGAGAACAACCCCCTCGAGATGGGGCTCGAGCGCCTGATCGACTGGGACCTCCCGGACGAGGCGAGCATCTCGCTCCCGGCGCTCCGCCGGATCAAGGCCGAGGGCGTGAAGCGCCGCATCGTCGGCGTCGAGCTCGACGGCGAGCCCTTCCCCGCCCTGAACGACGAGAAGTGGCCGGTCCTGGAGGACGGCCGGGAGATCGGGAAGGTGACCTCCGCGATCTACTCGCCGCGGCTGCGGAAGAACATCGGGTACGCGTGGGTCCCCGTCGAGCGCTCGGAGCTCGGCACCGTCCTCACGGTGAACTCCGAGTGGGGGGCCAGGACCGCCACGGTGGTGCCGATGCCCTTCGTGGACCCGGACAAGAAGATCCCGGTCTCCTAGCGCGACGGGCGCCGCTCCCGCCGGAGCGAGGATGGGGGTTGCATCGCGGGGGATGATTGAACGATGATTCAAAGCCTGGCGATGGATGTCGGGGCGAGGAGCTCCGTCGGAGGGGAGGGGGCCATGACGACCGACGGCGGGACGATCAAGGCGCACACGACCACCCTGTACCTCGGACCGTGGTACCGGCGCTCGCCGTTCTTCGAGGCGACGCTCGCGGCGGGGTGCAAGGCCTTCGACGTCTACAACCACATGCTCATCCCGTCGTACTACGACGACCCCGAGGTCGAGTACTGGGCGCTCGTGAACGACGTGACGCTCTGGGACGTCGCGGTGGAGCGCACGGTCGAGGTGAGCGGGCCGGACGCGGACCGGCTGATGGACCTGCTCACGTGCCGGGACCTCACCCGGTGCGCCATCGGGCAGGGCAAGTACATGCCGATCCTCGCGCCCGACGGGGGCATCGTGAACGATCCCGTGATGATGCACGTCGACGAGGGCCGCTGGTGGATGCAGCTCGCCGACTCCGACGCCGGCCTGTACGTGCTGGGGATCGCCACCGGCATGGGGCTGGACGTGGAGGTGACCTACCCCGAGGTGTACCCGTGCCAGGTCCAGGGGCCGAGGTCGGCGAGGACGCTCGAGAAGCTCGTGGGCCCCGGCATCTACGACCTCCGCTACTACTGGTGCGGCCGGTTCGAGATCCGCGGCATGCCGGTCGTGATCACCCGCACCGGGTGGACGGCGGTCCCGGGGTTCGAGGTGAACCTCCTCGGCGCCGAGGGCGGGACCGAGCTCTGGAACGCGATCCTCGAGGCCGGGGAGGAGTTCGGGATCCGTCCCATCGCGCCGTGCGAGGCCCGCCGGATCGAGGCGGGGATCTTCAACCACGGGTCCGACATGACGATCGAGGACACGCCGCTCCACCTCATGGGGATGGAGCGACTCGTCGAGGAGCAGCCCCAGGACTACCTCGGCAAGGCGGCCCTCGAGCGGCTGCGCCGGGAGGGGGTCGACCGCAAGCTCGTGGGGATCGAGATCGACATGCCCGAGCTCGAGGCCGAGCTCGACTGGTTCTGGCCGGTGCGGCACGACGGCCGCGTCGTGGGGCGCGTCACCGACGCCGTGTGGTCCCCGGGGCTGCGGAGGAACATCGGCTACGTGTGGGTCCCCATCGAGCTCGCGGCGCCCGGCACCGAGCTCGAGGTCCAGACGCCGCAGGGGGCGGTCCGTGGGCGGACGGCCGCGATCCCCTTCGTCGATCCGCACAAGGAGGTCCCCGCTCGGCCGCTCCGCTGAGCGGGAGGAGGTGCAGGCCGGATGCCCGCGGCGACGAGGAGGCCACCGAGGCTCGATCGGCGCCCGCCCGCGTCCGCCCCGCCGGTGCGGGGGGCGCGGCGAGCGATCCTCCTGCTCGAGCGGGCCTCGAAGGAGGCGCTCTTCGACTGCCGGATGTGCGGCCAGTGCATCCTGCACTCCACGGGCCTGTCCTGCCCGATGCGCTGCCCGAAGAACCTGCGCAACGGGCCCTGCGGCGGGGTCCTGCAGGACGGCCGCTGCGAGGTCCTGCCGCACCGGCCGTGCGTGTGGGTGCAGGCGTGGGAGGGCTCGCGGCGCCTCCCGCTCTGGCGCGAGCATCTGCGCCACATCCAGCGACCCGTGGACTGGCGCCTCCAGGAGACCTCCTCATGGGAGAACCTCCTGACGCGCCGGGACGCGCACGTGCCGGCGGGGTGGGCCGCCTCCGAGGGGAGGGGAGACCCGTGAGCGAGCCCCGCAGCCGTCTCGAGCGCCTGCTGCGGTCCGACGCGTTCGTCGTCACGGCCGAGATGCCGACGGTCGACGGGGCCGACCCCGGAGCCGTCCGTCGGATCGCGGAGGCGCTCCGCGGGCGGATCGACGCGATGAACTGCACGGACAACAGCGCCGCCCACCCGCACCTGTCGAGCGTGGCCGCCGGGCACCTCCTGCTCGACGCCGGCGTGGAGCCGATCGTGCAGCTCACGTGCCGGGACCGGAACCGGCTCGCCCTGCAGGCGGACCTGCTCGGCGCGGCGGCCCTCGGCGTGCGCAACGTGTGCCTCATGACGGGGGACGACGTCATGGCCGGCGATCATCCCGAGGCCAAGCCCCTGTACGACCTCGACTCGATCCACCTCATCCGCACCGCGAAGATCCTGCGGGACGAGGGCGTGTACCTGTCGGGGCGCAGGCTGGAGCACCCGCCCGAGTACCTCATCGGGGCGGTCGAGAACCCCTTCGCCCCACCCCTGGAGTTCCGGCCGATGCGCCTCGGCAAGAAGATCGAGGCCGGGGCCGAGTTCATCCAGACCCAGATCTGCTTCGACCTGCCGCGACTGCGCCTGTTCCTCGCCCGAGCGGAGGACCTCGGGCTCCTCGGGCTCGTCCCGATCCTGGTCGGGGTGTTCGTCCCAAGGACGGCACGGGCCCTGCGCTACCTCCGGGACGAGGTCCCCGGCATCGACGTCCCGGAGGAGGTGCTCGCCCGCATGGAAGCGACGCCGCCCGGGCGCCAGCCCGAGGAGGGCGTATCGATCGCGACCGAGATCGTGCAGGAGGTGCGCGAGCTCCCCGGGGTCCGGGGCGTCCACCTGATGGCGATCCGCAACGAGGAGGGGCTCCACCGGGTGATCGAGGAGGCGGGGCTCCTGCCGCGGCCGGACCCGGACGCGACCCCGAGCCTGGGGTAGCCTCGAGGCGAGAACCCGCCGGAGCCCCCCGGCGAACGCAGGGTGGGAGGGGCCGGCGCGGGCCGGCCCGGGTCAGCAGGAGATCGGATGAAGCGTGCGCTCGCCGCGGTGACCCTCGCGGTGCTCGCGTTCACGGCGTGCACGCGCACCGTGATCGAGAGGGTCGTGGTCTCCCCGGCGCCGCCGGCGAACGCGGCCCCGGCGCTCGACGCGCGGGGGAAGACCATCGTGGAGCTCGTCGAGCGCGTCCGCCCCGCGGTCGTGAACGTCACGACCGACACGTTCAGCCCCTCCCTGCTCGGCGGCGGTGGGGGGCGGGGCGTCGGCAGCGGCTTCGTCGTCCGCGCCGACGGCGTCGTCGTGACCAACTACCACGTCGTCGAGCGGGCCCAACGCATCACGGTCATCACGCCGCCGCCGGACCCACAGCGGTACGAGGCCAGGGTCATCGGGGGCGACCCGGCCGCCGACCTGGCGGTGCTGAAGATCGACGCCCAGGGGCTGCCGACGATCCCGCTCGGGAGCTCGGCGGCGCTGCGGCTCGGGCAGCCGGTCGTGGCGATCGGGTACGCCCTCGCGCTCGAGGGCGGGCCGACCGTGACGGCGGGGATCGTCTCGGCCCTGGACCGGACGATCACCGCCCAGGACCCGGCCTGCGACCCGAGCGTGTGCGAGAACGGCGTGCGCACGTACACGCACGTGATCCAGACGGACGCCGCGATCAACCCGGGCAACTCCGGAGGGCCCCTGCTCAACCTCGCGGGCGAGGTCGTCGGCATCAACTCGGCCGGCGCCGGGCAGGCCGAGAACATCGGGTTCGCGATCGCGATCGACGCGGCCAAGCCGACGATCGAGCGGGCCATCGAGCACCCCGCGGCGCCCGTCGCCTACCTCGGCGTGGTCACCGAGGACGTGACCGAGACGCTGGCCTTCCAGTTCGGCCTCCCGGTGACCGAGGGGGCCTACGTCGTGGATCTCACCTCGGGCGGTCCCGCCGCCAAGGCGGGGGTGCGGGTGGGCGATGTCATCGTCGCCTTCGACGGGAAACCGGTCCCGGACTCGGACACGCTGGGGGAGCTGATCCGCGCCCGCGCGCCGGGCGACCGGGTGCCGCTCGTCGTGATCTCCCCTGACGGTTCCCGGCGGAGCCTCGTCGCGACCCTCGGCGTGAACCCGCTGCCTCGGGCCTGATCGCGGGCGCCGAGCGATAGGCTCGGTCC
>CAZXJB010000007.1:0-37866 GCA_964640965.1 uncultured Actinomycetes bacterium | reverse complement strand
GGGGACGGTCCGGCGGCGGGGACGATCCCTTCGGCGGCCGCGAGGCCGCTTGGGCCGAACCCTACGAGGGAGCGGCACGTGCGCGTCGTTCGTGTGGGCCGACGGGTGGCCACAGGGCGAGAAGGCGCTGCTCAGCGGACCGATCGAGGGCTCAGCGGGCGGCTAACGGACCCACAGAAACCCGAGGAGTCCCCCGTTTTTCAACCTTCTTCCCGCCGCGCTTCCGCGTCACACCGCCGGGGCTCGACCTGCGCGATGGGAGTCACCCGAAGTCGCCCGGAGTCGCCCGGAGTCGCCCGAACAGCGCCCCGGCCTCGCCGACCGGACCCGCCCGACGGGGGCGCCGGCCCGGAGGCTCCCCGGGTCCCCGCCGGTCCCGCTCGACCCGGGAACGAAGGCCGACCGCCCCTCGTCGGACCGGTCGACGCCTGTTTGCCAGCCGGGCGCCTCCTCGGTCATCCTTGTCCGCGGGACGTCCCGGCGACGGCAGGTCTCAGAGGGGGGCACGTTGGCGGACATCCTTCCCGAGCGTCGAGCGACGGCGAGGCCCGGGGACCGGAGGGCCTCCCAGGCCCGACCGCGCGTGGGCGTCGTCCTCGCGGCGGGTCGCTCCTCGCGCCTCGCCGGGGTGACCGGGCACGGCTCCAAGGCCCTGCTCCGGGTGGGCGGCCCCTCGCTCATCGAGCGCGCGATCCGTCGCCTGCTCGCCGAGGGGATGGAGCAGGTCGTGGTCGTCGTCGGCTACCAGGCGGGCCCGGTGGCCGCCGTCGCCAGGCGCGCGGCCCCCGGTCGCGTCCACACCGTCTTCGCCGAGCGGTGGGAGCTCGGCAACGGCGCCTCACTCGCGGCGGCCGAGCCCTACGTGGCCGAGGAGGACCTGTTCCTGCTCGTGACGGCCGATCATCTGTTCGGCGAGGGCGCGCTCGAGCCGCTCATCCGGGCCGGCAGGCCCGCGGTGCTCGTCGACCACGCCCCCGACGCCGACGCCTGGGCCGAGGGCACCCGCGTCCGCATGCGCGAGGAGCGCGCCGTCGCCTTCTCGAAGGAGCTCGGCGACCCGGCCATCGACTGCGGCGCGTTCGTGCTCCCCCGCGAGGTCTTCGAGGCGCACCGCCGAGCGATGGCCCGGGGCGATGCCTCCCTCGCGGGCGCCGTGACCGAGCTCGCGCGCCAGGTCCCGCTCGCGGCGGTCGAGCTCCCGCCCGGCACGTGGTGGCAGGACGTGGACACGCCGGAGGACCTCCGCCGAGCCAAGCGCCTGCTCCGGCGCTCGCTCACCAAGGAGACCGACGGCCCGATCTCCCGCTACCTGAACCGCCCGATCTCCTCACGGATCTCGATGGCCCTCGCGCACCTCCCGATCCACCCGGACGCCGTCTCGCTCGTCGCGTTCCTCGTCGGGCTGGCGGCCGCCTGGGCGCTGTGGGCCGGGCGCGGACTGCTCGGGGCGGTGCTCGCCACCGCCTCCTCGATCCTCGACGGCGTGGACGGCGAGATCGCCCGCCTGCAGGTCCGCACGAGCCCCGGCGGCGCGCTCCTCGACGGCGTGCTCGACCGGCTCGCGGACGCCGCGATGCTCGCAGGTCTCGGCGCCTGGGCGATCGCCGCGGGCGCCGACCCGAGGCACCTGGTGGCGCTGGTGGTGGTCGCGACCGCCGGCTCCATGCTCTCCATGGCGACGAAGGACCGCATCGCGGCCCTCGGCATCCCGCCGGCGCCCGAGCGCTGGATCGGGTTCCTCATGGGGGGCAGGGACGCGCGGCTGTTCGAGATCTCGGTCCTCGCGCTGCTCGACCTTCCGGTGGCGGCCCTGATCGTCGTCTCCGCCACGTCCTTCCTCAGCCTCGCCGTCCGCCTGCTGCTCACCCGGGCGACGCTGCGGGGCGCGTGGCCGGGGCCCGACTGAGGGCGCGCTGCCCGGAGGCGCACGGGCGACCGCACGGTCGCCGGCTCAGGTCCCCGCCAGGCAGCCCACGACCTGCTCGGGGAGGCCCGGGATCTCCAGGCCCGCGCCGCCCTTCACGAAGTCGTAGGGGATGCCCGACCAAAGCCCCGGGAGCCCGGGGTAGGCCTTCGGCTCGGGATCGGCGCTGTCGTACTGGAAGCCGATCCAGTCGGGCGAGCGGAACCCGTGCGTGTCGTAGGGCGCGACGGCCGCGAGGCCACGCCCGAACCGACGGGCCTCGACGAGGAACCGGCCCTGGAACGCGGGATCCCGCTCCGCGTAGAGCTTGATGTACCAACGCTGGACGACGAGCAGGTACCCCTTGTCCGAGGGCGGGGACTCGGGCCCCTCGAAGTAGCGCATGTCCACCACGACGAGGAGACCCTGGACGCCGGTCGTGCGCCGGATGATCCCGAGCGGCTGGCGGTAGCGGGGCGAGCCCTCGGGCGGGGTGGTCCAGCCGTTCACGCAGTCGGGCGCCGCCGGCCCGCGGGTGGGGGGCGGCTCCTCGGGGAGGGCGGGCGGCGTGACGCTCGCGGAGGGCGCCGGCGAGACGGGCGAGACCGGCGGCGGCGCGCTCGGCGGAGCTGAGCGCGTGCCGTCGCCGCCGCTGCAGCCGACGGCGAGCAGGGCCGCGGCGAGCGCGAGCGCGAGCTGCCTGGGGTTCCGGCGCGCAGACACGGGCCCCGGCAGGATACCGCCGCCGCTCGCTTGGTAGGGTGGTCGGCCGATGGACGGCCCGCAAGACCGCTGCCCGCTCGGCTACCGGAACGCCGAGGTCGAGCCCGACCCCACCTACCGCCGGCTCGAGCACGACCGCTCGCCCGGCCTCACGTTCTCGCGTCGCGGGTTCCTGCGGACCTCCGGCCTCGCGCTCGCGGGCGCGACGCTCTTCGCCTGCACGGGGGGCGAGCGGAAGGTCCCCGTCGCCTCGCCTTCGGCCACCGCGTCCGTCACGGCGACCGACACGCGCTGGCCGATCAAGCGCGTGATCTACCTCATGATGGAGAACCGCTCCTTCGACAACCTCTACGGGCGGTTCCCCGGCGCGGAGGGCACGACCGTCGGCGTGAAGTTCGGCAAGGAGGTCCCGCTCCTGGACTGCCCCCACTGGCTCCCCGGGGACCTGCCGCACGACCGTGCCGCGCACCTGAACAACGTGAACGGGGGCACCTACGACGGCTTCGCGATCGGTCAGTTCGGCGACCCCTGGGCCTACACCCAGTTCGACGGGAGCAGGATCCCGAGCTACTGGGCGTGGGCCCGGGACTACGTGCTCTGCGACCACTTCTTCGCCTCGGTCGGCGGCCCCTCGTACCCGAACCACTTCTTCTTCGTGGCCGGGCAGTCGGGGGGCGCCCTCGACAACCCCGAGAACATCGAGGTCGCCTGGGAGGACGGGAAGAAGTTCAAGTCCTGGGGCTGCGACGCCGTCGGCGAGCACGTCTTCGTGCTGGTGAAGGACGACAAGGGGAACCTCACGAAGCACGACACGTGCTTCAACTTCCGGAGCGTCCCCGAGCAGCTCGAGGAGGCGGGCATCTCCTGGGCCTACTACTCCGCCGGCAGGTACCAGGCCGGCTACTTCTGGAACGCGCTGAACGGGATCGCCGGCGTGTTCCACACGGACCTGTGGCGCCCCGAGCGCATCCGCCCCGTGGACCGGCTCGTCGAAGACATCCGGGCCGGCCGCCTGCCCTCGGTGACCTGGGTGACGCCCCGGTTCGAGCTCTCGGACCACCCGCCCGAGAGCACCTGCTTCGCGCACGACTGGCTCACCGAGGTCGTGAACGCCGTCATCACCTCGGACGGCTGGGAGCACACCGCCCTGTTCGTCACCTGGGACGAGTGGGGCGGCTTCTACGACCACGTGCCGCCGCCCGTGGTCGACGACATCGGGCTCGGCTTCCGCGTGCCGATGCTCGTCATCAGCCCGTACGCGAAGCGGGGCTACGTCGACGACGCGGTGGGCGAGTTCTCGACCCCGTTGCGGTTCATCGCGGACAACTGGGGGCTGCCCTACCTCACCGACCGGATCGCGAACACGCACGACTTCGAGCACGTCTTCGACTTCGACCGCAACCCGCGCCGCGATGCACAGCCGTACCGGAAGATCGGCTCGTGCTACGGCACCCCCTGGGAGTACCCGGGCGACGACTACCCCGGCTGGCCCGCGGGGACGAACCCCGACCCGAGCCACTTCGTCTGAGGCTCAGCCCGCCCGGGGGATGACCAGGGCGTCCACGGCGACGCAGCCGCGCGGGCCGCAGATCACCGGGTTCGCGTCGAGCGCCTCGAGCTCCTCGCCGAGGTCGTGTGCGAGCCAGGAGAGGGCCACGACGGCCGACACCACGGCCTCGACGTCCGCCGGCGGCACCCCTCGGACCCCATCCAGCATCGGACGGATCCGGAGCCGGTCGATGAGCCGGCGCGCCCGCGCCCCGTCGAGCGGGGGGAGCGCGAGCCGCCGGTCCCGGAGGACCTCCACGAGCACGCCCCCGGCCGCGACGAGCACGAGCGGTCCGAGCTGCGGGTCCCGCACGATCCCGAGCGCCACCTCGACGCCGCGAGGCACCATCTCCGCGACCGTGACCCGGGCGCCCAGGGTCCGCTCCAGGTCGCCATACGCGTCCTCGAGCGAGGGCACGTCGTCGATGCCGACCCGCACCCCTCCGACGTCGGACTTGTGCAGCACGCCCGGGGCCGCCGTCTTCAGGACGACCGGGAAGCCGAGGTGCTCGGCGGCCGCGATCGCGTCCTCGAGCGTCTCGGCGCGGCGGGCCTCGACCACGGGGACCCCGTAGTCCCGCAGCAGCGCGAGCCCCTCGAGCTCGTCCAGCGGCTCGCCCGAGCGCAGCCTGACGCGCCAGCGCTCGCGGACCTCCTCGGTCGCCGGCGAGGATCCCGAGATCGGCGGCAGCGCGCGGCGATCGCGGTGCTCGAACAGGTGGCGGAAGGCGGCGAGGCCGGTGAGCGTCCCCTCGAGCGCCGGCGCCCCGGCGTCGTAGATCCGCTGGACGTCCGCGCGTGAGATCCCGCCGGCGAAGTTGCTGAGCATCGCCATGGGCTTGTCGGTCTCGGGCCACACCCGCAGGAAGCACGAGAAGTAGCCCTCCTCGTCCGCGTCGTCGGTGACCATGTCCACGGCGAAGGCGAGGGCGGCGACGTTCGGGTCGTTCACGAGGGTCCGCAGCGACTCGGTGATCACCGTCCCCGCGTCCCGGCCGGTCCCCCAGAAGTCGAGCGGGTTGATCGGCGGCAGGCCCTCGTCGAGGATCCCGGCCAGGCGCTCGGTGCTCTCCGGCGTGAGCGTCGCGAGCGGCACCCCGACGGCGGCCGCGGCGTCGACCATCATCGCGCGCTCGCCGCCCGAGTCGTGGGCCGTCGCGAGCGCCCCCGGCCCCGCCCGCCGTCCGGCGACGAACAGCGCGAGCGTGTCGGCCATCTCGTCGAGCGACTCGACCCGGTGGACGCCCTCGGCCTCGAAGAGGGCCTCGTACGCGCCGTCCTCGCCCGCGAGCGCGCCGGAGTGCGCCGCGACCATCTCGCGGGTGAAGGCCTCGCGACCCACCTTGAGCGCGACCACCGGGACGTCCCGCTCCTGCGCGACGCGCATCGCCGCTCGGAACCCGGCGGGGTCGCGGATCGTCTCGATGAACAGGCCGATGGCCCGGGTGCTCTCGAGCTCGAGGGCGTAGGCCATGTAGTCCGAGGTCGTCACGACGAGCTCCTGCCCGGAGGAGACCGCCAGGTTGAAGCGCAGGTTCCGGTCGTTGTGGAGGAGCGCCGCGAAGGCCGAGCCCGAGTGCGAGACGAACGTGATGCCGCCGGGGGGCAGCTCGGCCGGCTCCTCCCACCCGGTGGCGCGCAGGTCCCGCTCGAGGTTCACGAACCCCATGCAGTTCGCGCCGCAGATCGCCATCCCGGCCTCGCGCGCGATCGCCGCCAGGCGCTCGGTGAGCGGCGAGACGCCCTCCCGCGGCGCCTCGTAGGCGCTCGCGTAGATCACGGCCGAGCCGACCCCCCGCGCCGCGCACGCCCGCAGGGTGTCCTCGAGCTGGGCGTTCGCGAGCGCGATGATCGCGAGGTCGACGGGCTCGGGCACCTCCGCGATCGAGCCGTAGCAGCGGTGCTCGAAGAGCTCCTCGTAGCGCGGGTTGACCGGGTACACGGCGCCGTCGAACCGGCCGAGCTCGACGAGCTGCCGCATCGTCTCGTGCCCGACCGAGCCTTCACGCGCGCTCGCGCCGATCACGGCGACCGAGCGCGCCTCGAGCATGCGCCGCAGCGCCTCGCGGCGCCCCACCCCGCTCCCCGTCACGGACCCGAGGCTACTTCTTCTTCAGGGCCCGGTCCTTGACCGCGGCGCGGAAGGCCTGCCAGCCGGGGATGCCGTTCACGCCGCCGCCCGCGTGGGTCGCGCTCGAGCCGTGGTACAGGCCACGGATCGGGGTCCGGTAGTCCGCGTAGCCCGGAGCGGGGCGCATGTGGAACAGCTGGTCCACCGCGAGCTCGCCGTGGAAGATGTTCCCCCCGATCAGCCCGAGCTCCTGCTCCATGTCGTAGGGGCCGATGATCTGCCGGTCGATGACCGCGCTCTTGAAGTTCGGCGCGAGCGCCGTGTACTCGTCGATGCAGCGATCGGCGTAGGCCTCGAGCTCCTCGCGGTGCGGCTCCTTGCTCCACTCGTGCGGCACCCACTGCGTGTACATCGAGAAGATGTGGATGCCCTCGGGGCAGAGCTTCTTGTCGAGCGTCGTCGGGATCACGCCGTCCACGAAGGGGCGGGTCGCCGCCTTCTTCTCCATGTGGGCGTCCTGGAACGCGCGCTCGGCGTAGTCGGTGGAGAAGCACAGCTCCACCGAGCCCGTGTGGTGGTCCTGGAGCTCCTTGCCCGGGTCCGCGATGAAGTCGGGGAGCTCCGACATCGCGACGTTGATCTTCACCACGCCCGAGCGCGTGCGCCAGTTCTCGATGTCCCGCACGAAGTCGGGCGGGAGCTCCACCCGGTCGACGAGCTCCAGGAACGCGATCTTCGGGTGCACCGTCGTCACGCCGATCGGGGCGTACAGCTCCTCGCCGTTCTCGAGCGCGACGCCGACGAAGCGGCCGCCCCGCACGAGGATCTTGGCGACCCGGGCGTTCGTGCGGATCTCGCACCCGTAGGACTCCGCCGAGCGCCGGATCGCGTCGGCGACCGCGCCCATGCCGCCCTGCTGGAAGCCCCACGAGCCGAGGTGCCCGTCGCCGACGTCCCCGATCGAGTGGTGGAGCATGACGTACGCGGTCCCCGGCTCGTCCGGCCCCGCCCAGGTGCCGATGACCCCGTTCACCGCGAGCATGCCCTTCACGGCGTCGGACTCGAACCACTCGTTCAGCAGATCCGTCACGCTCATCGAGAAGAGCTTCGTCACGCTCGCGACGCCGCGGACGCCGAGCTTGCGCATCCGCCAGGCCGTCTCGGCCGTCTCGAGCAGATCGCCGAGGGCGAGCGAGCCGAGCTTGGGCGGGACGCGCAGGAGCAGCGGCCCGAGCACGTCCGCGACCCCCTTCAGCCACTCCTCCCACAGCGGCAGGGTCTCGGCGTCCTTCTTCGAGAACTGCGCCACCGACTCGTAGGACTTCTTCGCGTCGTCGGCGTAGACCTTGATCGAGCGCCCGTCGGGGAACGCCTGGTAGTAGGGCCCGAACGGCGTGACGTCGTACCCGTGCCGCTTCAGCTGGAGCTCGCGGATGATCGTCGGCGGCATGAGCGACATCACGTACGAGTAGGTCGTGACCTTGATCTCGGGGTGGTCCGGGAAGGGCGCGCTCGTGTCGGCGGCGCCCCCGGTCTTGTGCCTCGCCTCCAGCACCACGGCGCGCGCCCCGGCCCGCGCGAAGTACGCGCCGGCCACGAGCCCGTTGTGACCCCCACCGATGATGATCGCGTCGTATGCGCCTGCCATCGGACCCCTCTCCTTCGGGCGACCTCGTCGGAATCTTCCCCCGGATTTGAACGGCGAGTCAAGCGGGCAGGCGCGGTGCTCGGGTTGACAACCCCGCCCGACGGGCTAGAGTGCCCTGAACGCTGGTTCAGGGCGGCCCCGGAGCCGGGGACCGTTCGACCCGTGTTCAGGGCGACCAGGAGGAGGACGTGAGCGGAACCGCGACGAGGAGCCGGGACCGGCACCAGGAGATCGTCGAGGCCGCCGCCCGGGTGATCACCGAGCGCGGTCTCGCCGAGACGCGCATCGCCGACATCGCCGAGCAGGCCGGCGTGTCCCCCGGCCTCATCCTCTACTACTTCGAGTCCAAGGACCGGCTGCTCGCCGAGGCGCTCACGTACGCCAACGACCAGTTCTACCTGCGCATGTCGCGCGAGGTGCGCAGGATCGACTCGGCCCGCGAGCAGCTGCGGCGCCTCATCGACCTCTCGGTCCCCGGCTACCTGCCCGAGTACGGGCGCCTCGACGAGTGGGCGCTGTGGATCGAGGTCTGGGTCCGGGCGCTGCGCGACGCCGAGATGGCCCGGGATCGCGAGGCCCTCGACCAGCGGTGGCGGAACCAGATCGCCGAGATCATCCGCACCGGGCAGGCCTCGGGCGAGTTCACCTCCACCGTGCCCGCCGACGAGCTCGCGCTGCGCCTGGCCTGCCTGGTCGACGGCCTCGCGATCCAGGTCGTGATGAACGACCCCCAGGTGACCCCCGAGCGCATGCACCGCACGTGCATGGAGGTCGCCGCGAACGAGCTCGGCTTCCGCCTCTGAGCCCCTAGCCCGCCGCGCCCCCGACGCCGGCGAAGCGGCGGAGGTCGGCGAGGTGCTCCTCGTAGTGCTCGTACGTCTCCCAGCCGAACCAGCGCTCGGCCGGCTCGTCGACCTCGGGCAGGGCCTCCCAGGCCGCGAGCATGCGCTCGCGCGCGGCCTCGAGCCCGCGCTCGACCTCCTCGAGCGACATCGAGCGGGACTCCTCGAGCACCCGGGCGTTCTCGGCGTCGGTGGCCTCCTCGTCCTCGGGCGGCTCGACGAAGGTGCCCTCACGCATCGCGTCGAGGAGGTCGGCGAAGTGGTTCCACCAGTGCGCGATGTGCCAGAGCACGTCCTTGACCGTCCAGCCGTCGGCCGTCACCGCCTCCTCCTCGAGGCGCTCCCGCGGCAGCCCGTCGACGAGCTGCCGCAGCTCGGCCCAGGCGTTCCGTTCGCGCTCGGTGAGCGTCTGCTTGTCGGTCACGTCCCCTCCTTCATCCCACGAGCGTCCGCACGCCGCGCTTCGCGAGCTGGTCGGCGATGATGTTCCGCTGGATCTCCGAGGTGCCCTCCCAGATCCGCTCCACGCGGAGCTCCCGGTAGAAGCGCTCGGCCACGTTCTCGCGCATGTAGCCGCGGCCGCCGAAGATCTGCACGGCCCGGTCAGCGACGCGGTTGGCCATCTCGCTCGCGAAGAGCTTGGCCATCGAGCAGCGCGCGTGCTGCACCTTCACGTCCACCCCGCGGTCGATGTCCCTGGCGAGCTCGTAGGTCATGAGGCGGGCTGCCCACAGCTCGGTGAGCGAGTCGGCGAGCATGTGCGCGACGGCCTGGTGCTCGATGATGGGGCGACCGAACTGCACCCGCTCCTTCGCGAAGGCCGTGGCCTCCTCGATCAGGCGCTCGGCCGCGCCGCAGCAGCGCGCGGCGATCATGAGGCGCTCGTACCGGAACCACGCGTACGTGAAGGAGAGCCCATCCCCCTCCTCCCCGATCAGGTGCGAGGCGGGCACGCGCACGTCCTCGAACGCGACGATGGCGTGGGTGTCGGGGTAGGTGTGGGAGTAGGCGGGCTCCCGGACGAGCCGGACGCCCGGCGTGTCCTTATCCACGAAGAACATCGCGTGCTCGCCGGCGTGCGGGCCGTTCGCGAGCTTGGCCTGGAAGAAGCAGTAGTCGGCCACGTTGAACGAGGTCACGTGCCACTTCGTGCCGTTCAGCACGTACCCGTCCCCCTCGCGACGGGCCGTCGAGGCGATCGCGTCCACGTCGGAGCCCGCGCCCTCCTCGGTGATCGCGTAGCACTCGTGACGCTCGCCGCGGATCGTCGGCACGATCCAGCGCTCGAGCTGCTCGGGCGTCACGACCTCCGGCGCCCACGACGGCGGGGTGTGGATGCACCACCCGAGGGCGTTGGTGACACGCCCGATCTGCTCGGAGACCAGCACCTGCTGGAACGTCGTGAACCCGCCGCCCCCGAGCTCCCGCGGCATGTTCATCGCGGACAGGCCGAGCTCCATCGCCCGCTGGCGATGGCGCTCGCGGACCTCGTCGGGGATCCGGCCGCCGTGCTCCTCGGCGTGGACCTCCCAGGGGATCAGCTCCTCGTCGACGAAGCGCCGGGCCGTCTCCCAGATCCGGCGGTCCTCCTCCGACATCGGGTAGGTGCCCCAGGGCTCGGTCCGCATGGCGAGCCGAAGCATACCCCGATGCCTGAACGGCGGTTCAAGCCGGGCCCGGCCCGGGGGTTCGGTTCACTCAGTTCACGAGGTCGGGCTGCCCGGCGCCGACCCACAGCACCTCGAGCCGATCCGCGTGGGCGTCGAGCATCGCGACCGTGTGCTCGTCGAGCTGGTGCTCGCGCTCGGGGATCTCGACCCGCTCCACCTCGTCCCCGAACAGCGCCGAGGAGAAGTACCGCTGGCCCGAGTCGGCGACGACCGTCACGATCCGGCGCAGCTCGGGATGGGCCCGGGCCACCTCGAGCGCCGCGGCCACGTTGCAGCCGGAGGAGGTCCCGCAGAAGATGCCCTCCTCGTGCGCGAGCCGCCGGGTCATCGCGCGCGCCTCCTCGGTCGGCACCGCCACGACCCCGTCGATCACCGCGAGGTCGAGGTTCTTCGGCACGATGCCGTCGCCGATGCCGGCGATCCCGTGCGGCCCCCACCGCCTGGCGGAGATGAGCGCGC
The DNA here is from genome assembly GCA_964640965.1 of uncultured Actinomycetes bacterium. GTDB lineage: Bacteria > Actinomycetota > UBA4738 > UBA4738 > HRBIN12 > HRBIN12. Next base: position 27,002 of record CAZXJB010000007.1, on the reverse strand, counting down.
ACTCCGCGGGCTCGGCCGTGTAGACGCGCGTCGGGGCGCCGCGCTCGCGCAGGAACCGACCGACCCCGCTGATCCAGCCGCCGGTGCCCTGGGCCGCGACGACCGCGTCGATCCGGCCCTCCATCTGGTCCCAGATCTCCGGAGCGGTCGTGAGCCGGTGGGCCTCGATGTTGTCGGGGTTCTCGAACTCGGCCGGCACGAAGTACCGGTCGGGGTCGGCCGCGCGCAGCTCCTCCATCTTCGCGAGCGCGAGGTCGACGTCGGACTCACCGCCGGGGGTCAGGATGAGCTCGGCCCCGTAGGCCCGGATGAGCTTCTTGCGCTCTTCCCCCATGCCCTCCGGCATGATGATCGTGCAGGGGTAGCCCTTGATGGCCGCGACGGCGGCGCAGGCGATGCCGGCGTTGCCGGTCGTGCACTCCATCACCGTCATGCCGGGGCGCAGCTCGCCCCGCTCCTCGGCGCGCTCGAGCATGAACCGGTAGATCCGGTCCTTCACCGAGCCCGTGGGGCCGTACCACTCGACCTTCGCGGAGAGCTCGATCTCGGGGGCGATGCGGCCGAGCCGTACGAGCGGCGTCGCCCCGACAGCATCGAGCAGCGAGCCGACCGGCCGACGGTACCGATCCCACGTGACTCCCATCGCTCACCTCCCTGCGAACGCCGAACGTCGCTCGACGTACCCGAGCCGACGCGAGATGGCGTCGGCGATCTCCATCGTGTGGCGGGCGACCCGTGGCAGGTCGATCGGCCGGAGCCGGAACGCCGGACCGCTCACCGAGAGCGCGGCCACCACCTTCCCGTCGGCCTGACGGACCGGCGCGGCGACCGCGTTCAGGCCCTCCTCGAGCTCCTCGAGGGTCTGCCCGTAGCCCCGGCGGCGCACCTGCTCGAGCTGCTCCTCGAGCTGCGAGGCATCCGTGATCGTCCGCTCGGTGAACGGCTCCAGCCGGGCGAGGAGCTGCCGACGGCGGGGGGGCTCCATCCAGGCGAGGAGCACCTTGCCGTTCGAGGTGCAGTGCAGCGGCGTCCGCCGCCCCACCCAGTTCACCGAGACGACCGAGCGGCTACCCGTGACCTGGTCCACGTAGACCACCGAGTCGCCGGAGAGCACGCCGAGGTTCACGGTCTCGCGCGTCCGGTCGGCGAGCTCCTCGAGGAGCGGGCGCGCGACGCGGACGATCTCGAGCTCGGCCATCGCGGCCCCAGCGAGCCGGATGAGCCCGAACCCCAGGCGGTACTTCTCGGTCGCGGGATCGCGCTCGAGCAGGCCGCGCTCGGCGAGGGTCGCGACGAGCCGGGAGGCCGTCGCCTTGTGGACGCCGAGGCGTCGCCCCAGCTCGCTCACGCCGAGCTCGCCCGCGTCGGAGATGTGCTCGAGCGCGCTGATCGCTCGCCGAACCGACTGCAGGTTGCCGCCGTCCTCCATCCGAGCCCCCACCGCAGACAGGTCGTCCCTCGGAGGCGCGAACGCTACCACATCGTGGCCCCCTGCGCATCCCCGTTGCGCAGGGGGCGACGCCCCGGTCCCCCGAGGCCGTGGTGGCCGGGTAGCCTCCGCACGATGCCAGCCTCGCATCCGGAGCCCGAGCGCCTGTGGCGGTCGGCCGACCCCAAGGCCTCCTACGAGGTCGTCATCGTCGGCGGGGGCGGGCACGGCCTGGCGACCGCCTACTACCTCGCGCGGAACCACGGCATCCGCGACGTGTGCGTGCTCGAGCGCGGGTGGCTGGCCGGCGGCAACATGGCGCGCAACACGACGATCATCCGCTCCAACTACCTCTGGGACGCCTCGGCTGCCATCTACGAGCACTCGCTGAAGCTCTGGGAGAGGCTTGAGGACGAGCTCGACTGGGACCTGCAGTTCAGCCAGCGGGGCGTGCTGAACCTCGCGCACTCCCTCGGCGACGTCCGCTCCTCCGTCCGGCGGGTGGAGGCCAACCGCCTGAACGGCATCGACGCCGAGTGGCTCGAGCCGGCGGAGGTGAAGGCCCTCTGCCCCATCGTCAACGTCTCGCCCGACGTGCGGTACCCGATCCTCGGGGCGACGCTGCAGCGCCGGGGCGGCGTGGCCCGGCACGACCGCGTGGCCTGGGCGTACGCGACGCGCGCGAGCGAGCTCGGCGTGGACATCGTCGAGCACGCCGAGGTGACCGGCTTCCTGCGAGACGGCGACCGGGTGGTGGGCGTGCGGACCACCCGCGGGGACGTGCGGGCCGGGCGGGTCGCGCTCGCCGCGGCCGGTCACACGAGCGTGCTCGCCTCCATGCTCGGCATCCGGCTGCCGCTGCAGTCGCACCCGCTGCAGGCCCTGGTCTCGAACCTGTACGAGCCGGTCCTCGGCTGCGTGGTGATGTCCAACGCGGTGCACGTGTACGTCTCGCAGGCCGACAAGGGCGAGCTCGTCATGGGGGCGGGGATCGACGCGTACAACGGCTACGCCCAGCGCGGCTCGTTCCACGTGATCGAGCACCAGATGGCGGCCGCCCTCGAGCTGTTCCCGATCTTCCGCCACGCCCAGCTGCTCAGGACCTGGGCCGGGATCGTCGACGTGAGCCCCGACGCCTCACCGATCATCGGCCCGACCCCGATCGAGGGACTGTTCGTCAACTGCGGCTGGGGCACGGGGGGCTTCAAGGCAACACCGGGCTCGGGCTTCGTGTACGCGGACACGATCGCGAACGGCCGGCCCCACCCGCTCGCGGCGCCCTTCTCGCTCGAGCGGTTCGTCACGGGGGCGCTGGTGGACGAGCACGGCGCGGCGGCGGTCGCCCACTGATGCGGGAGCGGAGCGCGTGCTGCTGATCCCCTGCCCCTGGTGCGGGCCGCGCGACGAGATCGAGTTCCGTTACGGCGGCCAGGCGCACATCAGCTATCCGGGGGAGCCCGACGACCTGTCGGACGAGGCCTGGGCCGACCACCTGTTCATGCGCGACAACCCCAAGGGCCCCTGGGCCGAGCGCTGGTTCCACGCCGCCGGCTGCCGTCGCTGGTTCAACGCCGTCCGCGACACGGCGACGCACCGGCTGCTCGCCACCTACCGCCCAGGCGAGCCGCGCCCGGAGGTGAGCGCGTGACCGGCCCACGACGGCTCGGCGACGGCGGGTCCTGGATCGACCGGAGCCGGCCGGTCTCCGTCCGGTTCGCGGGGCGCGAGCTCGCCGCCCTCGCGGGCGACACGGTCGCCTCCGCCCTGCTCGCGACCGGTATCAGGGACGGCTTCCGCTCTCCGATCCTCGGCCGGCCGCGCGGCGTCGTCGCGGCGGGGGTAGAGGAGCCGAACGCCTACGTCGAGGTCACCCGTCCGGGCTTCGAAGCCATCGTCGCGGCCACCGCGGTCCCCGTCGTGGACGGCATGGCGGTGGTCCCCCGGCCGGGGGTCGGTCGTCTGCCGGGTGAGGATGTGCCCTCGCGTCCCGCCGTGCACACGCATCGGCACGTCGAGACCCTCGTGATCGGCGGCGGCCCGGCCGGTCGAGCCGCGGCCGCCGAGGCCGCCCTGCGCGGCGGGCGCGTGCTCCTCGTCGACGAACGGCACCGGATCGACGGCCCTCCCGAGGGCGCCGTCTGCCTCGCCCGGGCGACCGCGACCGGCATCTACGACGACGGCTACGTCGTGTGCTACGAGCGCGGGACCGAGCTCGACCGCGTCTGGCACGTGCGGGCTCGGCGCGTGGTGCTCGCCTCGGGCGCGCACGAGCGGACCGTGGCCTTCGCGGGGAACGACCGGCCGGGCGTGATGCTCGCCGGCGCGACCCGGACCTACCTCGAGCGCTACGGCGTCCTGTGCGGGGAGCGGGCGGTGGTGATGAGCACCAACGCCTGGGGCCACGAGGCCGCCCTCGCGCTCGCCGCTGCCGGAGCCTCTGTCCTGCTGCTCGAGCCCGTGCCGATCCCCGGCGAGGTGCCGGACCTCGCTGCGGCCGGCGTGGAGGTGCGTTCGGGCTGGGTCGTGGCCGCGAGCGAGGGCGAGCCCGCCCTCACCGCGGTGCACCTCGCCGGACCGAACGGCGAGCGTGAGACCGTTCCGGCGGACCTCCTCGCGGTGAGCGGGGGATGGAACCCGACGCTCCAGCTCGCCCGGGCGATCGGCTGCGGGCTCCGCTACGACGGGGCCCGGGCCTGCTTCGTCCCCGACGGCACCGGCCCCGACTGGCTCGAGATCGTCGGCGCGGCGGCCGGCGAGGTCCCGCCCTCGGCCCCGCTCTTCCGGATCGAGCACGGGGACGACGCCGAGAAGTACGTCGAGCTCCAGCGCGACCAGACCGTGGCCGACGTGGCCGTGGCGGTCGGCCGCGGGCTGCGTTCGGTCGAGCACGTCAAGCGCGCCACCTACATCGGCACGACGATCGACCAGGGGCGCACGAGCGGGGTCCTCGCCGCCGAGATCGTGAACGCCCTGCTCGGGTGGAACCCCGGTGCCCAGGGCCCCACGAACCCCCGACCACCGTACACGCCGATCCCCTACGCGGCGCTCGCTGGGCTCGACCGCGGGCCGCGGCTCCTTGACCCGATCCGCACCACCCCGATGCACCCCGCCCACCTCGCGCGCGGCGCCGTCTTCGAGGACGTCGGCCAGTGGAAGCGCCCCCGCTACTTCCCGCGGGAGGGCGAGGACATGGCGGACGCCGTCGCGCGCGAGTGCCTCGCGGTGCGACGGGCGGCCGGCGTCCTCGACGCCTCGACCCTCGGCAAGATCGAGGTCCTCGGGCCCGACGCGGCCGTCTTCCTCGACCGGATGTACGTGAACCGCATGTCGACCCTTCCCGTCGGGCGCGCCCGGTACGGGGTGATGCTCGGCCTCGACGGGATGGTGGTGGACGACGGCGTCGCGGTGCGCCTGGCCGAGGACCGCTTCCTCGTCACGACGACGACCTCGGGCGCGGCGATGGTCCTCGACCGCTTCGAGGAGTGGCTCCAGACCGAGTGGCCCGAGCTCCGCGTCTGGTGCACGAGCGTCACCGAGCAGTGGGCGGTGGCGGCGGTCTCGGGCCCGAACGCGCAGGAGGTGGTGGCCGCCCTCGAGCCGAGCGTGGACCTCGACCCGACCACCTTCCCGCACATGGCCGTGCGCGAGGGCGAGGTGGCGGGGGTCCCGGCGCGGATCCTGCGCGTGAGCTTCACCGGCGAGCGCTCCTACGAGCTCCACGTGCCGGCCCGGTACGGGCTCGGCCTGTGGGACGAGGTCCTGCGCGCCGGCGCCGAGCTCGGGCTCGAGCCCTACGGTACGGAGGCCATGCACGTGCTGCGCGCCGAGAAGGGCTACATCATCGTCGGCCAGGACACCGACGGAACCGTGACGGCCGAGGACCTCGGGCTCGGCTGGATGGTCCGCACCGACGGGTCCGACTTCGTCGGGCGCCGCTCGCTCGCCCGGGCCGACCTGCGTCGGACGGACCGCCGCCAGCTCGTCGGCCTGCTCCCGGAGGACCCCGAGACGCTCCTGCCGGAGGGGGCGCAGCTCGTCGAGGAGGTGAGCGAGCCGCCGATGCGGATGGTGGGGTGGGTCACCTCGAGCTACCGCAGCCCGGTGCTCGGCCGCACGTTCGCGCTCGCGCTCGTCGAGGCCGGGCGGCGGCGCATCGGCACCACGCTCATCGCGCCGCTCACCTCCGGCCCCGTGCCCGTGCGCGTCACCGAGCCGGTGTTCTACGACCCGGAGGGGAGCCGCCTACGATGATCGCTCCTCGGGCGCCGCTCGCCGACCGGACGGAGGATCTCGCGCGCCTCGACGCCGTCGAACTGCCCTTCCTCGCCCAGGTGGACGTCCGCTGCTCGCCCGATGAGGCGCAGCGCGTCGGCCTGCCGCTCGAGCCGAACACCTCCCGGGTGCTCGGCAAGCGCGAGGCCCTGTGGCTCGGGCCCGACGAGTGGCTCGTGGTGGGCCCCGAGGGCCAGGCGCCGGCGATCGTCGCCGAGCTCGAGGCCGCCCTCGAGGGCCGTCACCGCAGCGTCCTCGACGTGAGCGCGGCCCGCACCGCGATCGAGCTCCAGGCGGCGGACCGGCTCGAGCTGCTCGCGACCGGCTGCGGGCTCGACCTCGACCTCCGCGGTGGATGGGTCCCCGGGCGCGTCGCGCAGACCCTGTTCGCCCGCGCCCAGGTCCTGCTGCACGAGCGCGAGCGCGCGACGCGCCTCTTCGTCCGGCCCTCGTTCGCCGACTACGTCCTCGACCGCCTCCTCGCCGCGGCCGAGCTCCTCCCCCGCGACTGACGAGCCCGGGCGCCTACGGCGCTTCCGCGAGCGTCTCGAGCATCGCGCGCTGCCACGCGACGGCCGAGGGGACCTGGTTGAACGTGAACAGGTGGAGCCCCCCCACACCCGCCGCCGGGTCGGCGATCGTGGGGGCGAGCGCTTCCAGCAGCCCGTCCGGCCCGAACGAACCTCGCGCGAGCCGCCCGAGGACCGAGCGGTTCTTGCGGAGGTACCGAGCGGCGTCGGCGAGCCCGATCCGGGCGCTCACGGTCATGAGCTTGCCGAGCTCGACCGCGCCCGGTACGCCGAGGTGCACCTCGAGCTCCACCCCCATCGCCCGGATCCGGCCGATCCACGCCGCGATCGCCGCGGGGTCGAAGCACATCTGCGTGGTCACCCAGGAGGCGAGCGGCGCCTTCGCGAGCAGCGCGCCGTGCAGGACGTCCTCGGGGATCTGCGGGTGGCCCTGGGGATAGCCGGGCACGCCGAGCCGCTCGAAGGTGCCGCCGAGCTCGTGGATCGCCCGAAGCAGGGCGAGACCGTCGGCGAACGCCCCGGCCTCCTTCGCGTCGCCGCCCACGATGAAGGCCTCGGTGAGCCCCGCCTCGCGGCAGGCGGCGAGCAGCTCGGCGAGGTGCCCGCGGTCCCGGATCATGTGTGCCGCGAGGTGCGGCGCGCTCGGATGGCCGCGGTGGGCGAGGGCCGCCGCGAGCTCCACCGTCGCCCGGATCCCACGGCTCGGCGACGCCGTCACGCTCGTGGGCGCGCCGGGCGGGAGGGCCTCGGCCTGCTCGAGCGCGCCTGCGAGGGGGATGAGCTCGAACCGGGCCCCCGCGACCAGGCGCGCGAGGGCCTGCCGCTCCGCCGGGCCGAGCTCGCCGGAGCGCCCCCGGAGCGAGCGCTCACTCGTTCGCATCGGGGAACGACGCCTTCCTGCGCTCGATCCACTCGCGGAGCTCGAGCTCGACCGCCTCGTCCATCGGCGGCGGCTCGTACTCGGCGAGCATGCGCTTCCAGATCCGGTTCGCCCGCCGGGCGGTGTCGAGGGAGCCCTCCGCCTCCCACTGCTCGAAGCTGTTGTTGTCGGCGACGGTGGAGCGGTAGAAGGCGGTCTCGAAGTTCGACAGCGTGTGGGCCGAGCCGAGGAAGTGCTTCCCGGGCCCGTTCTCGATGATCGCGTCGAGGGCCTGGCCGTTCTCGGAGAGGTCGACCCCGCGCGCGAACGCGTGGAGCATGCCGCACTGGTCGGCGTCCATGACGAACTTCTCGTAGCCCATCGTGAGGCCGCCCTCGAGCCACCCCGCGGCGTGCAGGACGAAGTTCACGCCGGCGAGGAGCGTCGGCTGCAGGGTGTTGGCCGACTCGTACGCTGCCTGCGCGTCGGGGATCTTGGAGGCCGTGAGCGAGCCCCCCGAGCGGAACGGCACGCCGAGGCGCCTGGCGCACGCCGCGAGCACGTACAGCACGAGCGCGGGCTCGGGCGTCCCGAAGGTCGGCGCGCCCGACTGCATCGACATCGAGGAGGCGAACGAGCCGAAGACGACCGGCGCTCCCGGCCGGACGAGCTGCACGTAGGCCATCCCCGCCATCGCCTCGGCGAGGGTCTGCGCCGCGGTGCCCGCGACCGTGGCCGGGGACATCGCCCCGGCGAGGATGAACGGGGTCATGATGACCGCCTGGTTGGCCTCGGCGTAGACGCGCGCAGCGCCGAGCATCGTGGCGTCCCACACGAGCGGGGAGTTCGCGTTGATGAGGCTCATGATCACGGTCTTGCGTTCGAGCTCCTCCGCCCCGAAGACGATGCGCGCCATCTCGACCGTGTCGGCCGCGCGCGAGGGATGCGTGACCGAGCCCATGAACGGCTTGTCCGAGTAGCGCAGGTGCGCGTAGACCATCTCGAAGTGCCGCTTGTTCACCGGCAGGTCCACGGGCTCGCACACCGTGCCGCCGGAGTGGTGCAGCCACGGCGTCAGGTACGCGAGCTTCACGAAGTTGCGGAAGTCCTCGATGGTCCCGTAGCGCCGTCCTCCGTCCAGGTCCCGCACGAAGGGGGAGCCGTAGGCGGGCGCGAGCACGGTGGCCTCGCCCCCGATCTGCACGGATCGCTCGGGGTTGCGCGCGTGCTGGGTGAACACGCGCGGAGCGGTGGCCTGGATCAGCTGCCGCGCGAGGCCCCGCGGGAACCGCACGAGCTCGCCCTCCACGTCGCAGCCGGCGCCCTTCAGGCGCTCGCGCGCGTCGGCGTCCCGGAAGACCACACCGACCCGCTCGAGGATCTCATCCGCGTTGCGCTCGATGATCTCCAGGCCCTCCTCGGAGAGGACCTCGACCGGACGCATCGTCCGGGTGATGTACGGCACCACCTCCTGGACCGCGTGCAGCCGCGCGGCCTGCCGGGCCGCACGCCCGCCCGAGCGGCGACGGGGGCTCGTGTCCTCGCTCATCCCTGGCTCCTCGTTCGTCGACGTCGGCCCACCCCGACGGCCTCGCGCGTCGGCAGCGCCACGACCTCGGCGAGGCGGGGGAACGGGTCGGTGGCGTGGGGGATGCCCATCGCCCCCACGAAGTGCTCCTGGAACCGCGGCTCGACGGCCGTCTCGATCTTCTCCACGCGACGGACGACCTCCTCGATCTCGGCCCGCGCGGCGCCGTTCAGCAGCGCGATGCGCGCGCCCGTGCCGGCCGCGTTGCCAGCGCTCGTCACCTGGGCCGGGTCGCAGTCCGGCACGAGGCCGAGCACCATCGCGTGGATCGGATCGATGTGCGCTCCGAACGCCCCGGCGAGCCGGATCCGGTCGACGCGGTCGACCCCGGCGGCGTCCATCAGCAGCCGGCACCCCGCGTGCAGGGCGGCCTTCGCGAGCTGGACCTGCCGCACGTCGTTCTGCGTGATGCAGATCCGTGGGCCTCCCGGAGGATCGTGCAGCACGTAGGCGAAGGTCCGGCCGTCGGAGACCACCCGCGGGCTGCGCTCGGCCGCCGCCGGGTCGACCACGCCCTCGGCGGTCAGCGCCCCGGCGAGGTACAGCTCCGCGATCGCCTCGATGATGCCCGAGCCGCAGATCCCCGACACGCTGGCGCCGGCGAACCCAGGTTCGTCCGACCACGCCTCGGTGCCGATCACCCGGAACCGCGGCTCGAGCGTCTCCGGGTCGATGCGGACGCGCTCGATCGCCCCGGGGGCCGCCCGCTGCCCCGCCGAGATCTGGGCCCCCTCGAAGGCCGGGCCGGTCGGGCTCGATGCGGCGAGCAGGCGACCGCCGACGGCCAGGACGATCTCCGCGTTCGTGCCGACGTCCACGACGAGGGTCACGTCCTCGCGCGCGTACGGCGCCTCGGCGAGGATCACACCCGCGGTGTCGGCGCCGACGTGCCCGGCGATGAGCGGGAGCGCGTACGCCCGCGCCCCCGGGTGGACGTCGAGCTCGAGATCCCGGGCCGGCACCCGCAGCGAGGAGTCCGTGGCGAGCGCGAACGGCGCTCCGCCAAGCTCCGTCGGGTCCAGGCCGAAGACGAGGTGGTGCATGATCGGGTTGCCGACGAGCGTGACCTCGAGCACGTCGGTCCGCTCGGCCCGGGCTTCCGCGACGAGCTCGCCGACGAGCTCGCGCAGGCAGCCGCGGACGGCGGCGGTGAGCTCGGCCGCGGCGCCGGGGTGCATCATCACGTAGCTCACGCGGCTCATGAGGTCCTCGCCGAAGCGGATCTGGGGGTTCATCGCGCCGGCCGAGGCGAGCACCTCGCCCGTCCGCAGGTCGCACAGGTGCCCGGCAACGGTGGTCGAGCCGACGTCGAAGGCCACGCCGAGCGCCCGGTCGTGGAACCCGGGCCACAGCCCGGTGAGGATCCTCCCGTCGTGGACGGCGGCCGTGACGGCCCAGTCGCCCTCGCGCAGCGTCCGCTGCAGGCCGGGCAGGATCCGCGGGTCGACCTCGAGCCCGGAGAGACCCCAGTCGCGCGCGAGCGCATCGAGCAGGCGCTCGAGGTCCCCACGCGCCGAGCCGAGCGTCGGCGCCTCGACCTCCACGTAACACAGACGGACGACCGGGTCGAGCTCGATCTCGCGCACCTCGGCCTCCTTGCGCACGACCTGCCGGTGGATCTGCGCGTCGGGCGGGACGTCCACGAGGAGATCGCCGAGGATCCGCGTGTGGCACCCGAGGCGCCGCTCGGGGGCGAGCCCGCTCCGCTCGCGGTACCGGCTCTCGGGTTCGCTGAAGGGCGTGGCGTGCGCGGGCCGCGAGACGATCCCGTGCTTGGGGAAGTCGCCCTCGACCAGGACGACCTGGCAGCGGCCGCAGATGCCTCGGCCCCCGCAGACCGAGTCCAGGTCGACACCGAGCGCACGCGCTGCGTCCAGGATCGAGGTCCCCTCCGGGAAGCGCCCCCGCCGCCCCGAGGGCGTGAAGACGACGAGCGGCGCCTCCTCTGTCACGGCACCGCGTCCGCCCGCCCGGCCAGCCGAGCGGCGCGACCGCCCCGCCGGCCGGCGCGCGCGCCAGCCGGATCGCCGCCCTCCCGGTACCGTGCGATCCACCGACCGCAGTCGGGATCGTTGCCCATGAGGACGTCGGCCGCCATGATCGACCGGCGGATCTCCTCCCGGAGCGGGTTCGTGATGGCCGAGGTCAGCCCGTTCGCGATCGCCATCGCGAGGAAGGCTGCGTTGATCCCCTCGCGGTTCGGCAGTCCGAAGGAGATGTTCGAGGCCCCGCAGGTGGTGTTCACGCCGAGCTCGTCCCGGAGCCGCCGCACGAGGTGGAACACCTGCCGCCCCGCGGAGCCCATCGCGCCGATCGGCATCACGAGGGGGTCGACGACCACGTCCTCCTTCGGGATCCCGTGGTCCGCGGCGCGCTGCACGATCTTCCGCGCGACCTCGAAGCGGACGTCGGGGTCCTCGCTGATGCCGGTCTCGTCGTTCGTGATCGCGACCACGGCCGCCCCGTGCTTGGCGACGAGGGGGAGCACGGCCTCCAGGCGCTCCTCCTCACCCGTCACGCTGTTCACCAGGGCCTTGCCCTGGTAGACCGCGAGCCCGGCTTCGAGGGCCGCGACCACCGACGAGTCGATCGACAGCGGCAGATCGGTCAGGGACTGCACGAGCTTGACGGTGTCGGCGAGGATCGCCGGTTCGTCGGCGAGCGGGATCCCGGCGTTCACGTCGAGCATGTCCGCCCCGGCCTCGACCTGCGCCTGCACGTCGGCGATGACCGTCGAGAAGTCGCCGCGGGCCATCTCCTCCGCGAGCCTGCGTCGACCGGTCGGGTTGATGCGCTCGCCGATGACGACGAAGGGCAGGTCGGGGCCGATCACGACCTCGCGCGTCGCCGAGGAGAGCACGGTCCGCGTCATGCCGCACCCCCCTCCCGGAGCCCGCCGCTGCGGATGGCAGCCCGCAGGACCTCTGGCGTCCACTCCTGCAGGAGCTCCTGATAGGCGGCCTCCGCCTCGGCCTCGAGGTCCTCCCCGCAGGGACGACGCTCCGTGCGGAAGCTCGCGGCGTACTCGTCCGAGCCCGTGAGGCCGGCGACCATCGCCGCCGCGTCGATCGCCTCCTGGAACGACTCGGGCATGAGCCGGCGCGCGGTCTCGCGCCCCCGCCGGGCGATGACCTGGGCGGGGATGTCGCGCCAGCGGATGATCTGGAGCTCGGCCTCGGCGCTCACGCCCGCCCCACTCAGACGGCCACCCGGGCCCGACGGGCCTGGATCAGCTGCTTCGCCGTCTCGGCGGCGATCGCGGCGTCGCGGCAGTAGGCGTCGGCGCCGATCGCACGACCGAACTCCTCGTTCAGCGGTGCCCCGCCCACCATGACGATGTAACGGTCGCGGATGCCCCGCTCGACGAGCGTGTCGATCACGACCTTCATGTACGGCATCGTGGTCGTGAGCAGGGCGGACATGCCGAGGATGTCGGGCTCGTGCTCCTCGAGCGCGGCGAGGTAGTTCTCGACCGGGTTGTTGATGCCGAGGTCGATGACCTCGAACCCGGCGCCCTCGAGCATCATCGCGACGAGGTTCTTGCCGATGTCGTGGATGTCGTTCTTGACCGTCCCGATCACGACCTTGCCGATGCGCTCGGCGCCGGTCTCGGCGAGCAGGGGGCGCAGGACCTCCATCCCCGCCTTCATCGCGTTCGCCGCGAGGAGCACCTCCGGGACGAACAGGATGCCGTCGCGGAAGTCCACACCGACGATCCGCATGCCCTCCACGAGGGCGTCGTTCAGGACCTTGTCCGGCGCCCAGCCGCGGCCGAGCAGGATCTGGGTCCCCTCGACGATCTCGTCGGCGAGACCGTCGTACAGGTCGTCGTGCATCTGTCGGACGAGCTCCTCGTCCGACAGGCTGCCGAGGTCGATGTCGTCTCCGGCCATCTCAGCTCCTCAGTCGCTCGCCCTTCGGGTCGACGAGCGGCTCGGCGGTGACGGTCGCCGCCAGCCGCTCGCCCAGGTACTCGATCTCGACCGCCGTGCCCTCGCGAGCGAGGCCCGACGGCAGGTAGCCGTAGGCGATCCCACGGCCGACGGTGTAGCCGTAGCCCGCGGACGTCACGTACCCGACCACCCGGTCCTCGGCCCACACCGGCTCCTTGCCCATCACCACGCGCTCGGGGTCGTCCAGCGTCATGCAGACGAGGCGCCGCACCGGACCCCGATCGCGCACCGCCTCCAGCGCCTGCTTGCCCTGGAAGTCCTTGTCCCAGCGCACCGCGAACCCGAGCCCCGCCTCGATCGGGTCGTGCTCGGTATCGATGTCCTGGCCCCACAGCCGGTACCCCTTCTCCAGGCGCAGCGAGTCGAACGCGCCGAGACCGGCCGCGACGAGCTCGGCCTCACGCCCGGCCTCCCAGAGGAGGTCCCAGGCGCGCCTCCCCATCTCCATCGGCCCGTACAGCTCCCAGCCGAGCTCACCGACGTAGCTGATCCGCTGCGCGAGCACCGGGACCTCGCCGAGGTCGATCCAGCGGGCGGTCATGTACGGGAAGGCCCCGTTCGACAGGTCGGCCTCGGTGACGGCCGCCAGGATCTCGCGCGAGCGCGGACCCCACAGGCCGAGCGTGAACATCGGCCGGTCCTCGATCTGCACCCGCTCGCCCCCAAGGAGCTGGCGGCGGATCCAGGCGAGGTCGTGCATCCCCGAGCCGCCCCCGGTCACGACCATGAAGCGGTCCTCGGCGAGGCGCGTCACGACGACGTCGCAACGGATCGTGCCCCTCGCCGTGAGCATCGAGGTGTAGATCAGCGAGCCAACGGGGCGATCGATCCGGTTCGCGCACACGCGCTCCAGGAAGCCGAGCGCATCGGGCCCCTCCACGGCGATCTTCAGGTACGCCGTGAGGTCGAACAGCCCCGCCCGCTCGCGGGTCGCGAGGTGCTCCGCCCCCTCGATCGGGGACCAGAGCATGCCCGACCACTCGTCCCGCCGCTCCCACGGCGCGCCCCTGAGCAGCGGGCGGTTCGCCTCGTACCACTGGGGGCGCTCCCATCCCGCCGCCGAGATGAACGACGCGCCGAGCGCGACCTGCCGCTCGTACCAGGGCGAGAGCCGCAGCTCCCGGGGGCGCGCCATCTGCTGGCGCGGGTGGATGATGTCGTAGACCTCCCGGTACTGCTGCTTCCCGCGCTCGAGCACGTAGGGAGGGGTCGTCATATGGGGGTAGAAGCGGTTGGCGTCGGCCTCCGCGAGCTCCAGGCTCGGCTGCCCCCCGACCATCCACTCGGCGACCTGACGCGCCATCCCCGCGGCGTGGGTCACCCAGACCGCCTCGCACACCCAAGCTCCCCGCACGGTCGTGCTCTCGCCCACGATGGAGCCGCCGTCGGGTGTGAACGAGAACATCCCGTTGATCGATCGTGTCGGGTCCGACGGCCGCATCCGGCCCTTGAGGGCGGGGAGCAACCGCTCGGTCTCGGCCTCGGCCTCGTCGAAGTCCTCGGGCGTGAACGGCATGAGCGAGGGCATCGGCCCAGGCTGGCTCGGGTGGCGGATCTCGGACCGCGGGGTCACCCGCGGCTCGTGACGGTAGTTGCCGACGGCGTAGTGGTCCTGGCGGTGTCGGTAGTAGAGCGAGTGGTCCTGGTGCCGCAGCAGCGGGTGCACGACCTCGCGCGTCTCGCCGGCGAGCTCCGGGATCGGGTCGGTCCAGACGAGCTGGTGCTGGACCGCGACGAGCGGGATCGGCACACCGAGCATCGCGCCCACCGTGGGGCCCCAGATGCCGGCGCAGATCAGGACGCGCTCGCACTCGATGTCCCCTCGGTCGGTGCGGACCCCACGGACGCGCCCCTCCCGCACGTCGAACCCGGTCACCGTGACCCCGCCCTCGAACGCCACACCCTTGGCCTCGGCACGCCGCGCGAGCGCGGTCACGATGCGGACCGCCTTGGCGATGCCGTCGGAGGGCACCCAGTACCCGCCGAGGATGTGGTCGGGGTTCACCAGCGGGCTTCGCTCCGCGACCTCGCGCGGGCCGAGGAGCTCGCCACCCTCGAGGCCCCAGGCGCGGCCGAAGCCCAGGCGCCGGCGGAGCTCGCGCATCCGCTCGGGCGTGGTGGCGACCTCGATCGAGCCGACCTCGTACCAGCACGGCTCGCCGTCCAGCTCCAGCGACCGGTACAGGGCGACCGTGTCCTGGGCGATCTTGCACATCGTGCGGGAGCCGTTGGTCTGGAACACGAGCCCCGGCGCATGGGAGGTGGAGCCCCCCGCCTCGAAGAGCGGCCCCTGGTCGATCACCAGGACGTCCGTCTCCCCGAGCTCGGCCAGGTGGTACGCGGCGCTCGCGCCGACGATGCCGGCTCCGACGATCACGGTGCGCGCTCGATCCCGCATGGTCCCTCCGATGATGCCCTCCGCTGGTTGCGCATCCGATAGGTTCGTTGCGGCGGGGGCAACTGCTAGCCGCTCCCGAGGTCGACGACGATGGTCTTCAGCTCGGTCAGCCGCTCCATCGAGAACCGTCCGCCCACCCTGCCGACCCCGCTCATCGAGCCCGCCCGTCCGCCGAACGGCAGGTGCGACTCCCAGTAGTTGGTGCCCTCGTTCACGTTGACCCAGCCGGTGCGGACCGTCTCGGCGAACCGGAGCCCGCGCGCGAGGTCCCGGGTGAACACCGCGGCGAGCAGCCCGTACGGGGAGCCGTCCACGATCCGCAGCGCCTCCTCCTCATCCTCGATGGCCGAGATCGGGGCGACCGGCCCGAAGGTCTCCTCGCGCGCGATCGCCATCTCGTCGGTGACGTCGACGAGGACGGTCGGGGCGTAGAAGAGGTCCGAGCCGACCTGCGGCAGCCGCTCGCCGCCCGCGAGCAGCCGGGCCCCGCGGTCGAGCGCGTCGCGGACGTGCCGGTCGGTCTTCTCGGCCGTCGGCTCGTTGTTCAGCGGCCCCATCGTGGTGGCCGGATCGAACGGGTCGCCGACGCGGATCTCGCGCTCCACGGCGGCGAGCAGCCGATCGACGTAGGGCTCCAGGACGGAGCGCTGGACGAGGATCCGCTCCCCCGCCGTGCAGCTCTGCCCGGCGTTCAGGAAGCACGCCACGAGGGTCGCCTCGACGGCGCGGTCGAGGTCGGCGTCGTCCAGCACGACGAGCGGACCGTTGCCGCCCATCTCCAAGAGCAGCTCCTTCCCCGCGGCGCGGGCCGCGACCGTGCGGCCGGTCTCGATCGACCCGATGAACCCCACGGCCTGGGTGGCGGGGTTCGCCGCGATCTCGTCCCCCACCACCGGGCCGGGACCCGTCACGAGGTTCACCACGCCGGGAGGCAGGTCCGCCGCCTCCAGGCACTCGGCCAGGCGGACAGCGCAGATCGAGGTCGACGGCGCCGGGACCCACACCACGGTGTTCCCGTAGGCGATCGCCGGGGCCAGGATCTCCGCCGGCATGGTGTACGGCCAGTTCCAGGGGCTGATGACCGAGACGACGCCGAGGGGCACGCGCTGGAGCAGCACGCGTTTGCCGGCATCGACCGAGGGGGGCAGGAGCCCCTCGACGCGCGTCGCGTCCGCCGCGGCCATCTCGAAGTAGGCGATGAGCTCGGCCACCTCGTCCTCGGCCTCGGCCCGAAGCGGCTTGCCCTGATCGAGCGTGAGCGTCCGCGCGAGCTCGTCGCGCCGGGCGTCGATCGCCTCGGCGACCCGACGCATCGCCCGGGCCCGGTCGAAGGCGGAGAGCGAGGCCCAGCCCCGCTGCGCGGCCCTGGCCACCTCGATCGCCCGCCGGGCGTCCTCCCGCGAGCCCTCGGCGACCTCGCCGATCACCTCACCGGTCGAGGGGCTCCTCGCCTCGAACGTGCGCTCGCCGTCGACCCAGCGACCGCCGATCCACATCCGCGCGTGCTCGCCCACCTCGCACCTCCTCGAGGCCGTGGCGGGGAGCGGTCCGGAAGGACCGCTCCCCGTGCTCCGATCCCGCTCACTCAGCGGCGAGGCCCGCGTCCACCCAGGGCTGCCACACGTCCGGGTGGGCGTCGATCCACGTCCGGGCGGCCTCCTCGGGATCCACGCCGTTGTGGATGTCGAGCGCGATGCTGTTCTGGTCCTCGTTCGTGTAGGACATCGCCGACAGGAAGGCGAACGCCGAGGGCGCCTTCTGCTCCAGTCCCTCGTGGAACGCCTTGTACAGCACGTCCTGCGGGTAGCCGCACGCGTAGGCGTCCGGGTCGTCGATCGCGGCCTGCTCGCACTCGGGCGTGACCTCGGGCAGCTCGATCATCGTGAGGTCGTACTGCGCGTGCGCCCAGTGCGGGGTCCAGAAGTAGAACAGGATCGGCTCCTGCTTCTGGTACGCGGCGTCGAGCGCCGCGAGCTCGGCCGCCTCGGATCCCGCGTAGGTGACCTTCAGGTTCAGGCCCAGGTTGTCGGCGATCGCCTGGTCGAAGGTGACGTAGCTCGGGTCGCCGTCGAGGATCTGCCCGGCGTCGCCCGACTCGGCCGTCCGGAACAGGTCCTCGTTGCCCGCGAGCCCCTCCCAGGTCGCGAGCTCCGGTTGCTCCTCGAGCAGGTACGTCGGGATCCACCACCCGATCTGCCCGATGACGCCGAGCTCCCCGCCGTCGACCACGCCGTTGCCCGACTCGATGTACTTCTTGTAGTCCTTGCCGTGACCGGAGGGCCAGACCTCCAGGGTCGCGTCGAGGTCGCCGTTCGCGAGCGCGGGGAACTGGGCGAACTCGTCGATCTCGACGAGCTCGACCGTGTACCCGAGCTTGTCCTCGAGCAGCACCTTCGCCACGTTCGCGTTCGCCGCCGAGCCGTCCCACGGGCTGACGGCGATGCGGATCGTGATGTCCCGGTGGTCGGGAACCACCGTATCCGGGGTCGGGCCGGTCGCCCCTCCACCCGACGACCCGCCCTCCTGCACATCGCTGCACGCGGCCGCGACGAGCGCGACGAGCGCGAGCAGCCCCCCCAGGCGGACGAGCCGCTTCAGGCCGGTTCCTCGCATGCTTCCCCCTTTCCGTACCGTCGGTCCCACGCGAACACCGTCGGTCTCACACCGACGCCCCCGAGCCGGAGGGCTCCCCCCGGACCCGTCCCATCGTCTGCGTGATCCGGTCGATCACGATGGCCAGCAGCAGGATGCAGATCCCGGCCACCATCCCCCGCCCCGGATCGTGCGACAGCCCCTGGATCACCTCGTACCCGAGCCCCCCGCCACCGACGAGGCCGGCGATGATCACGACCGAGAGGACCATCATCACCGTCTGGTTGACCCCGAGCAGGATCGACGGTCGGGCGAGCGGCAGCTGCACCTTCGTCAGCACCTGCCACCGGGTGGAGCCGAAGGCCGCCGCCGCCTCCACGGTCTCGCGCGGCACCTGGCGGATCCCCGCGTCCGTCAGCCGGATCCCCGGCGGGAGCGCGTACACGAGCGCGGCGATCACCCCGGGCACCCGCCCGACGTTGAAGAGCGCGACGACCGGCACGAGGTACACGAACTGCGGCATCGTCTGCATCGCGTCGAGGATCGGACGCAGGAGGCGCTGGACCCGATCGTCCCAGGCGGACCAGATCCCGATCGGGATCGCGAGCACCACCGAAGAGGCCACGGCGACGATCACCTGGCTGAGCGTGTCCATCGAGATGTCCCACATCCCGAGGACGCCCACGCCCGCGACGCAGCAGAAGGCGAGAGTCGTGAGCCCCAGCCGGTGCGAGACCTTCCACGCGGCGAGGGCCGCCCCGCCCGCGACCATCCACCACGGGACCCCGAGGAGCAGGTCGCGGAGCGGGTCCAGGCCGAGGCGGATCATCGAGCCGCTCATCGCCTCGGTCACGTCGCTCACGTGGAGCGTCAGCCATGCCACCGCCCGGTTCACGGGCTCCGAGATCGACACCCCCCAGACCTCGGGGAAGTCCTGCTGCCGCAGGATCTCGCGCCCGAACCCCACGGCCAGGGTCACCCCGACGAGCGCGAGCCCCCACGCCTGCCGGCGGGAGATCGACCAGGGCCCGAGGTGGATCCGGTCGGCGCCCCGGTGCCGCCGGTCCCGCTGGCTCCATCCCATCGTGACCCGGTCCAGCACGATCGCGAGCACCACGATCGCGATGCCGCCGGCGAGGGCCTCGCCGACGTCTCTGCGCTGCAGGGCGTTGTAGACGACCCGGCCGAGACCCCGGAACCCGACCGAGGCCGCGATCACGACCATCCCGAGGGCCATCATGATGGTCTGGTTCACCCCGAGCATGATGTGCGGCTTGGCGAGCGGCAGCTGCACCTTGCGCAGCAGCTGCCTCGGGGTCGCGCCGAAGGACTCGCCGACCTCGATCGAACCCCGCGAGACGAGCTTCATGCCGAGCGCCGTGAGGCGGATCGCCGGGGGAAGCGCGAAGACGACCGTGGCGATCAGCGCGGTCGTCGTCCCGATCGAGAAGAGGAGCACGAGGGGCACGAGGTAGGAGAAGGCCGGGATCGTCTGCATCGCGTCGAGGACCGGACGCAGGACCCGGTCCGCGACCGGCCGACGCCCCGCCCAGACCCCGAGAGGGATCCCGACCGCGAGGGCCGCCACCACGGCCATCACCATGAGCGCGAGCGTCTCGAGGCTCTCCGGCCACAGCCCGAGGATCGCCATCACCCCGAACCCCGCGGCGGCGAGCACCCCCTTGCGCCAACCCGCCGCGACGCCGGACACGAGCGCCGCGCTCGCGATCGCGCCGAACCACGTCATGCGCGAGAGCAGTCGCACGAGGCCGTCGAAGGAGGAGTTCACGAGATCCTTGAGCGGCACGAGCCCGTGGCGGAACACCGGGTGCGTGCGCTGGTGCGTGATGACCCAGTCCTGGAAGGCGTTGAAGGCGCGCGCGAGATCCACGACCCCGCGTTCGGGGAACCCGCCGCCGAGCCGCAACCCGATCGCGACGCCGAGGACCACGCCCGCGGCCCACGCCGCGCGCCTGGCCCAGGCGCGCCGCGAGGAGCTCGCGCCGAGCAGCTCGACCCCGGGGAGCGCGGCGGTCCGCGGCGAGGGCCTGCCCAGACGCTCCTGCATCAGCGGGGGTCCTCCATCAGCGGGGGCCCTCGACCATCGCTTCCAGCACCGCCGCTCGGTCGACCACGCCGATCGGCCGACCGTCCTCCACGACCCGCACCGGGTCCTCGCTCCGCGCCACGATCGGGAGCAGCTCGGCGAGGGTCGTCTCCGGCCCGACGTCCGCGGCGAACGCGTGACTCCCGTTCAAGGGCTGCATGACGGAGCGGGCCCGCAGGACGTGCGAGCGCGGCACGTCCCGGGTGAAGTCGGCGACGTACGCATCGGCCGGACGCAGCACGACCTCCTCGGGCGTGCCCACCTGGACGAACCGCCCGTCCTTCATGACCGCGATCCGGTCGCCGAGCTTGAGGGCCTCCATGAGGTCGTGGGTGATGAAGATCATCGTCTTGCGGAGCTCGCGCTGGAGCCGCAGGACCTCGTCCTGCATGTCACGGCGGATGAGCGGATCGAGCGCGCTGAAGGGCTCGTCGAAGAGCATGATCTCCGGGTCGGTCGCGAGGGCGCGCGCGAGCCCGACCCGCTGCTGCATCCCCCCCGAGAGCTCCTCGGGGTAGGCGCTCGCCCATCCCGCGAGCCCCACGACCTCGAGCACCTCGTGGGCGCGGCGGAGGCGCTCGGCGCGATCGACCCCCCGGATCTCCAGGCCCAACGCCACGTTGTCGACGATCCGCCGATGGGGCAGGAGCCCGAAGTGCTGGAAGACCATGCTCACCTTGCGGCGCCGCAGCTCGCGCAGTCGCTCCGCGTCCAGCGCTCGGACGTCCTCACCGTCGATGAGGATCCGCCCCGCCGTCGGCTCGTGCAGGCGGTTCAGCATCCGCACGAGCGTCGACTTCCCCGAGCCCGAGAGGCCCATCACGACGAAGACCTCGCCCGGGGCGACGTCGAAGGAGACGCCCCGCACGGCCGCCACGCAACCGGTCCTCGCGAGCAGGTCGGCCCGGGGAAGGTCGGCCTCGGGCGAGCCGACGATGCGCTCCGGCCTCGGGCCGTACACCTTCCAGAGATCGCGGCACGAGACCGACGCGTCGATCCTGTCCACCGTGGTCAGCCGTCTCCTCGGTTGCGTGGGGCCGCACCATGACCCTCGGTCGGCCCGACCGTCGGACTATGGGGGAGGCGCGGAACCGGGGCAACCCAACGGTTGCGGTCGCCGCAACCGTCGGCGCGCGGGCCGCGACCGGATGGCGCAGACTCCTGCCGCGATGACCTCGCGTCATTACGACTTCGTGATCGTCGGGGGCGGCTCCGCCGGCAGCTGCCTCGCCAACCGCCTCTCCACGGACCCCTCCAACCGCGTGCTCGTGCTGGAGGCCGGCCGCCCCGACTACCCGTGGGACGTCTTCATCCACATGCCGGCGGCCCTCGCCTTCCCGATCGGCAGCCGCTTCTACGACTGGCGCTACGAGTCCGAGCCCGAGCCCCACATGCACGGCCGGCGGATCTACCACGCCCGGGGCAAGGTTCTCGGCGGCTCGAGCTCCATCAACGGCATGATCTTCCAGCGCGGCAACCCCATGGACTACGAGCGCTGGGCGGCGAACCCGGGCATGGAGACGTGGAGCTACGCCCACTGCCTGCCCTACTTCAAGCGCATGGAGAACTGCCTCGCCGCCCGCGTCGACGATCCCTTCCGCGGCCACGCCGGACCGCTCGTGCTCGAGCGCGGCCCGGCGCGCAACCCGCTGTTCGGCGCCTTCTTCGAGGCCGTCCAGCAGGCCGGCTACCCCCTGACCGAGGACGTGAACGGGTTCCGGCAGGAGGGCTTCGCGCCCTTCGACCGGACGATCCACGCCGGGCGACGCCTCTCGGCCGCCCGCGCGTACCTCCACCCGGTGATGGGTCGCCCCAACCTGGAGGTCCGGACCCGGGCCTTCGTCACCCGCGTGCTCTTCCGCGGCACCCGGGCCGTGGGCGTCGAGTACGTGCGGGGGCGCGGTGGGGTCGAGCGGGTGACCGCGGGGGAGGTGATCCTCTGCGGCGGGGCCATCAACACGCCCCAGATCCTCCAGGTCTCCGGCGTCGGCAACGCCGAGGAGCTGCGCGCCCTCGGCATCGAGGTCGTGCACGACCTCCCCGGGGTGGGCGAGAATCTCCAGGACCACCTGGAGGTCTACGTGCAGTACCGATGCACGCAGCCCGTCTCCGTCGCCCCGTACCTGCGGTGGCGGTGGCGTCCGATCGTCGCGCTGCAGTGGCTCCTGTTCCGGTCCGGGCCGGGGGCTACGAACCACTTCGAGGCCGGGGGCTTCGTCCGCTCCAACGACGAGGTCGACTACCCGAACCTCATGTTCCACTTCCTGCCGATCGCGATCCGCTACGACGGCTCGGCCCCCGCGGGCGACCACGGCTACCAGGTCCACATCGGCCCGATGTACTCGGACGCCCGGGGGTGGGTGAAGATCACGAGCCCCGATCCCCGCGTGAAGCCGCGGCTGCTGTTCAACTACCTCTCGACGGAGAAGGATCGACGCGAGTGGGTCGAGGCGATCCGCATCGCCCGCCGCATCCTGAACCAGCCCGCCTTCGACCCCTTCAACGGCGGGGAGCTCTCGCCGGGACCGGGCGTCGAGACCGAGGAGGAGATCCTCGACTGGGTGGCCCGGGACGGCGAGACCGCCCTGCACCCCTCCTGCACCTGCCGGATGGGCGTCGACGAGCGCTCCGTCGTGGACCCCACCTCGATGAAGGTCCACGGGCTCGAGGGGCTGCGGATCGTGGATGCGTCGGTCTTCCCCTCGATCACGAACGCGAACATCTACGCCCCGGTGATGATGACCGCGGAGAAGGCGGCGGACCTCATCCTCGGCAACACACCGCTACCGCCGCTGCGGATCCCCTTCTACCGGCACACCGAGGGCGGCAACGCGGAGGGCTGATCCCTCCCTCAGTGGTCGGCCGCCTCGGGGAGCTCGTACCAGCGCACCCGTTCGCCGACGCGGGCCCGGATCTTCCACCGCAGGCTCTTCGGGACCTCCTCGGCGTGGCGGCGCAGCAGCAGCGCCTGCTCGACCGGGTCGAAGCGCGCGCCCGCAGGCACGAGGCGCGCGAGCTCACCGCGGAGCAGCTCCGCGACGCGATCCAGGTTGCCCGTGACGGTCCGCCACCAGCCCCAGTCGTCGGCCACCACCCGCCCGACGCGGCCGAGGCCGATCGTCCCCGGCTCGTCGCCCTCGCGCACCTCGAAGGCCGCGAGCAGGTACGTGATGTCCTGGACGTCCTTCTCGTTCTGCTCCACCACCTGGAGCTTCGACAGCAGCAGGTCCGTCACGTCGAGCGTGTACGGCATCCGGTCGATGCGATCCCGGAACTCCAGCACGTGGCACATCTCCAGCCGGTCCATGATCACGTCGACCGGCGGGCCGCCCCCCGGGCCGACGAAGTACTGCTGCTTGTGGCCGTGGAGCGCGTTGAACCGGCGGTCCCCCTCGAAGCCCAGCTCGGCGAGGAGCGCCTCGACCTGGCTCTTCGCCGAGGCCACCGAGGCGAGGTCGAGGTCCTGGCCGGCGCGCGAGCGGGGCGGGAAGTCGGGCGTGAGCAGGCGGACGGCCTGACCGCCGAGCAGCCGGAGCGGCACCCCGCGCTCGGCCGCGGCGTGCACGACCGACGTCGCGAGCTCGAAGGCGTCCGCCGTCGCCATCCTCACTCGTGGGCCACCGCGTCCACCCAGCGCAGGAGGTCGCGCTCGGTGAGGATCCCGACGAGCCGCCCGCCCTCGACGACGGGCAGGCGCCGGATCCTCCGCTCGTTCATCGTCTCGAACACGAAGACGATCTCGGCGTCGGGCTCCGTGGTGACGACGGGCGAGGACATGACCTCGCGGACCGGGCGCTCGAGCAGGTCCGGGTCGGAGAGGACCCGCCGGGTCACGTCGCGCTCGGTGAAGACGCCGACGGGCGTCTCGCCCTCGGCGACGACCACGGCGCCGATGTCGTGGTCGATCATGCGTCGCAGCGCGGTGGCGACCGTCTCCTCAGGGGCGACCGTCACGACCCCGACGGTCATGAGGTCGCGGACGCGGTCCGGGGCCTTCGTCATGGGCTCCTCCTCGCTCCTCGGCTGCTCGCTCCTCGGCCGCTCGATCCGTCGCCGAGGGGGCCACGGTCGAGTCGCGCCCCGCATCGTAGCCGGGTCGGGCGCGCGGCCGGGTTGTCGCGACGACGCGGACCCGGTACAACCCTCGCCGTGACCGACGCCCCTGCCCGTCCGTGAGCGGCCCCACCTTCCCCTGGCCCGAGGGCCGTCGCGCCGCCGTCGCCGTCACCTTCGACGTCGACGCCGAGTCCGTCATGCTGGCGATCGACCCCGCGTACGCGGAGCGCCCGAGCCTGATGTCGCACCAGCGCTACGGGCCGGTGACGGGCGTGCCCCGCCTGCTCGAGGTCCTCACCGAGCGCGACGTGCGCGCCACCTTCTTCGTCCCCGGCGCCACCGCCGAGCGCCACCCCGAGGTCGTCCGCGCGGTCGCGGCCGCCGGCCACGAGATCGCCCACCACGGGTACGAGCACGAGTCGCTCCTCGGCCGCTCGCGCGAGGACGAGCTCGCGATCCTGCGGCGCGGGCTCGACGCGCTCGAGCGGACCGCCGGGGTGCGGCCCCTCGGCTACCGCGCGCCGTGGTGGGAGCTCGGGGCCCACACCCTGGAGCTGCTCGCCGAGCTCGGCTTCGCCTACGACTCGAGCCTGTTCGAGCGCGACGCCCCGTACCGCGTCGGCGGGCTCATCGAGGTCCCGGTCTCGTGGACCTTCGACGACTGGGAGCGGTACGCGTTCTGGCCGGACATCACCGGCTCGGGCGCCATCGCGCGCCCGAGCGAGGTCCTCGAGGCCTGGTGGGAGGAGATCGACGCGCTCGCCGAGGTGGGCGGGTGCGCCGTGCTCACCATGCACCCGTTCCTCTCCGGCCGGCCGGCCAGGGCCCGGGCGCTCGGCGCGCTCCTCGACCGCCTGCGCGGGCGCGAGGACCTCTGGATCGCGACCTGCGGCGAGATCGCCGAGCACGCCGCCCGCGTCCTCGCCGAGCCCTAGGGGCTCAGGACCGGACCTGCTCGCCACCCGTCGCCCACCCCCCCAGCACGTGGAGGATCATGTAGCCGGCCAGCCGCAGGGAGATCTGGGCCGGGTTGTCGTACGCGGGGATCAGCTCGACCAGGTCGAGCGCGATCGGCCGCCGCGCGCCGATCAGCTCGCACGCGCGGAGCATCTCGCGCGCGAGCAGCCCGCCGGGCTCCGGCGCGTCGGTCCCCGGCATCGCCGACGCGTCGACGACGTCGGAGTCGAGGCTGCAGTAGAAGGCGTCGGTGCCGTCGGTCACGAGATCGAGGGCCTCGCGGACGACCTCCTCGATGCCGCGCTCGAGGATCTCCCGCATCCGGTACACGCGGATCCCGTGCTGCTCGACGAAGTCCCACTGCTCCGGCGGGTTCAGCGCCCCGCGGGCGCCCACGATCGCGACGTTGCGGGGGTCCACGTTCGGCAGCTCGATCATCCGCGCCACGTGGGACCAGTTCGTGAACCGCTCGCCGGCGAAGTTCGGCTGGCAGTCGATGTGGGCGTCGAAGTGGATGTAGCCGAAACGCCCCGTGACGTGCTGCGAGATGGCTCGCCCGATCGGGATCGGGATCGAGTGGTCGCCGCCGATGCAGATCGGCATCGCCCCCGCCTGCAGGATCTCCGAGACCCACCGCTCGATGGAGGCGCGCGAGCGCGCGGCGTCGGCGGGGATCATCGGCACGTCCCCCACATCGGCGAGGCGGAACTCCTCGAAGACGTTCACGTCGAAGTCGCCGAGGTACGGCAGGAACATCTCCGAGACGTACCGGAGGGCCCGCGGTGCGTGGCTCGAGCCCGACCGGTACACCGTGGCCTGATCGAACGGCACCCCGAGGAACGCCGCCCGTGCTCCCGCGTCCCGGATCGCCTCTGCCCGGCACGGGATCCAGGCGGCCCCCATGAACGAGGGCAGGTTCGACTGCGGCAGGCCGGGCCCCTCCCAGCCTTCGGGACCCATCGCGTACGGCGTCCGTCCCATCATCCCCCTCCTTCGACGGCGTGACGTCGGATCTCTGGCAGGCGAGCGGGGTCAGCGAGGACGGCCCGCATCACGAGCGACACGATCTGCTCGCAGAACGCGGGGGCTCCCTCCGGCTCCCGACCGCTGTGGAGCGTGAGCGTGCGGATGAGGATGCCCGTGATCGCCTCCCGCACGACCTCGACCGGGAGATCGACGAACTCCCCCGAGGCCACCCCGTCGGCGAGGATGCGCTCGATCGCGGCGTGCAGGCGCGCACGCATGCGGATCCAGGGCTCGAACGCCGGGTCGCGCATGACCTCCTCGGTGTACAGGCCGCTCAGGTTGTACGGGCTGCTCGTGAGGTGCGTGATGTCGTGCCACAGGTACCGGTACAGACGCACCGAGGCCGGCCCGTTCGCCGCGGCGAGGGCCTCCGCGTTCGGCACCGCGACGTCGAGGTCGGAGGAGAGCAGCGTCTGGAGGATCGCCTCCTTCGACGGGAAGTGGTGGAACAGGGACGGCTGGCGGACGCCCACGGCCGCGGCGATCTCCCGCGTGGTCGTGGCGTGGTAGCCGTGCGTGGCGAACAGCTCGGAGGCCACGAGCAGGATCCGCTCGCGCGTCGAGGCCGGGAGCGGGCGCTCGGGGACCGCTCGGAGGTTCACACCACCCTCCTCCCACCGGTCGCGACGAGCGTGCGCCCGTGGAACGGAGCGCCGTCGTCGGAGGCGAGGAAGGCCGCGAGCCACGCGATCTCCTCGGGGCTCGCGATCCGGCCGAGCAGCGTGTCCGCCGCGTAGCGGTCGCGCATCTCCTCCAGCGAGGTGCCGAGGAACGCCGCGTCCGCGCGCAGCTGCTCGGTATCCACGGTCCCCGGCGCGAGCGCGGCCACCCGGACGCCGGCGGGGCCGAGCTCGGCTGCCGCGGCCCGCGTGAGCGCGATGATGCCGCCCTTGGAGGCGCAGTAGTGCGTGGCGCCGGCCACACCCACGATCCCCCAGAAGGACGCGACGTTCACGATCCGCCCGGAGCCCCGGGCGACCATCGCCGGCACCACCGCCCGGACGCAGTGGAACGTCCCCCCGAGGTTCACGTCGACGACACGATGCCACACCTCGTCGGCCATCTCGGCGAGCGGGACCATCTCGAGGACGCCGGCGTTGTTCACCAGCACCTCCACCGGCCCGGCCCAGGCCGCCACCGCCGCCGCCATCGCCGCGACCTCGTGGGGGTCGGCCACGTCGGCGGGGAACGCCCGCGCCTCGGCGCCGGCGGCCCGGAGCTCCGCGGCGACAGCC